>NZ_JBVHQB010000009.1:0-353286 GCF_055567635.1 Streptomyces sp. NPDC026500 | reverse complement strand
TATCCGTCCGGCAAAATATGGCCGGTTTTCGACTCCACCCAAGCGGCCTGCATGGGGCATAACCGAGTCCCGTCGGCTGCGACTGCCAGGCGAGGTACGTTCCGGCGCCGGACCCGCTCCTGCCACCGGCTGACCATCCCCTGTCAGGTGAAGAACCACACCCTGCGCATCCGAGTCGACGAAACCCCGGAGGACCGGGAGATCGACCCCTCGACCAAGCGGCAGCGCTTCAACCGCACCTCACCGAGAGCACAGCCCTCGCAGAGTTCACCGCAGTCCCTGCGCAACGAACAGCGCCGTCAGCAGCAGCTGGACCAATTCGCCGAACAGGCGTCTCCCGTCACCCAGCTGCCTGCCTGAGCATCATCGTCGCCGGACCAACGCCGGGTGGTGGGTTCGGGCAACGCGGGCCAAGTCATCGACCCCTTTCGGCAGTGACGCGAACACCTCGCGCCCTGACGGCATCCGCGTCACTCGTAGGGAGTAGGGGCGGAACCGAGTCCTGCTCCCGTGGCCTCTCAAGTCACGTGCGAGCGCCCGGCGGCGACGCGTGCGTGAGGCGTCTGGCGTGATGGGCCCCTTGTCGAGCGTGGGCCGGTGACTCACTATGCGTTACGGCAGGTAGTTGACTGGTAACAGGGTGGGGGATCATGTCGACGGGGACGGGTGGGACCTACTGGCAGGGCAAGGCGCTGCCCAGCGTGTTCAAGCACGACCTGCTACGCCGCTACATCCCGCCCTTCGGCGGCATGACGGGCACGCAGGCTCAGGACAGGCGTGTGGTGTACCTGGACGGCTACGCCGGCGAAGGCCGGTACGAGAACGGCGAACCGGGCTCGGCAGAGATCGCGCTGCGGGTCGCCTCCTACTACCAGTCACGCGGATTGAACCTGTCGTGCTTCTTCGTGGAACAGCAGGCCAGGTCGTTCGAGCGATTGCAACAGGTCCTGCGCGGCTACCAGGCCCGCGGGGTTGACGCCCGCGCGCACCACGGCGAGGTCAACGACGTCCTGGACGACGTGGTACAGCGTGCCATGGGCGTGCCCCTGTTCCTTTTCCTGGATCCGTGCGGGCTGTGCCTGCCCATGGACCGGCTTGTCGACGTACTGGCACAGCGCCGGCCACAGCGACGTCCGGCGACCGAGCTGCTGATGAACTTCAGCATGATGGCGGTGCGCCGCCTGGGAGGCCACGTCCGCTCTCCCAAGGGCAACGAGAAAAGCCTGGAGCGCTTCGACGCAGTCTGCGGGGGCCGCTGGTGGCGGGAGTACTTCACCGGCGGAAGCGCCGAAGAGGACGCGGCGGAGGCCGTGGCTGCCGAGTATGCCCGGCGCCTCAAACAGCGCACCGGTATGTTCGTGCACTTCGTTCCGGTGGCCAAACATCCCACGTGGAAGCCGGTCTACTACCTCGTCTTCGCCACTCGCAGCCCGTATGGCCTGTGGGTGTTCGGCGACGCGGTCGCCCGTGCCCGGAGCGAATGGTGGAAGACACTGGAGCTGCAGGAAGAGCAGGAGGACCCGGACGCTCTGTTCTCCACGGCATCAATTCTGCGCCCGGACCCGGCCGTGGTGGAGAAGGAAGCGGTTCCGGTCATAGCGGCCAACCTGGAGCGGCTGCTGCAGAGCGGCCGCGCCGTCAAACTTGTCGATCACACGCTGGAACTGTTCGGGCAGTACTACGGGCAGGTCACCGAACCCGCGGCCCGCAAAGCGGTCAAGTACCTTCACGGTGAGGGCAAGACACCCAGTACGGGCATCGGCGGCGACAAGACCCGCGAGCTGATCGTGCAGCCGCCGACTGCCTGAACTCGCGCCAGGCCACCACCGGCGACCCGCGCAGGATCACACTGCGACTGGCAGCGGCATCTCATCCCACGTACGGCCCTCCAGCAGGCGGCCGGAGGCCTTCGGCGTACGCCCACCCCACTGCTTGAAGAAGAATGCGACGCCAGCATCCTGGCAGGTGTCACGGATGTGGGTGATCCACTCCTCTTCCACCAGCCGAAAGCGGGGGCCGGACTCGCCGCCGGCGATCACCCAGTGCACGTCTGCCAGGTCCAGGCCGTCCAACCGTCCGAGCAGCGGCTCGCAGGACAAGAAGCGGACCGCGGCCGGAACCTGCCGCAGGTCGTCGACGCGCGGCAGCTCCTTGACGGACTCGACCGACACCCCCATCCACAGGTTGTCCGGCCACTCCAGCCGGTCCGCGACCTGCCGCAGACGTCGTGCCCGCTTGGTGAGCACCTGGTAAGTGTGCTGCGGAGTCTCCGCGATCACATCGAAGACACGACGCACGTAGTCGAGCGGCACCCGTGCGTGGAACAAGTCGCTCATGGAATTCACAAAGACGGTGCGCGGGCTCTTCCACCCGTACGGCACGCGCAGCGCGTCCGGATGCACCGTCAGCCCGAACCCGGGCCCGGAAGTTCGCGCGTCACCGTCGGCCTGATACTTCGGCGACCCCATCGCCTTCAGCCGCTTCGCCAGCGTCAGCGCATAGCAGTTGTCGCACCCTTCGGAGACGCGGTCGCATCCCGTGGTCGGGTTCCACGTCGCCTCGGTCCACTCGATCGAACTGCGATCACTCACCGGTCGGCCCTCCATCCCCTCGAACCGAGCCTCATCTCCGACGGCGCAGCCGCGGCCCGCTGTAACCCCAACGAACCGCCGCACCACCGGATACCGGCATCCAACCATCCGACGCCCGTACCGTACTCACTACCCCAAAAATGAAACATATGTTCCCTTCCTTGTGATGGCCTGTGTGCTGCAAGCCCGCCCTCCCCTGGATGCTGGGCCCGCCACCTCCCGACCCAGTCCCCCACCCCGTTCACGCCGGGGAGCGAAGCACCGACAGCCCCGGCTCCAACACCGTGGCCGTCGGTCCGGAATCCCGTCCGGCTCGCTTCGTACGGGCCCGACCCGGGGCGACAGCAAACTGCACTCTCTGCATGCTTCCTACTCGGCCACTGGGTACGCGGACGGCCTGCGCGAGCGGGTCGGGGAGTCGGGGCGTGTCCTTGTTTCGATGGGCTGGTGGTCCATCGGGTCCCTTTGCCGCCCGGTCATCATCCGGATGCGTACGCCGGAAGGAAGGGGAGCAGCGGGGGCGTGCGTGTTCCGCCCGGACGCCGGGGGCAGCCCTTACTTTTCGCTATGAGCTCGTAACACGATCTTGTTCAAGTGCCCTGGTCGGGCGTGACCGATGTGATGATTCGGTCGTTCGGGATGGTGTGAGCACTCGGCCGTGGATCGTGGACGACGACTTGTGGGCGCTGATCGAGCCGCTCCTGCCGCCCTGGCCGGAGCGGGCGCCGGTGGCGGGGTCGGTCCACTGCGTGGCCGGTGCCAGCCACAACTGACCGCGCCACCGCTCAAGCTGGGGCGCGCTCACGGTGATGTCGCACTTACCGACCTCCGCGATCAGAGCGCGTTCCAGAGCAGACGGTGCTGTACGGGTCATGATCCGCTCCTGGTGCCGGTAATGACGCTGTAGACCGCGGCTGCCGTCGCCACGGCGCTCGCCCACGCCTGGCTCTGCGCAGCCGCCGCGCCGTCGCCGATCACGAGGAGCAGCACGGGAAGACCAGGCCGGTTGGCCGGCCCGGGTCCAGGCAGATTGCCCATGGACGGAGTCCTTTCAACGATGCGAGGTGCCGGCACACCGGCGGCACAGACCGGTCAGGAAGACTCGGCCTGCACCCCCATCTCGCCGCACCGCACAGAGCGACCCGGGAAAAACCTCGCGGGGAACAACCCTGTCGTACCGGCTTCGTGGGAGCTGGGGCTTCGCCGTTTCGCCGATGGACCTGCCCGCCATGTGGTGAGAGGGCAGGATCGAGGGAGAGCGCCCGTCGCTGGAGGGCGCGTGCCGAAGCCGACGAAGAAGCGCGGGGTGCGGATCCCGTGGGTCACCGACGCTCGCGGGCTACGACCGGTCCGAGATCGACCGCCAACCGGAGCCGCGGTACGTGGCCCCGCTGAAGTGCTGCGGGTGCGGGGCCCGGGTGAGTGCCCGGCACGACAACGCTGATGATCCGGACAGTCGCACCTCCCACTACGTCAAGATCGACCCTCAGACGCCGACGAGCCGCAGGTGGAACCCGCTGTCGGCTCGCTTCCCTCCAGGAGCCCTCCACGCGGCGGGTCAGAGGGGATAGAAGGTGGTGATGCGGTAGGGGAGCAAGTTGTGCTGGATGTTGAATCCCATGACCCATTTCTCGGCGAGGTCGTCCACGACGATCAGCCTCGGGTCGGTGCGAGCGGTGGGCCTGTGCAGTGCCATGGCTACGGGCACTGGGCACTCTCCGAATGCAGATTCGGCGAAGAAGGCCCTGGCTGTCACCAGACGTCCGACGAGTGCACCGGTTGCGTGGTATTCGGCAGCCACGTGCTGGAGGAGTCCTTCCAGCTCGATCACCACGGTCCGGTGGCGTGGTCGCGTCTCGCGTGCAGGTGCCTGCTGGGTCGTCATGGAGCCTCGATGGTTGGGAGCGGAATGCCGTAGCGCATCCAGGAGCGCATGGCGGCTGCTGTGTGGATTCGGCCGGTTCCCGTGGCGCGGGGTCCGTCGAAGGCCCAGCCCGTTACCTCCAGGAAGCTGCCGTGACCCGTGCGGATATTGAGTTCCAGGTTGAGGAAGACCGGTCGCTTGGACACGCTGAACCCCTGCCAGGCGCGGTTCCATCGGAACAGTCCGCCAAGCCGCGGATCGCTCCATGCCTGGAGCCGGTCCGACGTATGGGCGAGTCTGCAGTCCAGAAGCCACAGGTCTGCATGTGCTTCCCGACCAGTGACTTCCGCAGGTGGAAGCCACCTGGACTGGATTTCGGCCCGAAGGCCTCCGGATAGCAGGCAGTCGGCTCTGCGGTTGCCCAAAGAGATCTCTGTGGCCACTCCCCAGCCCTTGATTTCCTTGTGCCAGACGGATTCGGTCACAGGGCGGCCGCGTACTGCAGGAGTTCGGCGTCTTCGTCGTCCAGGCCCAGGGCCGGTGGTCCGACTTCGTTGATGTAGTCGGCGAGGTTGAAGATCCCTGGGAGGTTGTCGATACCGATGACGAGCCGGTCGTAGCGCTTGAACAGGGCGAGGATGCGGTCGGCGCGGGCTCGGTGTTCCTTGGCTCCCCGGGCGGATTCCTTGGCTGTGCGGTCGAGACGATCAGCTTCTCTCAGATCGCGCTCAGCGAGGGGAGGGAGGATTTCCATGATGCGGTCGAGGTCCTCCAAGACGCATTGCTGGGCAGTCTTCTCCGTCAGCTCGCCGCCCTCTCCGATGAGGACCTTGGCGACGACGCGTTCATCGTCGCTTCCCTCATTCGCGGAACCTGTCATCGCGCTGCCGGGCGACTCTGTCCGGCCAGCACCGCATCCGTGCCCGGTTTCGATACCGGTGCCCTGTTCGGGGACGGTGGGCCCGGCGAGAGCAGCGAGACGGAGTTCCTTGCAGACCTTCTTGAACGACGTGGTGCACATCGACTTGACTGCTCGGTCGAGGATCGGGCGGTACTCGGGTGAGAGCGCTTTGAATTTCGAGCGGACGACCGTGTGCATCCGGGCGAGTTGCTCGGCTTCGCTCCCGCCCTGGGAGATACAGCGGAGGGCCTCGCGATCGAGGACATCACGCACGGCGTTGGGATAGCGGCCGGCGGCGTGGGGAATCGGCACGTGCTTCACCTTCCGGAGAGGAGTCGGATGGGACGGGGACGCTTTTCCAGCACGCGGTCGGCCCAGGAGAGGACCGAGGCGCGGATGGATTCGACGGACTGCCACACGTCCGGATCATCGACGTCGGCGAAGTCCTCGGGGCCGAGCAGGAGGATCTCTCTGCATTTGTGTGCCAGGTCGAAGTAGCGGATCGTCCAGTCGGCGCGAGGGTCGCGATCGGCGGCGCCGATCAGTTCGTCCAGCAGGGCGTCGTCGGGGCCGGCGGTCGGGCGCATCTGTTCGCGTACGTACCGCGCGACATCCCGGTCCTGGAGGACCTCTCGCACCATTGGCTCTTGCAGAACAGCGAGGACAGCCTCAGGCGATTTGGTCAGCTCTGTAACCACGGCCTTCCGGACGTCTTCGCGGTTGAGTTGAGCGACGATGTCTCCCGGCTCGCCCCTACCGCTGCCTACCCCCTCTGCCAGGCCGACAGCTCGCGCGTACTCCCCCGCGTCAAGCACGGCCGGCCACCCCGCTCGTTCGGCGCTCGCGAGCCTTCCGAGGAGCAGCCCGACACGACGCGCCTGTTCTGCAGGGTCGGTGACACACGCGGTGACCACGCACGTCCACGGCACGTGGACGGCAGACGCCGTGAGACGCTCCCGCAGCTGCATACCCGCTTGTTGGGTTACACGCCGGTAGCGGTCAAGGGTGGCGCTGGCGTAGCCGAGTTGGCCGGCCAAGGGCTCCAGAGGGTGGGACTCCGCTGCACCGGTGCCCGACAGGCCGACGATTTCGGCACAGATGTCACCGAGCCCGAAACGGGCCTCCAACTGCATCCGTGATGCCTGCAAGTCCTGTTCCGCGAACGATCTCGCACGTCTGAGTTGCTCGTCGGTGTAACCGGGGTCCGTGGCTCCCGGCTCGATCCACATGTGCTCCATGGCCGAGGACCGTAGATGCGCGCAAGGACCGACCCGGGCGCACTCCACCCCAATAGCGGACCCCCGGACACGCTCGGGCTTCAAGATCACGAAAAGTTGAGTTAGGGCGAATCTCCCCCGAAGTGCGGTTTGACCCCGGCCGACCGAGGGTCCGAGTCTTCCTCCTCGTGGTTGTCCGATCGTCAGAGGAGAGACAGTGGACATGCCGGAGGAACGGCCCCGGGAAAGCGCCGGGTTTCCGTGGCTGGCACACGGGATTCCGGACGCCGACTGGGACCATCTGGTCCTGAGCGAGAAGGATCACCGGCTGATCCGCACCAAACGGGGAGAACACAACCGGCTGGGGTACGCAGTGCAGTTGACCGTGGTGCGCTACCAGGGGCGCTTCGAGACCGACATCGACAGGATCCCCGACGACGTGGTCCTGCGCGTGGCTGACCAACTCGATACACCGGATCCCCTACCTGCGATCAGGCAGTACGGAGGTAACCAGGAGACCGTCTGGGCTCACCGCCGGGAGATCTCGGAGAAGGACGGGTGGACGGCGTTCGCGACCGCCGAGCCCCGACTCGTGGAGCAGCTGGAGACCTGGCTGGAGACCTCCACGGATGGCACCAAAGCACTAACCCTTCAGGCGGTTGCCTGGCTGCACAGACAGAAAGTGCTTCTGCCCACCTACGCGGCGCTGCACGAACTGGTGGTGAGCGTTCACAACAGAGCCGAGGACGCCCTCCTGCACGCGCTCTACAGAAAGTTGACGCCCAGCCAGACCGACACCATCAGTTCACTGCTGCAGGTGCCGAAGGGCGCGACCCAGTCGACGCTGGCCAGGCTTCGCCGCGGTGTCGGAGCACCCACGGCGGCGAACTTCGAACGGGCTCTCGACCGCGTGGACGAAATCGATTCTCTGGGCTTCGCCAGCGTGGACGTCTCAGATGTGTTTCCGCGCAAGCTGACGTGGCTGGCACGGCGCGCCATGACCAAGCGTGTAGACCGTCTCAAGGGGCAGCACGGGGTACGGGCCGCAGTCCTGGCAGCCGTGAAAAGCCTCGAGCGGACTGCCCTCGACGACGCGATCGACGTCCTCGACAAGCTGATCACCGAACGTCTCATCGTCAAGCCCAAGAGATGGGCCGACAAGGCGCTCGCGGAGAAGTTCCCGCAGTTCGGCCCAGACGGAGTGTTGGCCGCGGAAGCTCTTGTCGCTGTCCTTGGTCTGGTTGAGGAACTCGTTGATCCCCAGACCGGCGAGATCACCGATCCCGAGACGGACACCGCGTCGGTCAGGGCGGCGCTCGAGGCGGTCGCCGACCGGGACACCCTGGCGGCCGCAGCCAAGAACTTCCTGGAGCACATGCCGACCCGGGACTCCGACACCGACGAGGCCCGCCGCGCCAAGGCCGTAGAGCAGTACCCGGCCGTGCGCAAGATCGTCGCTACTCTGGTCGACAGAGTGCCCCTCGACGCCACTCGGACAGGCCAGCCGGCCCTGACCGCTCTTCGTGCACTTCCGCAGCTGCTGGACCTTAAGGACGCGACACTCCAGGACATCGACATCCGGCTGCTCAAGGGCTCGTGGGGAAAACTCGTGCGAACCAGCCCCTCGCAGACCGAAGGCCCGGTGAACCTGCAGGCGTACGCCGTGTGCGTCCTGGAGACGTTTCATCAGCAACTGTGCAAGCGGGAGATCTACGTCCGCGGCTGCACCCGGTGGGGCGACCTCCGCGCCGCCCTGCTGACCGACGACGCCTGGGCTCAGACACGTTCTGGCACTCTTTCCGTCCTCAACCTTCCCGGCTCCCCCGACGCCTACCTCCAACAGGCCCGAGAGAACCTGCATGCGGATCTCACACGGGTCGCCTCCCGCCTGCCAGAAGGCAGCCACGTTGTCCTCGCCAACGGAAATCTGCACCTTCTGAAGAGCCCGGCCTCCCGCACATCACCATTGAGCAGGCGCGTAGACGAGATGCTCCCGACGGTGCAACTGCCCGACGTTCTGCTCAACGTCCTCAACCGCACCGGAACGGCCGCCTTCACCACAGTCCAGGGCGGCACATCCCCGCACACGGAGTTCCAGCTGTCCCTGGCCGCCGTCATGGTGGGAGTCGGCTGCAACCTTGGACTGGCAGCTGTCGCAGGCGACAAGGCCGCCCTCGATGCCACGCACCTCGACATGATCAGCCGGAACTACTTCCACCCCGAGACCATCGAAGCATTCAACAAGATCATGCAAACCGAACAGGCCGCCCTCCTGGGCAGCACGCTGAGCGACAGCATGCAGCTCGCATCCGTGGACGGCCACCGCTTCACCCTGACCAACGGAACGGCCAAGCTGCCCATCGCGCCGAAAGGCTCGACAGAAATCACGTGGTTGACCGTGCTCACGGAGCAGGCCATCCAACTGTCGGGGCGCCTGGTCAGCGGCAGACCAAGCGTCGCACTGGAGGCACTCGACAGCCTCATCAGCCACCAGCGCAATTCCTCAACGTCCATCCCCGGGCATCCCCACGCCATCGTGGCCGAAGCCGGAAAGCACGAAGACCTCGTCTTCGGGCTCCTGTCCCTGTGCGGCTACTCCTACCAGCCCACCTCGAGTCAGATGGCGGACACCAAGCTGTGGCGCATCGACACAGCAGCCGACTACGGCCCGCTCCAGGACGCCACACGCCGGCACGTCGACGTCGCCCTCATCGCCGAGAACTGGGACGACATCCTGCGAGTCGCCGGATCGATCCACCACGGAGTCGTGAGCGCGTACACCGCCCTGCAGATCCTCACCCGCAACGGCACGCCCACCAGGCTCGGCGCAGCCATCGTCGCCATCGGACGCATCGCGAAATCCCGCCACCTGCTCAGCCTCTACGACAATCCTGACTACCGGCACGGCATCGAAGCCCAAAGCCGACTCCACACGGATCGCAATCAGTTGGCCAGGCGCGTCTTCCACGGGATCGACGGTCCCCAGCCCGAATATCAGCCCGGACTGGAAGACCAGCTCGGTGTTCTCGGCCTTGTGCTGAACATCGTGGCCCACTTCAACACGATCTACATCGTCAAGATCGTCGAAAAGCTGCGCAGCCAGGGCAAGGCAGTCTCTGACAGCGAGATCCGGCAGCTCTCCCTGCTCCGGTACCGCCACATCAACTTGCGCGGCCGATTCCATTTCGAGGTACCAGCCGAGAGCACCTTCGACATCGCCGACCCGCAGCCGGACTCCGCCATCACGGCAGCCATCAGACCGAAGCCCAAGAGCCGCTGACAGCGAGCCCCCTCGATCAAGGGCGGTACCTCCCCTGAGGTATCGCCCTCACTCATGCGCCGCCACGATTTCGTCCATCAGCGGCATCGGGGCCGCCATCACGGCGTCAACCGCGCTACAAAGCGCCCACAAACCTTCTCACCAGCACGCATGGAAGGAGCTCTTGACCAGCGGAAACTCTCCTTAACCCAAGTATTCGCGATCTTGGACGCCGAACGTCGCAGAGACAGAGAGCAGGGCTCACCGCCCTGATCAGCCCCACCCTGGAAGCTCCGTTCGTACGCAGCGAAGGCCTGCTGCATCAAATGGAACAAGCCCTCGCCCACGACCCCGAGTTCACCGATCACCCAGACGCCCAGGCGCTGTATGAAGCCGTCCAAAGACGGCGCCAGCAGTCGGCCAGCACGGCAGCACCCCAGGAGGGGATGCCGGGAAAACTCTTGGAAGGCCGCCCAGCGCTCGCCGCACTCTTCCGCACTGACGGCGGCTCCGACCCACACGATCTCGACCTGCTCGAGCAGCGAGCACACGAAATCACCAAGGGATACACCCCCACGGGCAACGCCCGGGTCGACACGCACCTACTAACGCTGCTCGAAATCATGAAGACCAGCCCCGCCTGGAAGCCCAGCGACAGCCACTACTTCACCACGCTCCTCGAGCACTTCCTGCGCTTCCTCTACGACCGGTTCGACGCCCAGGCCAACCTCTACGGCGACCGCACCGCCTACCTCGGACCGCCACGTAAGAACGCCGAGGACGTCGAGATCCCCTGGAACGAGAAGCACCTTCAGGACGACTTCCATCAGCACCTCTCCCCTCTCTTCCCGCCCGGCAGCGTCGAGAGGGAAAGGTCGGATGTGGCCAGCGGTCGCGCAGATGTGATCTTCACTCCGCAGCTCGGCAGCCGGTTCGTAGCGGAAATCAAGTGGCGCACGTCGCGATGGAAGTCCCAGGACGTCATTCGGCGGGACTACCTCGCCCAGGCCGCGAACTACACCGCCACCGGACCGCCTTTCGCCTTCCTGCTCGTCGGCGACGCCAGCGACCACTCCGCAGGCCACCGCGAGATCGAAGACAGCATCTGGGTGTTCAGTCACGCCCGCAGTACCACGGAGATCCCGCGCCTGATCGTGACAGGCGTCCTTCCGACCGCACGCAAGACCCCATACGCCCTACGCATACAGCGCCCGACCGGCACACGGAGCAGGCAGCGACGTAGCAGCCCGCCCAACTGACTTCAGGGCCCAGTTCACACGGTGCGCCAGCACACCTGCCGAACCTCTGCTGCGAATCTCCCGCTCGCTACGGCCGGTGGACCGCGCTGCGGATGGCCGTATCGACGCTGCGGTCGTCCGCCAGTTCCTGGAGGTGGTGAGCTCCGTCCATTTGATGGTGTCCCGTGGCGTCCATCGACTCACCGCCTTCAACGTGCTGAAGTGGCCCAAGGTTTCGCCATGAAAATGGACCATACCCCTGGGCTGCTCCGCTCCTAAGGTCGGAGACATGACGACGAGCGAATAGCAGTCCGGCCGACGCTGTCCAGATCGGCCGGCCGCGTCCTAACAGCCCGCCGAGGGGATATCGAACAGGCTTTCCATCCCTGCAACGTTTCCACCAAAGCGGCAAATGACCGAGGAGGCAATTCCCATGAAAGCGATCGTGGTGACGGACCAGGCTGCGGGAACGGCCGGAATGACGCTGGTGGAGCGGCCCGAGCCGCAGGCATCGATCAACGACGTCATCGTTCAAATTCATGCATCGGGCTTCGTCCCGACCGAGATGGAGTGGCCATCGACCTGGACCGATCGCGCCGGCCGTGAGAGGACACCGTCGATCCCCGGCCACGAGCTGGCCGGAGTGGTCACCGCCCTCGGCTACGGCACGACGGGGCTGTCGATCGGGCAGCGGGTGTTCGGCCTCGCCGACTGGCACCGCGACGGCACCCTTGCGGAGTACGTCGCGATCGAAGCACGCAACCTCGCACCGCTGCCCGGCGACGTCGACTTCACCGTAGGCGCGTCCCTGCCAATCTCAGGTCTGACCGCGTGGCAGGGGCTGTTCCAGCACGGCCGCCTTCAGGCTGGCCAGACCGTCCTCGCCCATGGCGCAGCCGGGGCAGTCGGGACGATGGTCACCCAGCTCGCACGTGAGGCCGGCGCTTACGTCATCGGCACCGGACGCGCCGCCGACCGTGAGAAAGCACTCGCCTTCGGTGCGCATGAGTTCGTCGACCTCGAGAACGACGCGCTGAAAGACGTCGGCGACGTCGATCTGGTCTTCGATGTCATCGGTGGCGACGTCCAGAAGCGGTCCGCTGCCCTGATCAAGACCGGAGGAACGCTGGTGTCCATCGTCGGCCCGGTCGAGGCGCGACCCGCTGAGGGCCTGGCGGTGGACTTCGTTGTCGAGGCCGATCGTGCCGAACTGGGTGAGATCGTGCAGCGGGTGCGGGACGGACGACTGCGGACGAACATCGGTGACGTCTCGACCCTCGACGATGCCGTCGCCGCCCTCAACCCGACCGAGCGACGCAAGGGGAAGACGATCATCCGCGTTCATCCGTGAGGACTCGGGGACAGCGACCGGCGCGGGAAATGCGGAGCGGGTCAACGAGTCCTACTAGCGTCGGGGGCGGCAGACATCACCCGGGCTGCGACCGCGTCCGGGGCGCCGGTGCCGATCGGCAGCCGTCCGGTGGCGGCGTAGGCGAGCAGCGCTCCCCAGGCGAAGACGTCCCCGGCCGGCCCCGTAGGGCCGGTGCGGTAGCCCTCGGGGCTGATCCAGCCCGCGGTGCCGGTCATCACTCCGGTCCGGGTGACCGACGTGCCGTCCAGGGCGTGGTCGATTCCGAAGTCCAAGCACCCTCGGCCCGTCGGGGGCCAGGATGACGTTCCCCGGCTTCACATCGCGGTGCACCACCCCGGCCGCGTGGACGGCCGCCAGCGCGGCCGCGGTCCCGACCGCCAGCGCGTACAACCGGGCCCCGGACAGCGGGCCGTGCGCAGCGATGTGCCCGCCGAGCGTAAGGCCAGGCACGTACGGGGTGGCCAGCCAGGGATCGGGCGCGCCGGGGTCTGCGGCGAGCAGCGGCACCAGACAGGGCCCCGTGACCCGGCGGGACAGCTCGACTTCCCGTTTGAACCGGGCCCGGAACTCCTCGTCGCCGGCCTGTGCCGGGTGGACGCCTTGACCGCCACCCGCCGCCCGCCGGGATCCAGGACAGCCCCTGGGCCGCGCGCACCTTCTGGTTCGACGCGGCTTCCAGTGCCCCGGACGATGAGTCGGCGCAGCGTGACCCGCCGGGCATAGGTCAGGACTGGCAGGAGCCTCGATCGGGGTCGCGGGCTGGGCAGCGTCGAACGTCGTCACAGGGTGGCTGACCACCGGCCGCGGGAGAGAGTGGTCTCGCCGTCGGGGGTTATCGTGACTGTGGCGCCGTAGACGGGCAGTTCGCCCACGGTGTTGAGGCGGTCACGGATCTCCTCCAGCAGGTCCCACAGACGGCGCGGGCCGCCCTGGTGGACCATCGGTGACTGGCGTGGGCCGTCCGCGCAGGCCCGTGCCCAGGAGCCGTCGGGGTGCGCCATCCAGACGGTGCGTTCTCCGTTGTCGCCGCACTGGGTGCGGTGTTCAATACCGGGGCCGCAAGTTCCAGCATCGAGTGCACCGCCCAGGAGTCCGGTACGTACAGCAGTGGATACCGGCTGATCATCACGTCGTCGCCGTCGCCGTCCGATGCCTCCCACACCCCGGCCCCCGGGGTGGTGTCGTCGAAGTCGTCGCCGTGACGGGTACTCATGAACGAGGCCCCGTCATAGGCGATGTGCCCGCGGGCGCCACCGTCCGGTGTCTTGTCGGCGACGAGGATCAGCCCGGTGCCGGTGATGGTGGTGACCAGCCGCCCGCCGGGGCGCAGCGCGTGAAGCCAGGCGGCGGGGACGGGCCGGACCGACACGGTGGAGACCATGCGGTCGAACCGGCCGGGAAGGGGCGCCTGGGTGAGATCGCAGACAGAAGTGTGCGGGTGCAGTCCGATGACGGCCAGCCGGCCGGCCGCGGCCTCCACGAGGTAGGGGTCGACGTCCACACTCGTCACCAGCTCGGCGCCGAGCCGGTGGCAGGCCAGGGCAGTGCCGTATCCGATGCCGGTCGTCACCAGCGTGTGGCAACCGTCGCCGAGCAGCGCGTGCCGGTACATGGTCACCATCAGGGTGGGCAGGGTCGAGGACGAGGGCTTGGGCCGCCGGAGTCCGGCCGGTCGCCCCGATGACCACCGCTTCGGTGGTGTGGCGCAGGCGCCACACCACCCAACCCGAAGCCAGGCCCGCCGCGTACCGCCCGTCGGCCCTCTTGCACACCAGACCCTCCACCCCGCCCAGTGCACCGACCCAGTCCAGGGCCTGCTCGTGGTTCTCGGTCGCCGGTACCGCGCGCAGCGTGGGCGGTCCTTGCTCGAGGAGGTGCAGCAGTTCGGCACGGCGTTCGGTGTACGGGCGCTGGCGCCAGTCCTGCTCGCCGACTGCGAGGACGTCGAAGAGCGCGACTTGGACAGTGAAGTCGGCGCCGGTTCGAGGACCGCGGCTGCCGGTCCGGCTCTGCAGCCGGTCGAAGGCAACCCCGGATCCGTCCTTGAGGACCGCGACCAGCTCGCCGTCCAGGACGGCGTCCGGCAGGCTCGACGCAGCGCGCGCGATATCGCTGAACGGGCGGGACAGATCAGTGCCGTGGCGGCTCCACACCCGCCCGGTCGCGGTGTGAATCTGGCAGCGCCATCCGTCGTTCTCCAGCCTTTGCCATGTCTCATGAGCCATGGACCCCTTGATATGGACTGGGGCACCTGTGAGCGTCTCGGCTTTGCTGTCCAACAGCGGGGCAGAGGCGGCCACCCCTTCGTCGAGTTCGCGACTGGAGCATTCGCGACGGCCGCGTCAGCGAGTGGACGCCAGGAAACAAACTCACTTCCTTGAACACATAACGCAATTATCTGCACTTATTGTTACTTTTCATGTGTTGGCGCTCGCCGTGGTGATTCTCTTGCTGGTAGGCGGGGCGGGCGGAAGGAACTGCGGTCGTGAGTGGTGGGCAGAGTGGACTTCCCCGGTTGCTGACGGCAGCGGAGACAGCGGCGCCGGTGGAGGCGGTGGACGTGATCGCGGAGGACCTGCGGCGGCGTTTCGAGGCCACGAAGGTCTCATTCCTCATCGTCGACCTGACGGGCAAGGCGGTGGCACGGCTGTCGACCGCCCCGGCAGACGGGCGGGAGGCGGAGCGGATCCCTTTGTTCGGCAGTGTCTACGAGGAGGTGATCCGTACCCAGCGGCTGTATCAGGAGGCGACCGGTCAGGGTCAGCGGGTGATCGTGCCGGTCACCAACCGGGGGGATGCGATCGGGCTGCTGGAACTGCTCCTGCCTGCCGCCCCCGGCGAGGACATCCTTGATGAGGTCGGGGAAGCCGCCCATGTCCTGGCCTACATCGTGATCGCCAACGGGCGTTTCACTGACTTCTACACCTGGGGGAAACGCTCCAGGCCGCCCACCCTCGCGGCAGAGATCCAGTACCAGCTGCTCCCCCTGTCACTGTCGTGCGAGGCCGCGCAGTTCACCCTGTGCGGGAGCCTGGAGCCGTCCGAAAACCTCAGCGGCGACACCTTCGACTACACCCTGGACCGGGACGCGCTGCACGTGTCGGTGACCGATCCCATGGGCCACGACATCGACGCCGCCCTCGCCGCCACGGTCCTGGTGAGTGCCCTGCGCGGCGCCCGCCGCGCTGGAGCCGACCTGGCCGAACAGGCCCACCGCGCCGACCAGGCCCTGGTCGAGCACGGCCAAGGGCACGCCACGGGGCAACTGCTGCGCATCAATCTCCGCACCGGGCGGGCCCAGCTCGTCAACGCGGGACACCCCTGGCCACTGCGCATGCGCGAGGGCGCTGTGGAGGTGATCACCTGCGAAGTGGACCATCCCTTCGGGCTGTCCGAGTTCGCGACCCTCCCCTACCGCGTTCAGGACCTCGATCTGCGCCATGGTGACCGTCTGCTCATGTTCACCGACGGCATGGTCGAACGGCACGGGGAGCAGGTCGACCTGCCCGCCCTGCTGGAGCGCACCCGGGGCCTGCACCCGCGGGAGACCGCGTTGATGCTGACGTCCGCAGTCCGTGACGCTGCCGGCGGCCGGCTCGAAGACGATGCCACCGTGATGTGCCTGGACTGGCACGGCCCCCAGGAGACCCAACGACACGTCAGCTCCGGCGCGGACGCCCAACAAGCCTCAGCCGGCCGCACAAAGCAGCAGCCGTGACCACAGTGCTCTCCTGGACAGTGCCGGGCTGCCGCTGAGTGGCACGCGTCGCGCCTCTTCCTGGAAGCCCGACTTGCCGCCCTTCCCCGGCCGCTGCGGGCGGACCCGAATGAGACATCACGAGGTGTCTGGAGAACCATCGAACTTGATCTCGTACCACCAGCCGCTTCCCACCGGAAGGCGCGGCACCGCCTCGGCGAGCGCGACATCCACCGGAAACTCCATGTCATCACCATGATCCGCACGGCCGGTGGCCGCCCGGCGGGCTACTCCAGCACGCCGAGCTCCGTGTCCGGCCGGCAGTGCGTGCACGCGGGCACTCCCTCGGCGAGTGCCTGGCGTGCCTGGTCGCGGGAGGCGTTCCTGCTGCGCTTCCCCTTCATGTGGCAGTGGCCGAGGTGTACGTAGACGGGCCGACCGCCGTTGAGGCCGTGCTCGATCATCCAGTCGGGCTGCGGTGGCCGGGCCTGCCGTCCGTGCTCGCGTTCCGCTTCGCCCTGCTCGGCCGCGGCGATCGCCTGGTCGAGGCGGTCCACCCAGAGGGCGTGCCAGGTCCGTAGGGTGCGGAGTCTGGGCAGGTCGGGTGGCAGGTCGTGCATGCGTCCAGCTTGCGCCACAAATCGAACACGCGCTCTAATTTGGTGTATGGCCAGACACAGGGTCGACTACCTCACCGACGTCCAAGAGCACATCCTCCGCACCATCCGCGAATCCATCGTCGACCGCGGCGAAGCACCCACGGTCGTCGAGATCGGCGCGGCGGTCGGAATGACCAGCCGCAGCTCAGTGCACTATCAGCTCCGTGAATTGGAGACGAAAGGCGCCATCATCCGAGAGCCGCGTCGGCCGCGCGGGATCCGGCTGACGTGACCGACGCAGCCGAGCGGTTCCACCTCACCCTGACCCTCCGCGACAAGAGCGTGCTGCACGGCTGATGGGGGAGCGAGGCGGCGGCCCGCGACCAGATCCCTGCCTGGATCGGCACCTGGGGCGTACCCGGCGCCCACATCTCCCTCGCGGATGAGGAGACCGGGATCCTGCTCACGGAGTGGCCGAGCGACGACCGATTGGTGAGTGCGCCCAGGCTTCCGGGCCACCGCCGCGCCACTCGATGAGCGTCGACGCCTCCACCCATGCCGGGTCCGGGTCGGGCAACCCCGCCCGCCGCAGGAACTCGGCGCCGCAGAGGGGAGTGCGACCTGCGACAACTCGGTGATCGGTGCGGCCTCCCCAGTCGGTTTCTGCTGTCCGGCCGAATTGCTCAGCTAAGTCGTGGGTCGCCACGGGAGGCGTCTTCGGTTTCAGATTGCAGTGTTCGGCTGCGGCAGGTCGCGCTTTCACGCTGTGCTGTGGGCCTGGGCGATACCCGGCTGGAACCTGTAATGCTGTCGGAGGCCGAGCGGCTGACGCTTCAAAACTGGGCCAGGCGCCGCTCGACCGCGCAGGGGGCGCATCCAGTGCCGGTCCTGTTGCGGCGCCCTGGGCCCCCCACAACTTTGTGGCCGCCGCCGTCGGGGATGCGGCCGAGTTTCTTGACGTCGATGTGGACCAGCTTGCCAGGTCGGCTGCGTTCGTAGCGGCGGACCGGCTCGCCGGTGGCCCGGTCGCAGGCAGCCAGGGCGGGCAGGTGGTGCCAGACGAGGATGCGGTGGGCCGCGGACGCGGCGACGCCGCTCCGAGCCGCCAGCTTCACCGGGCCGATCCGGTGCTCGCGTCGCAGCCGCACGACCTGCTGCTTGACCGCGGCAGACACCCGGCGCGGACTGGCGTGAGGCCTGCTGGAGCGTTCCTGCAGGCCGCCTCGCCGTGCCGCCGGTACCGATTCGCCCAGCGGGCGGCGGCGGTGGGGCTGACCTGGAAACCTTCTGCGGCCCGCCGCAACGGCCAGCTGCCCTCGACGACGCAGCGCGCCAGACGCAACCTGCCGGTCGGCGTCAGCGGGGCATTACGGTGGGAGACGAGGGCCTCCTGCGGTCGGGCGTAGATGTCGCAATCCACACCGACCCCAGAAGGCCCTCACCTGTTCAGCACCCAGCACGCGTGCCACCAACGTCCCGGGGCAGCACAGCCAGCGCCGGGGCTCGCTCCGTGCCTCCATGGGAGACGAATGGGAGAACGATCTTGCCCACCAGGGCTAAGTAAAGCTAACTGAAGCTAACTCAGGCTAGGTTCCTGGAGGGCGTTCCAGCAGGAAAGCCGCTGACCAGCGACTTTCCAGGTTGAACCGTTGATCCAGACGATCACGATTCCCCCTCTTCTGTTGGCCCCCTGAGGCTTGCCCGCTCCACCCTGCCACGGAAACCAGCCGCTGATGAGGGGCGCCGACAACGCGGCGCCGGTGCCCCCGTGGTGGGTGCACCGGCATCGCGCGGCGATCCTTCAGCTCTTCTGGCCGCCGAGGGCGCCCTCGTCGACCGCCAGGTTGTCGCTGCCGACCGTGTGATCGACGGTGCTGAGCGTGTCGTTGACGTTCAGATCGTTCAGGGCGTCCCCGCTCAGGGCGTGGGACGGCGTGATCGCCGCGACGACGAATCCGGTGGCGAGGGAGGCGATGGCGAGCATGCTGCGCTTCTTCATGCCCGGTTCAACTACGGAGGGCGGACGGAGTCACGGGTGGATCGGACACCTTCATCCGGCCCGTCGCGCTGGCTGCCCGGCACTCCGGGCACCCAGCGCGACGGGCACACCCGGCACCGGGTGCGGGTGAGACCGACTCGGACGCGACCGACTCGGAGCACGCGGACCGGCCGAACCCACATCAGCTGAACCGGGCGAACCCGGAACCGGCCGGACGCGGAGCTTCGCTGCTGAAGCCGACGCTTCGTGGTGCTGCGCGCCGGGACCCGCCCCGGTCAGACGTCGGCTGCGGGCCGGAACCACCAGTCAGCCACCGGCCTGGCACACCAGGTCAGACGCGGGGCCGCAGGCCGGAACCACCGGCCGAACAGGCACAGCCCGGGACCACCACGCCCAGACACCGACCACGCCCCCTGAATCACCGATCGGACACCGGCCGCCGGTCGGGACCACCAAGTCCAACCCGGGCCGCCCGGAACCGCCGGTCGGACACGGGCCGCGAGTGGGCGCCAGACGGTCGGACTCGGGCCGTGAGGCGGCGCCAGCCGGTCAGACGCGGGCCGCGGGCGCTTGCGGCTTCCGGGTGAGCGCCGCCGCGGCCGCGCCGACCAGGCCGGCGTCCGTGCCCATCAGCGCGGGCGTCACGGTCAGCCGCTGGACGAACGACAGCGTCGCGTAGTCGGCCAGCGCGCGGCGCAGCGGTGCGAAGAGCACCTCGCCCGCCTTGCCCACTCCCCCGCCGATCACGGCGATGTCGATCTCGACCAGGGTCGCGGTCGCCGCGATGCCCGCCGCGAGGGCCTGCGCGGCCCGTTCGAAGGAGGCCACGGCGACCGGGTCACCCGCGCGGGCCGCCTCGGCGACCGCCGCGGCCGAGGTGTCGCCGTCGGGTCCGGGCTGCCAGCCGCCCTCCAGCGCGCGACGGGCGATGTTCGGGCCGCTGGCGATGCGCTCGACACAGCCCCGCGAGCCGCAGGGGCAGGGATCGCCGTCCAGGTCGACGCTGATGTGTCCGATGTGGCCGGCGTTTCCGGTGGGACCGGCGTGCAACCGTCCGTTCAGGACCAGCCCGCCGCCCACCCCGGTGGACACCACCATGCACAGCGCGTTGTCGTGACCCCGAGCAGCGCCCTGCCAGTGCTCGGCCGCCGTGATCGCCACCCCGTCGCCGATCAGCTCGACGGGCAGTCCGCCCGCGGCCTTGGCGGCCCGCTCGACCAGCGGGTAGCCGCGCCAGCCGGGCACGTTCACCGGGCTCACGGTGCCGGCGGAGGCGTCCACCGGGCCCGCGCTGCCGATACCGAGGGCTCCGGCCCTGCTCCACAGCGGGGAGACCGTCAGCTCGCCGATGACGTCCTCGACGGCGCGCATCACGGTGTCGCCGTCCTCCCGCGCGGGCGTCGCGCGCTGCGCGCGCAGGAGAATCCGGCCGTGGCCGTCCACCAGCGCTCCGGCGATCTTGGTGCCGCCGATGTCGAGCGCGGCCACGAGGTCGGTGTGCATCAGAGTCAGGTCTCCCATGGGGTGTCGTGACGGGCCCGCCGCGCCGCGGGCCCGGGTCCCCGGCCGGGAACGGGGCAGGATCGGGCCCTGTCGTACGCCGCGCGGAGGGCGGCGGCGGACCACGGGGACCGTGCGCCCTGGGGAAGGCGCAGGCCGGAGATTGCGGTGGACAGTGTCTCCCGCATCTGACAACGTTGTCCAGGCTCTATGCTCGTCGCCACATCCTCATACAACCCCATGGACCTACGCATCCCCGTGGACGACAGGACAGGACAGCACATCGTGGCCGAGACCGCCCGCCGATCCGAGAACCGCTACGGAAACCGTCCGACCATGAAGGACGTGGCGGCGCGTGCGGGAGTCGGTCTGAAGACGGTCTCCCGCGTGGTCAACGCCGAGCCCGGGGTCACCCCGGACACCGAGCGGCGTGTCCAGGAGGCCATCGAGGCGCTGGGCTTCCGTCGCAACGACAGTGCCCGGGTGCTGCGCAAGGGCCGTACCGCGAGCATCGGGCTGGTCCTGGAGGACCTCGCGGACCCGTTCTACGGGCCGCTGAGCCGCGCGGTCGAGGAGGTGGCCCGCGCACACGGAGCCCTGCTGATCAACGGTTCCAGCGCGGAGGACCCGGACCGCGAACAGGAACTGGTCCTCGCGCTCTGCGCGCGCCGCGTGGACGGGCTGGTCGTGATCCCGGCCGGCGACGACCACCGCTATCTGGAACCGGAGATAAGGGCGGGCATCGCCACGGTCTTCGTGGACCGCCCGGCCGGGAGGATCGACGCCGACGTCGTCCTGTCGGACAGCTTCGGCGGAGCCCGGGACGGTGTCGCCCACCTCATCGCGCACGGCCACCGCCGGATCGGCTTCATCGGCGACATGCCGCGCATCCACACCGCCGCCGAGCGGCTGCGCGGCTACCGGGCCGCCATGGAGGACGCAGGGATACCGGTCGAGGACAGCTGGATGTCGCTGGGGGTCACCGATCCGCAGCGGGTGCGCAAGGCGGCCGAGGACATGCTCTCCGGCCCCTCGCCCGTCACCGCGGTCTTCGCGGGCAACAACCGGGTCACCGTGACCGTCGTCCGTGTCATCGCCGAGCGCCGCCGCCCCGTCGCCCTCGTCGGCTTCGACGACATCGAGCTCGCCGACCTCCTGGAACCGGGCGTCACCGTCGTCGCCCAGGACGCCGCCGCCCTCGGCCGCACCGCCGCGGAACGCCTCTTCCGCCAGCTCGACGGCAACCTCATCGCTCCGGAGCGCATCGAACTCCCGACCCGGCTGATCACCCGGGGTTCCGGAGAACTGCCGCCGGCGCGCTGAGCCATCACGGCACCGGCGTCCGCCCGCTCGGGCGCCGGGTCTCGCCGAGGCTCCGCGCACCCGTCCGCGGGGCTGTCCCGGCGGCCCGGCCCAACCAGTGCGCCCCGCGCGGCGCCGACTGGCCGCCGTCCCGCCCGCCTGCCCGGCGCGGCGGCCCGCGCTACCGGCCCGAAACCGTCAGATCCCCTCGCCGCGGTGCCGCGAAGGCCTCCAGTTCGGGTCGGGTCAGGCCCGTCGCGCGGGCGACTTCCGGGATGTCCAGGGCGCCGCAGTCCAGGCCGCGCAGCAGATAGCCGCTGAGGGCCTTGGCGGTGGCGGGTTCGTCCATCACGTCTCCGGACGCGTGGCCGGCGTAGCGGGAGAGGCGGGCGGCGGCCTGCTCGAAGCCCTCGCGGTAGAAGGCGAAGACGGCCGCGTAGCGGGTCGGGAGGTGGCCGGGGTGCATGTCCCAGCCCTGGTAGTAGGCGCGGGCCAGGGCGCGGCGGGTGAGGCCGTAGTGGAGGCGCCAGGCGTCGTGGACCTTCTCGGTGGGGCCGACGGGCAGGACGTTGGTGGAGCCGTCCGAGAGGCGTACGCCGGTACCGGCGGCGGCGACCTGCATGATCGCCTTGGCGTGGTCGGCGGCCGGGTGGTCGCTCGACTGGTAGGCCGCGGAGACGCCGAGGCAGGCGCTGTAGTCGAAGGTTCCGTAGTGCAGTCCGGTGGCGCGGCCCTCGGCGGCCTGGATCATGCGGGCGACGGTGGCGGTGCCGTCCGTGGCGAGGATGGACTGGCTGGTCTCGATCTGGATCTCGAAGCCGATCCGGCCGGGCTCCAGGCCACGCGCCTTCTCGAACTCCTCAAGGAGCCGGACCATGGCGGACACCTGTTCCGCGTACGTCACCTTGGGCAGCGTGAGGACGAGCCCGTCGGGCAGACCGCCCGCCTCCATGAGGCCCGTCAGGAAGATGTCGAGGGTACGGATGCCCCGGTCGCGGACCGGCGCCTCCATGCACTTCATGCGGATGCCCATGTACGGGGCCGCGGTGCCGTTCTCGTACGCCTCGGCGATCAGCCGGGCCGCGCGGGCCGCCGCCACGTCCTCCTCGGCGTCCGGGCGCGGGCCGTAGCCGTCCTCGAAGTCGACGCGCAGGTCCTCGACGGGTTCGCGCTCCAGCTTGGCCCGTACACGGTCGTACACGGGCCCGGCGAGTTCGTCCGTGAGGCCGAGGACCGCGGCGAAGGACGCGGCGTCCGGGGCGTGTTCGTCGAGGGCGGCGAGGGCGCGGTCACCCCAGGTGCGGATGGTGTCGGCGGCGAACGCGTCTCCGGGGACGTACACGGTGTGGACGGGCTGCCGGGTGCCCGGGTCGCCCGGGTAGCGGCGTTCCAGTTCGGCGTCGACGGGGGCGAGAGAGGTGCTGATCGCTTCGGTGACGGCGCCCGCGAGGCTCGTCGCCACCTTCTCCTGCTGACCCTGACCCATCCCACACCCTCCTGTTTTCCGCAGTGCGGAATCAACAATCCGTAGAACGAAGTTATCCGGCGAGCTTCCCGCGGGTCAACACCCTCTTGGATCGCGGGACACTCCGCTGGGCCCCACTCTCTCGCTGGACGGCCGGTTCCCGAACGACCACGCCGCCCGTGCGGGTCTCACTGACCGCCGGGACGAACGAAGGCCCCCGTGACCGGTGTCCGGTCACGGGGGCCTCGTACAGCGCTGCGGGATCAGCCCTTGCGGGCCTTGATCTCCTCGGTGAGCTGCGGGACGACGTCGAAGAGGTCGCCGACCACTCCGTAGTCGACCAGGTCGAAGATCGGCGCCTCGGCGTCCTTGTTGATCGCCACGATCGTCTTCGAGGTCTGCATGCCGGCGCGGTGCTGGATGGCGCCGGAGATGCCGGAGGCGATGTAGAGCTGCGGCGAGACGGACTTGCCGGTCTGGCCGACCTGGTTGGTGTGCGGGTACCAGCCGGCGTCGACCGCGGCACGCGAGGCGCCCACGGCGGCACCGAGCGAGTCGGCCAGGTTCTCGATGATCGAGAAGTTCTCGGCGCCGTTGACGCCACGGCCGCCGGAGACGACGATCGCGGCCTCGGTCAGCTCGGGGCGGCCGGTCGACTCGCGCGGGGTGCGGGCGGTGACCTTGGTGCCGGTGGCCTTCTCGGAGAAGACAACCGCGAGGGCCTCGACGGCGCCGGCGGCCGGGGCGGCCTCGACGGCGGCCGAGTTCGGCTTGACCGTGATGACCGGGACGCCCCTGGAGATGCGGGACTTGGTGGTGAAGGAGGCGGCGAACGCGGACTGCGTGGCCACCGGACCCTCCACGCCGGCCTCCAGGTCGGTGGCGTCGGTGATGATGCCCGAGCCGATACGGACCGCGAGGCGGGCCGCGATCTCCTTGCCCTCGGCGGAGGACGGCACGAGCACGGCGGCCGGGGAGACGGCCTCGTACGCGGCCTGCAGCGCGTCCACCTTCGGCACGACGAGGTAGTCGGCGTACTCGGCGGCGTCGTGCGTGAGGACCTTCACCGCACCGTGCTCGGCGAGCACGGCGGCGGTGTTCTGGGCACCGGAGCCCAGCGCGACGGCGACGGGCTCGCCGATGCGGCGGGCCAGCGTCAGCAGCTCCAGAGTGGGCTTGCGGACGGCACCGTCCACGTGGTCGACATAGACAAGAACTTCAGCCATGGGAATGCTCCTGCGGATTACGAAGTCTGAGGGGCGGTGAGCGGGGTGGGCCGTGGCCGCTGCAACGGTCCGGGAGCAAGACCCGGACCCTCGGCGACTAGATGAACTTCTGGCCCGCGAGGAACTCGGCGAGCTGCTTGCCGCCCTCGCCCTCGTCCTTGACGATCGTTCCGGCGGTGCGCGCCGGACGCTCGGTGGCGGAGTCGACCTTGGTCCAGGCACCCGCGAGACCGACCTCGTCCGTCTCGATCCCCAGGTCCTCAAGGTCCCAGGCCTGAACCGGCTTCTTCTTGGCGGCCATGATGCCCTTGAAGGACGGGTAACGCGCCTCGCCCGACTGGTCGGTCACCGACACGACCGCGGGCAGCGAGGCCTGAAGCTGCTCGGAGGCGCTGTCGCCGTCACGACGGCCCTTGACCACGCCGTCCTCGACCGTCACCTCGGAGAGCAGGGTGACCTGCGGGACACCGAGGCGCTCGGCCAGCAGCGCCGGAACGATACCGGCGGTGCCGTCGGTGGACGCCATCCCGGAGACGACCAGGTCGAAGCCGGCCTTCTCGATCGCCTTGGCCAGCACCAGCGAGGTGCCGATGGCGTCGGTGCCGTGCAGGTCGTCGTCCTCGACGTGGATGGCCTTGTCGGCACCCATGGACAGCGCCTTGCGCAGCGCGTCCTTGGCGTCCTCGGGGCCGACGGTCAGCACGGTGATCTCGGCGTCGTCCGCCGCGTCGGCGATCTGCAGCGCCTGCTCGACGGCGTACTCGTCGAGCTCGGACAGCAGGCCGTCCACGTCGTCACGGTCGACGGTCAGGTCATCGGCGAAGTGCCGGTCGCCAGTGGCGTCGGGCACGTACTTCACAGTGACAACGATCCTCAAGCTCACGCCGGCTCTCCTACTGCATCGTCATTTCTGGGCTGCCTTCTTTCAGGCAGCATAGGCGCCTGAAGCGGGCGATCCCGGTCGGGGCGGCCCGCGCTCCGAACGAAATATTACTCACCAGTACACCCATCGGAGGCCCACTAAGCAAGCGCTTTGGACTGTGACCTTCGCAACTGTGTGTAACCGGCGAGTAGAACTGGCGAGTAGCACGGCGGACGACCCGGCCTGCGGGTTCAGTCGCGCAGTCCGTTGAACCGGCCCTGGTGGTACAGAAGGGGGCCGCCCACACCTGAGTGATCGCCCAGCACGACCTCCGCCAGGACGATGCGGTGGTCCCCCGCCGGTACCCGCGCCACGACGCGGCACACCAGCCAGGCGAGGACGTCGTCGAGTACGGGAACTTCCTCGGGTCCGTTACGCCAACGGGTGGGCGCGCCGAACCGGTCGGCGCCACTGCGGGCGAAGGTGGCGGCCAGCTCCCGCTGGTGTTCGCCGAGCACATGGACGCCGACATGGCCGGCCTCGGATATCGCCGGCCAGCTGGAGGCTCCGGTGCCGATGCCGAACGAGACGACCGGGGGGTCGGCGGAGACCGAGGTGAGCGAGGTGGCGGTGAAACCGACGGGACCGCGGGCGCCCGAGGCGGTGATCACGGCGACACCGGCCGCGTGCCGCCGGAACACCGAGCGCAGCAGATCCGGGGAGGCGGGCCGTGGAGTGCCGAGGCCGGGCGTGGCCGTCATGGAGCTGTCCTTCTGCGAGAGCCGACGTGAGGTTCCCGCCGCTCGGGCGGAACCGAGGGCGGGGAGCGATCCTTGGCTGCTCAACAGCCCGGACCGCGCGCACCCGCGGTGCGGGCCGGGTCCACGTCGACGAGCTCGGGGAGAAGGATTTCCGGTGACATACGGTCAGGCTGACGAGAGGCGACGGGCGCAGTCAAGGGCGTGCCGGCATATGGGAGATGCCTCACCATGATCGCCACGGGTCAGACCGCCTCTCCGAGCGCGGCGATGACGTCCGCCTTGCGCGGCTGCCCCGTCGCTCGCCGCACGATCCGTCCGTCGGAGTCGAGCACGAGCACGGTGGGTGTCTTCAGGATGCCGAGATCGCGTACGAGGTCGAGGTGGTCCTCGGCGTCGATCTCCACATGCGACACCCCGGGAACGAGGCCGGCCACCTCGCCGAGCACCCGCCGGGTCGCCCGGCAGGGGGCACAGAAGGCACTCGAGAACTGAACGAGCGTGGCCCGTTCGCCGAGGGCCTCCCCCAACTCCGCCACGCCGAGCCGCTTTCCGCCGTCGCGCCCGCGCACACGCACTCTCCCGCTCCGCCACCGGTGCAGCACTCCGTAGACACTCGCCGCCGCGAGCACCACCACGCACACCACAAGTCCGTTCATCACATGCACAAGCATTCATGAGACCGCAAAGATTCCCGGGGTCACCCTGAGCCCTGCATACGGAATGCTTGATTCATGGACATCGATACGAGGGGGCCGCGGTTCGGTGCGGCCGTGACGACCGTCGTACTGGCGGTGACGCTGATCACCGGGAGCGTCTGGCTGCTGGCGTGGCAGACGCTGGCCTTCGCCCTGGGCGCGGCGGGCGGCGTGACGCGCTCGCCGTACGGCTGGGTCTTCAGGAAGGCCGTACGGCCGCGACTCGGGCCGCCGACCGGGTTCGAGGCGCCGGAGCCCCCGCGGTTCGCGCAGGCGGTCGGGCTCGCCTTCGCGGTGGTGGGTCTGATCGGCTGGACCGCGGGCCCGCAGTGGCTGGGGTCGGCGGCGACCGGGTGCGCTCTCGGGGCGGCGTTTCTCAATGCTGCGTTCGGGTACTGCCTCGGGTGTGAGATGTACCTGGTTGTGCGCCGCGTGACGGTACGCGCCAAGTAAAGACGGGTTAAAACCCCGAGGTGGATCAAGTGGGCGACGTGACGAGGATCTCGCCGCTCCACGGCACCAGGGCTGGCCACTCGTCCGTTCTTCGGGCACGATCTGCGCATTGCCGTAAACCTACGGCTGCGTAACTTTCCCGCCGGGAGACCCCTTCCCAGGCAGAGAGAAGGGTCCACCCCGTCCATGGCAGAGCTTGTCTACCGTCCCGTCGTCGGCCTCGCCCAAACGCTCTTCAAGGCGTGGGACCTCAAGATCGACTGCAAGGGATCGGAGAACATTCCGCGCTCGGGCGGCGCCGTGCTGGTCAGCAACCACATCAGTTATCTGGACTTCATCTTCGACGGTCTGGCCACTCTGCCGCAGAAGCGCCTGGTGCGTTTCATGGCGAAGGAGTCGGTCTTCCGGCACAAGATCTCCGGTCCGCTGATGCGGGGCATGAAGCACATCCCCGTGGACCGTCAGCAGGGCGAGACCGCCTACCAGCACGCGCTGGACTCGCTGCGTTCCGGTGAGATCGTCGGCGTCTTCCCCGAAGCGACCATCTCGCAGTCCTTCACTCTGAAGAGCTTCAAGTCGGGTGCCGCGCGTATGGCCCAGGAGGCCGGCGTCCCGCTCATCCCCGTGGCCTTGTGGGGTACGCAGCGGCTGTGGACCAAGGGCCACCCGCGCAACTTCAAGCGCAGCCACACCCCGATCACCATCCGGGTCGGCGAGCCGATGGAGGCCCCGCAGGACCAGTACGCGGGCGCCATCACCCGGCGGCTGCGCGAGCGGGTCCAGGAGCTGCTCGAAGCGGCACAGCGGGCCTATCCCGTACGCCCCAAGGGGCCGGACGACACCTGGTGGATGCCCGCCCACCTGGGCGGCACCGCGCCGACCCCCGAAGAGGTACGCGCGGCCGAGAAGCGCTGAACCGTCCCGTACGGCGCGCCCCGCGCCGAGCCGTCATTCCGGGGCGTGGACGGTGATCCGCGCCCCGGGGCTGAACTTCTGGAGCAGCTCGGCGAGTTCGGCGCCCGCGGCCTCGACGTCGGCGACCGGCATCGGGGCCAGGCTCTCCAACAGGAAGAGGGCCGAGGCGGATTGCTCCGTGAGCCGGGTGCGCGGTCCCTGGCGCCAATTCCAGCGGCGGCAGGTGACGCCGGTGTCGTCGCGCCACACCACCTCGCCCGCGTCGGGGTGTTCGACGGTCTCCGCGCCGCCCGCGACGGTCACGAAGTCCTCGTGGCCCGTGGCGCGCACGAGGCGCATCGCACCCCGGATGTGGTCGGTGTCCTCACCGCCGACGGGGATCAGGTGGGCCACACTGATCGCGTTGTAGACGTCCACGAGGACGTTGATCCGCGGCAGGCCCCCGTCCGACAGCGCGCGTTTGGCCAGCGCCTCAGCGGAGTTGCGGGTGCGCGAGGGCTTGGAGCCGAACGCCGTGTAGACCTCCCGCCAGGCCGCCATGTGCGGGTCCTCGTGCGGAGCCCGCCCTTCCAGCCGTCCGGCCAGCCGCCGGGCCGCGTCGTCCAGGAGCGCCGAAGTCCCCTCGGTGCTGGGTCCGTTGACCAGTCCGTCCGCCTCGACGGCGACATGGGTGAATCCGGGCGCGAGGACGCGCACCTCGTCGGACACGGTGAGCGTGAGATTCGTCGTCTGCCTCGCCTCAGAGTGCGGTGGGGAGCGTCCGTGACAAGGACAGCAGGCCGGGCGCGGCCTTCAGGACGCCGACCACGACCGGGTGGGGTTCAGCGTACAACTCCGGATAGTCCACCTCATTGCACTCCGAGTCCGGCGTGAAGGCCAGCCGTTCGCCGTCGAGGGAGAACTGCGCGTCCACTCCCGGCTTGTTGCCGCGAGGGTCCTGCCGGTGCCAGGCACCGTCGAGGCGTACGGCGACGAGACCGTGCACCTCCTCGAACTTCTGGTAGCAGAACGCGGTCGGAATGTCCTCGGCCCGCAGCAGCGCGGCCAGCGCGTGGGCCTTGGCGTAACAGATGCCGGTGCGCTGCTCCAGCACGTCGGAGGCGCGCCAGGTGACCCGCGCGTCACCGGAATCGTACGAGTGCGGAATGGTGTCCCGCACGAACTCGAACGCCGAACGCGCATAGGCATACGAGTCGACAGCCCCCGCGGCGAGCCGTGCGGCCGTCTCGCGGACGAGCGGATGATAGTGGTCGACCACCTCGTCGGCGGCCAGGTAGGCGGACAGGTCGCTGGTTTTCTGGATCAGCTCCATGCCCGTAGAGCATAGAAATGCGGCCACCCGAGAGTCAATGACTTTTCAGGTGACCGCATACCTATGCGCCACTGCCTGGTGTGTGAAGACGCCTGCGTGACGGCGCGTGCGTACCCGCCCGGCGAACCCCCGGAGCGCCCGGCTACTGCTGGGCCATCTCCTCCTTGAGCGCGGCGACGAACCCGTCGACGTCGTCCTCGGTCGTGTCGAAGGCGCACATCCAGCGGACGTCGCCGGCCGCCTCGTCCCAGAAGTAGAAGCGGTAGCGCTTCTGCAGCCGCTCGCTCACGTCGTGCGGGAGCCGGGCGAAGACCGCGTTGGCCTGCACCGGGTAGAGGATCTCCACTCCGTGCACGGCGCGGACGCCCTCGGCCAGGCGCTGCGCCATCTCGTTGGCGTGCCGGGCGTTGCGCAGCCACAGGTCCTTGGCGAGCAGCGCCTCCAACTGCACCGAGACGAAGCGCATCTTGGAGGCGAGCTGCATCGACAGCTTGCGCAGATGCTTCATGTGGCTGACGGCGTCCTGGTTCAGGACGACGACGGCCTCGCCGAACAGCGCGCCGTTCTTCGTGCCGCCCAGCGACAGGATGTCGACGCCGACCGCGTTGGTGAAGGTCCGCATAGGGACGTCCAGGGAGGCGGCCGCGTTGGATATCCGGGACCCGTCCAGGTGCACCTTCATGCCGTGCGCGTGGGCGTGGTCGCAGATCGCGCGGATCTCACCGGGCGTGTAGAGCGTGCCCAGTTCGGTGCTCTGGGTGATCGAGACGACCTGCGGCATCGCACGGTGCTCGTCGTCCCAGCCGTACGCCTGCCGGTCGATCAGTTCGGGTGTGAGCTTGCCGTCGGGCGTGGGCACCGTGAGCAGCTTGAGGCCGCCCATCCGCTCGGGAGCGCCGCCCTCGTCGACGTTGATGTGCGCGCTCTCCGCGCAGATCACCGCGCCCCAGCGGTCGGTGACCGCCTGGAGCGCGACCACGTTCGCGCCGGTGCCGTTGAAGACCGGGAAGGCCTCCGCGCCGGCACCGAAGTGACTGCGGATGATCCCCTGCAGGTTCTCCGTGTAGTCGTCCTCGCCGTACGCGACCTGGTGCCCGCCGTTGGCCAGGGCCAGCGCGGCGAGCACCTCGGGGTGGGCCCCCGCGTAGTTGTCACTGGCGAAACCGCGGACGGCCGGGTCGTGATGACGCCGGGCGTCGGTCTTCGGAGGGTTCACGGCTTCTCGGTCAGCCACAGACGTTTCCCGTTCACTTCACCGGCGGGCCGGTCCCAGACGCCGACGATGGACTCGGCCAGTTCCTTGACGTCCGTGAAGCCCGCGAACTTCGCGTTCGGCCGCTCGGCGCGCATCGCGTCGTGCACCAACGCCTTCACCACCAGGATGGCAGCAGCGGACGTCGGGCCGTCCGCGCCCTCGGCGATCCCGGCCTTGCGGAAGTAGTCCGCCATCGCCAGCGTCCACGCCTCCGCGGCGGCCTTGGCCGCGGAGTAGGCGGCGTTACCCGCGGTGGGATTGCTCGCGCCGGCGGCGCTGATCAGGACGTACCGGCCGCGGTCGCTGCTCTGCAACGCCTCGTGGAAGGCGAGCGTGGTGTGCTGCACGGTGCGGATGAGCAGCAGTTCGAGCAGGTCCCAGTCGTCGAGAACCGTCTTGGTGAAGGTCTCGCTGCCGCGCCAGCCGCCGACGAGGTGGACGAGGCCGTCCACCTGGCCGAAGTCCTTCTGGATGCGTGTGGCCCAGTCACGGGTCGACTGCAGGTCGAGCAGGTCGACGGTGTCGCCGACGACGGTTGAGCCGCCGTGCGCGTAGCGAGCCGCGTCCACGGCTTCCGCCAGCCGCTCCGGGTCGTTGTCCGCGCCGATGACGGTCGCGCCCGCCTCGGCGAGTGCGAGCAGTGCCGCCCGGCCGGCGGGTCCACCCGCACCCGCCACCGCGATCACCGCACCGCTGAGAGCCCCGTTCCCCATGGTCTTCGCCTCCTGAGCAATGTTCTGGCTACCGCGGTCGGTCACGCGGCGACCCGATCGGAGCCGGCCACGATGCCCTTGGTGGAGGCGATCACGTTCTTCAGCTTCTTGGAGAGCGCCTCATAGAACATGCTCAGGGGAAACTCGTCCGGAAGCACGTCGTCGACGAGCTTGCGGGGCTGCTGGGACAGGTCGAGGGCGTCCGGACCCTTGGCCCAGCGGGAGCCCGGGTGCGGGGCGAGGTAGGTGGAGACCAGCTCGTACGCCTTGAACCAGTGGACGAGCTTCGGGCGGTCGATGCCGGCCCGGTAGAGGTCCTCGATCTCGGAGCACAGCTGGTTGGTGACCTGCGGGGCGCGCTGCCAGTCGATGTGCAGCTTGTTGTCGGTCCAGCGGACGACGTCGTGCTTGTGCAGGTAGGCGAAGAGGAGCTGGCCGCCGAGACCGTCGTAGTTGCGGACGCGGTCGCCGGTGACGGGGAAGCGGAACATCCGGTCGAAGAGCACGGCGTACTGCACGTCGCGGCCGTGCGCGTTGCCCTCGGACTCCAGCTTCACGGCCTCCTTGAAGGCGGTGAGGTCGCAGCGCAGCTCCTCCAGGCCGTACATCCAGAACGGCTGGCGCTGCTTGATCATGAACGGGTCGAACGGCAGGTCCCCATGGCTGTGGGTGCGGTCGTGGACCATGTCCCAGAGCACGAAGGCCTGCTCGCAGCGCTCCTGGTCGTCGACCATGGCGGCGATGTCCTCGGGCAGCTCGAGGCCCAGGATGTCCACGGCGGCCTCGGTGACGGCACGGAAGCGCGCGGCCTCGCGGTCGCAGAAGATGCCGCCCCAGGAGAAGCGCTCGGGAGCCTCGCGCACCGCGATCGTCTCCGGGAAGAGGACGGCCGAGTTGGTGTCGTAACCCGCGGTGAAGTCCTCGAACGTGATGCCGCAGAACAGCGGGTTGTCGTAGCGGGTGCGCTCCAGCTCGGCCAGCCAATCGGGCCACACCATGCGCAGCACGACCGCCTCGAAGTTGCGGTCCAGGTTGCCGTTCTGTGTGTACATGGGGAAGAAGACCAGGTGCTGGAGGCCGTCCTCGCGGTTCGCGGCGGGCTGGAAGGCCAGCAGCGAGTCGAGGAAGTCGGGCACCTGGAAGCCGCCGTCGGCCCAGCGGCGCAGATCCTTCACGAGCGCCTCGTGGTACGCGACGTCGTGGGGCACCAGCGGGGAGAGCCGCTCGATCGCGTCTATCGCCCGGCGCACGGCCAGGTCGACGTCGGAGGCGTCGGGGGCGTCGTCCGCCTCGAAGTCGATGGACCCGTCCTTGGACTGCCAGGGGCGGATCTCCTCCACGGCATCCTTGAGCACGGGCCATGCCGGGTGCTCCACCACCCTGGCCACGGGAGGAACCCGCTCCTCCGTACCCACCTGCACAAGAACTTCCGTCATGTCCCACCCTCCACAGGAGAACCTCGCGTATGAACACCGTATGTTTTCGAGGTTCCTTTCCGCAAGCGGGAACTCGGGAGATTATCCTGCACACCCCCCGCCTTAACCGCTCTTTTTCCTGCCGGACACCGTGGATGCAATGACATCCGCCACAGCCCCCTGGGCGGTGCGGGCATCCGCGAGAAGCTCGGGGAAGCCGAAGAACCCGTGGAACATGCCCGGGTAGTGGATCTCCGTGACGCGTACTCCGGCTTCCCTCAGCCCGGCGGCATACGCGTGGCCCTCGTCACGGAGGGGATCGAAGCCCGCCGTCACGACATGGGCGGGCGGCAGACCGCGCGGATCGGCCACGAGAGGCGAGGCCCAGGGGTGCGCGCGGTCGGCCTCGGGGCCGAAGTACTGCTCGGCGAACCACCGCCCGTGCGCCGCCGTGAGGAAGTACCCGGGGCCGTCCCAGGAGGGCGCGTCCTGCCTCGGACGCGCGTCCGTCGCCGGGTAGAGGAGCACCTGGAGCGCCAGCGCCGGGCCGCCCCGGTCGCGGGCGATGATCGCGGACACGGCGGCGAGATTGCCGCCCGCGCTGTCGCCGGCGACGACCAACGCCCCACGGTCCGCGCCGAGTTCACCGATGTGTTCGGCGGCCCAGCACAGCGCCGTGTACGCGTCGTCGACGGCCGCGGGGAAGCGCGCCTCCGGGGCGAGCCGGTAGCCGACCGACACGACGGCCGCGCCCGCGTCCCGGCACAGGGCGCGCGCGATGGAGTCGTGCGTGTCCAGGCCGCCGATGACCCAGCCGCCTCCATGGAAGAAGACCACAGTGGGGCGCGGGGTAACAGCGTTGCCGGGTAAGGGAGTCGGCGACGGCGGCGGCAGATAGACACGTACGGGAATCTCCGGCGCCCCCGGGGGACCCGGTATCGCCCGGTCCTCGACCGACCCGACCACCGGCGGCTCGAAGGGCCACGGGGGCAGGGCGGCCAGAATGCGGCGGGCCTCGGCCGCTTCGGTCACGGTGCCCCCGACATCAGGGAAATGGGCCTTGACGGCATCGACGAAAGCGAGGACATCAGGGGTGGGTTCGGTCGGCATCGCGGCACCTCTTCCGGGGCGGACTCGCCTGTCGTACGCCAGACGCATCAGGGACCCGGCAGGACGGATCGCCCCGCAAGGCAGGGACACCACTAGCGAGCGGAACTCGAAGAGGCAAGGGCCATGACGTCCGGCCGACCGCCACGGGACACGCCCACCACGGAGTGACCCGTCCGGCGAGGCGGCACAGATCTCCCGTCGGCACTCCCGGCACGCGCGGGCCCGGCACTCCCCCGTCGCACGGCGCGGGCGCGACACTCCCGTCGCACCGCGTGAGCCCGACACTCCCATTGCACCGCGTAGGAACGGGTACATAGCACAGCCAGGCCATTAGGCTGCGGCCTTGCCGCGTGGACGCCCCCGTCGGAACCACGCGCGCGAGCCGAGCCGCCGTCGACGGAAGCGAGTCGAATCTTGAACTTCCTCACCATCGGTCACCGCGGAGTGATGGGTGTCGAACCCGAGAACACCCTGCGTTCCTTCATCGCCGCCCAGAACGCGGGCCTGGACCTGATCGAACTCGATCTGCATCTGAGCAAGGACGGCGCCCTCGTCGTCATGCACGACGCCGAAGTGGACCGTACGACCGACGGCTCGGGGCCGATCGCCGAGAAGACGCTCGCGGAGCTGCGCACCCTGGACGCGGGGCGCGGTGAGCGCATCCCCGTCTTCGAGGAGGTTCTGGAAGCCGTCAGGACGCCGTTGCAGGCCGAGATCAAGGATGTCGCGGCGGCCAGGTCGCTGGCCGAGGTGATGCACCGGCACGACCTGATCGGGCGGGTCGAGGTGTCGTCGTTCCACGACGAGGCGATCGCCGAGATCGCCCGGCTGGTCCCGGGTGTCCGTACCGCGCTGATCGCCAGCCGCTACGGCACCGATGTCGTGGACCGCGCCGTCGAGGTCGGCGCCGCGACCGTCTGCCTCAACATCCGCAGGCTGAGCCTGGAGGTCGTCGAACAGGCCCGCAAGGCCGACCTGCGGATCATCGGCTGGGTGGTGAACACCCAGGACCAGCTGCGGCTGGTACGCGCACTGGAACTGGACGGCGCCACGACCGACTACCCCGAGATCAAGCGCACGGGCCGCTTCACGGCATAACCGGACCGAAGCATGCAGCGACACCGACCGGGCCGCTCGGCCGAGACCCGCCCGAGCGGCCCGGCCGATGTCCGAGGTCGACGGCCGTGGTCCACCGGAGAGCCGTCCGTACTCCCGGCGTCGGATGGTCGGGCAGGGCGGCCGGCATCGGATGGTCGGGCAGGGCGGCAGGTGCCCGACCTGCCCCGTCGACGCGGCCGCCGGCCGACGCCGTCGTCGGCCGCCACAGATCGCACGGTCCTGTACCGGGCCGCCACAGATCGCCCGGCCCGGACCGGGCGGCCTAGACGAGCGGCTTGACCAGCAGTTCGAAGCGCAGGTCGTCGCGCTGGGGGATGCCGAAGCGCTCGTCGCCGTAGGGGAAGGGTGTCATCTGTCCCGTACGGCTGTAGCCGCGTCGCTCGTACCAGGCGATGAGGTCCTCGCGCACGGAGATCACGGTCATGTGCATCTCGGTGGCGCCCCACACCTCGCGGACCGTCCGCTCCGCCTCGGCGATGATCACCTTGCCGAGCCCGCCGCCCTGGAGCGCGGGGCTCACCGCGAACATGCCGAAGTAGGCGTGGTCGCCACGGTGCTCCAGCTGGCAGCATGCGACGACCGTGCCGTCCCGCTCCACGGTCAGGAGCCGGCTGTCGGACGCCTGGACGACGGCGAGCACCGCCTCGGCGTCGGTCCGCTGTCCTGCGAGGATGTCCGCCTCCGTGGTCCAGCCGATCCGGCTGGAGTCCCCTCGGTACGCCGAATCGATCAGCGCGACGAGGGCGTCCACATCGCTGTCGGTGGCGTCGCGGAAGGTCAGTCCGGTGGCGGCGGCGGTTTCCATGGGAGCGGTTCTCCGATCAGTGGCGCGGCTGGGCACGCACGAGCGTAACCCTGCCCTATTCTCCGGGTGCATGGTGCATGTACTGAGCAGCCGGACCCTTCTGCGCCCGACCGACCCGGAGCGGTCGCGCGCCTTCTACGGTGAGCGGCTCGGCCTGGCCGTCTACCGTGAGTTCGGTACGGGGCCCGAGCGCGGGACCGTCTATTTCCTCGGCGGCGGTTTCCTGGAAGTCGCCGGGCGGTCCGAGACCCCGCCCTCCCCCGCGCTGAAGCTGTGGCTCCAGGTCGCGGACATCGCCGCGGTCCACGAGGAACTGACGGCCGCCGGTGTCGAGGTGGTGCGTGGGCCGGTGCGGGAGCCGTGGGGGCTGATCGAGATGTGGATCGCGGACCCGGACGGCACCGAGATCGTGATCGTCGAGATCCCGGCCGATCATCCGTTGCGTTACCGACCCTGAAGTTCGAGTGAGTCGAGCGTGGGGTCGGTCGGGGCACACAGGGTGTCCGGGCACGGCGTCAGGTGGGCAAGGGCCATCGGCCGGGCTCGGCGCCCGGAGGTGGCGTCCGGAGGTGGCGTCCGGATGGCCGGTGCTCCGCGGCAGGCTTAGCGTGCTGAGGGGGCTCGCTGCGGAAGGAACCACATGAAGCTCGACAGGCCGGTGACCGGCGGACCCTGCTGGGCGGAGCTCGGCACCAACGATCTGGAGGGCGCCAAGGGCTTCTACGCCGATCTGTTCGGCTGGCGCCCGGAGACGGACCCGCGTCAGGAGGCGGGCGGGTACACGGTCGCGCACATCGGGGACGCGGCCGTCGCGGGGATCGCCCCGATCTACCAGGAGTCGCAGCCCGTCGCCTGGAACGTGTCGTTCGCCGTCACCGACGTGGACGCGACCGCGGCAGCCGTGCAGGCCGCCGGCGGTACCCTCGCCCTCGCCCCGATGGATGTGCTGGACATGGGCCGTTTCGCGGTCGCCTTCGATCCGGGCGGCGCCGCGTTCCAGATGTGGCAGGCGCGGTCCTTCACCGGTGCGGGACTGTTCAACGCGCCGGGCGCGCTCGGCTGGGTGGAACTCCTGACGAGAGCCCCCGACCGGGTGACCGAGTTCTATACGACGGTGTTCGGCTGGACCGTGAAGGCTTCGAAGTACTACCCGCAGTGGGGCATCGACGGCGCCGACTTCGGCGGCATGGTGACGATGGACGAGAACTTCGCGCACGAGGTTCCCTCGCACTGGCTGCCCTATTTCGCCGTCGAGGACGTGGACGCGACGGCGAACGCGGTCCTCATGGCGGACGGCCACCTGCTGATGGAACCCGTCTCGCAGCCCAACGGCCGACGCCTGGCGGTCGCGCGGGACCGCCAGGGCGCGGCCTTCGGGATCTACTCGGAGGGCGAGAAGGCCTGATCCGCCAGGACCGCCGCCGGGACGGCGTCAGGCGCGCGGCAGTCGCAGCCGGCCTTCCAGCTGTCCGAGCAACTCGCCCAGGAGCCGGGCCAGTTCACGCTGCCGTTGGCGGTCGATGCCCGACAGGACCCCTGTCTCGTAGGCGAGTTGATCGGGGAGAACACCGTCGACCAGATCGCGGCCCGCGTCGGTCAGCCGGACGTGCGCGACCCGGCGGTCACGGGTGTCACCTCGCCGTTCGACCAGGCCGCGCTCGGTCAGCAGCTTGAGCCGCTTGGTGACGGCGGCACCGGAGGAGAAGGTCTCGCGGGCGATCTCGCTCGGGGTCAGCTCGTGCCCGGTGCGGCGCAGCGTACCGAGCACGTCGAACTCGGGGCGGGTGAGCCCGGCCCGGCGCAGCGGCGCGTCCTCGGCCTGCTGAAGAAGCGCGGCACAGCGGTTGACCCGCCCGATGACCTCCATGGGCCCGGTGTCGAGATCCGGCCGCACGGTCTCCCACTGGCGCACGACGGCCGCCACTGTGTCGGCGGGTCCTGTGTCGGCAGGCGCTGTGTCGGCGGGCCCTGCGTGCGCAGGCGCTGTGTCGGCGGGCGCTGTGTGGGCAGGCCCTGTATCGGCGGGCGCTCTGTGGGCAGGCCCTGTGTCGCCAGGCCCCGCATCAGCAGGCGCCGTGTCGGCGGGCCCTGCGTGCGCAGGCCCTGTATCGGCGGGCGCTCTGTGGGCAGGCCCTGTGTCGCCAGGCCCCGCATCAGCAGGCGTTGCGTCGGCGGGCCCTGTGTGGGCAGGCCCTGTGTGCACAGGCCCGATATCGGCAGGCACCGTGTGGGCAGGCCCCGCGTCAGCAGGCGCCGCCCGGTCCGATGCCGGCACGCCGTCCGACATCGAGTCGCCGTCCGCCGCGCTCCGCCCGTCCGCTGTCGTCATGCCTGTGCGCCTTCCCGGCAGTGGAGTCCCTGGCGTCGTACCGTCGCCGCGAGCGTACGGTGTCCGGCCTGCTCGGCCCGCATCACCCGCTCCTCCGGCAGGGCGCGCCGCCACCATTCGCCGGCCGCGGCGTCCGCGGTGGAGCGCAGGTCCACGACGGCGGCGGACAGACCGCGGCGGGCGGACTCCAGGGCGCCGGACTCCGGATGCTCCTCGGCCAGCAGCCCGGCGGCGTGTTCCCGGGCCCGCCCCACCGCGCAGAGCGCCTCTTCGATACGGTCACCGGCCCGCCGGTTGGTCACGGCGACCGCTGCGACGAAGCCGACCATCGCGCCCACGAGGGTGTCCAGGACCCGGTCGGCGATGAGTTCCCCCGACTGCTGGGAGTGGGCGAACTCGGTGATCAGCAGGGCCATGGGGGTCACGCACACGCTGCCGAGCCAGTAGTTGCGGCCGATCAGTGCCTCGGCGCCGAAGTTCAGGGCGAGGCAGCACAGGACGAGGGCCGCCTGGCCGACGTGGGCGAGCGGCGCGAGGACGGCGAAGGCCAGTACGCCGACCAGGTTGCCGACCACACGCTGAACACCCCGGCGCCAGGTCAGGGTGACGTTGGCCTGGTAGAGGGAGGCGGCGGTGACCAGCGCCCAGTAGGGGCGGCCGACACCGAGCGCGAGCGAGACGTATCCGGCGAGGGCGCAGCCGAGCGCGGTGCGCAGGGCGATGGGGGCGAGCGGGCCGAGGCGGCCGAGCAGTGGCCGTTCCCCGAAGGCGAGCGCGGCCTCGACGCCGAGGAGTTCGTCGGCGGCGTCCCCGAGGCCGTCGGGGCGCGGGACGGGTCCGGTGCCGGCCAGCTCGCGGGCCCAGCCGCGCAGCCCCTCGGGATCCGTGTCGGCGGGCGCCGCGAGCGCGACCTCGGCCCGTACGACGAGTCGTTCGAGGGCGCGCCGGGGCGCGGAGCGGGCTCCGGTGGACAACAGCGACTGCCAGGCGGCGTGCACGGCGGCGGCCGCGGCGGCGCGGGCACGGGCGTCGTCGGGCGCCTCGACGGACACGGCCGCGGCGTTCAGGACGTACGCGGTGGCACGCCGCTCCGGGCCGTGCGGGCGTACGAGTCCGGGGGCCATGCCGACGATCCAGGCCCAGGCTCCCGCCGCCGCGCCCAGCGCGAGGTGGCCCGGCACCTCGCCGAGGCTCTGCGGTACGAACAGGGACGCCGAGGTGATGAAGGCGAGGACCACGTGTCCGGGCGGGCCGATGCGCGTGACGTCGCACAGGGTCTTCTGAGCGGCGGCCAGCAGCGCGCCGACGGTGACCAGCACGACGGCGTTCGTGGTGAGCGAGGCCGTGACGAGGGCGACGCCGAGTCCGCCGAGCATCCCGGCCACCACCCAGGCGAGGGCGCGGGCCCGGGCGGCGTACGGCCGATTGTGGGCGTAGAGCGCGCAGAGCGATCCGGCCATGGTGTACATCGCCAGGTCCAGCCGGCCGAGGGCCAGCAGCGTCAGATTCGGTGGGGCGACCGCGACGACGACGCTCAGTGCGGGCTTGAACCAGATGTCGGAGGGCCTGCCGAGGCGCAGCGCATCGGCCAGCGGAAACCGGCGTGCACGCGAGGGGCCGAGAGGGGTCGCACTGCTCATGGCCATAACCTTAGCAGGTGTTTTACTTGTAAATCATTCCTCGGACACCACTCCCACCTGCGGTGCACTCCCGCACGCTCCCCCACGTACACCCTTGCGCTCGTATGCGCTCCGGCCGCCCGGGGCATGCCCTGACCGACTGTCCGATGTCCGGCACCGCTGCCCGGCACCACCTGCCGGCATCGGGTGTCCTGCATCGCGTGTCCGACATCGTCGAGCGGGGAGGTACGCGGTGCACGGACCGGCTTCACCCGGCTGGCTGCTCGTCGCGCTGTGCGTGGCGACCGGGGGCTACTGTCTGCTGCGGATGCGCAGTCCAGTCGAGGAACAGCGCCGCACCGCGGGCGGCGAGGCGCTCATGGGGTTCGGCATGGCCGCGATGGCCGTACCGGCGGCCGTGGTGGCCGCGCCGCGCTGGGCCTGGCTCGCCTGCACGGTCGTCTTCGGCGCCACCGCACTGCGCGCGCTCTGGACGGCCCGCAGCAGCCCGCACCATCTGCACCATCTGATGGGCACCTTCGCGATGGTCTACATGGCGGCGGTGATGACCGCCTCCCCGGCCCACCACGTCCACGGCGCCACAGGCGTCCCCGTCGTCACCGGAGTGCTCCTTCTCTACTTCGCCGGCTACGTACTCCGCTCGGGCGTCCGCCTCCTGCCCCTGGCCGTCGCGTCGGGAGCGACCCCACGCACCGTCGGCTGGGGCGACCGCCCCGAACTGTCCCAGGCCTGCCGCCTGTCGATGGGAATCGCGATGCTGGCGATGCTGGTCACGCTCTGACTTCCGGGCGTCGAAGCCGCACCCCGGGACGCCCGGTCACGCTCCGAAGCCGGGGTGTCGGGAAAGGAACCTCGGGCGCGGTGCGAAACCGTGGCGTACGTCACTTGAGGTCATTGCCCGTATCCAGCGGCGAGCCCCACTCATAGGCTTCGGGCCATGATGGTCCCCGCGGCACTGTTGCTGCTCGGCGCCCTGGCCTCCGTGGTCGCTCCGCGACTGCTCGCACGGGCGGACTGGCCGGACCGGGAGCCGGTGGTCGCCCTCTGGGTGTGGCAATGCGTGGTGGCGGCTGTCCTGTTGTGCTGCGTCCTGTCGATGACACTCAGCGCGTCCGCCGCCTGGGTGGCCGTGCGTGGCCATGTCTTCGACGGCGCGCCGCCGTCGGTCGTCGACGCCTACGCGCTGAGTGCGGGAAGTCCCTGGGCCGCCACCACGGCCGTGGCACTCGCGTGCGGTGGTGCCTGGACCGCGGCGATGCTGACACGCGAGATCGTGCGGGCACGGTTGCTCCGCCGTCAGAGCCGGTCCGAACTCCTGCTGCGCGCACCGTTGTTGCCCGGCGAGGAGCCCGGAGCCGATCGGCTCGTCGTCCTGGAGGGGGAGCGCCCCGACGCCTGGTGGCTGCCCGGCGCCGCTCCCCAACTGGTCATCACCACCGCCGCGTTGCGCCGTCTCAAGGGGCGTCGGCTGGATGCCGTACTCGCCCATGAGCAGGGGCACGCGCGGGCCCGGCACGACTGGCTGTTGCACTGTTCGGCCGCGCTGGCCAACGGCTTTCCGCAGGTACCCGTGTTCGCCGCGTTCCGCGACGAGATGCACCGGCTGGTCGAACTCGCCGCCGACGACATGGCGTCGCGTCGCTTCGGCCGGCTCACGATCGCTCTCGCGCTGGTCGAACTCAACGAGGACCGGGGCGTGTTCGGACCCTGCCCGACCCCGGGCGCGCACGTCCCGCAGCGCGTCGACCGCCTGCTCACTCCCCGGGACCGGCTCACGACCGCCCGTCGGCTGCGGCTTACGGCGGCGGCCGCTCTGGTGCCGGTGGTGCCGGTCCTCGTGGCGTTCGTACCGGGGCTGCGGGCGCTGGGCTAGCCCCAGTGGTGTGGGGTCACGGCCCGTTCGTGCGCCGGGGTCTCCGCGGGGGAGGGCCGGTGCCGGGGCGCCCGCACCTGGGTGGGTCAGGGCCGTGGCGCGGGTCGGTTTCTCTGCGGAAGGAGCGGCCGGGCCGGGTCGCCTTGACCGGCGTGGGGCGCGCCGCGAAGGATCTCCCACATGACCATCAAGGGTGTGCTCTTCGACTTCTCCGGAACTCTCTTCCGCATCGAGACCGCGGAATCATGGCTGCGCGCGGTGCTCGCGGAGACCGGTCACGCGCTCCCGGAGCCGGAGTTGGCCGAGAAGGTGCGGGCCCTTGAGGCGGTGGGCGCGCTCGCGGGCGGTGCCCGGCCGGTGCTGCCGGTGCCGACGCATCTCGCCGACCTGTGGGAGGTCCGCGACCGAAGTGCCGAGCAGCACCGGGCGGCGTTCACCGGCGTCTCCCGGCAGGTGTCGCTGCCCGATCCCGGTCTGCACGACGCGCTCTACGACCGCCAGATGACGCCCGCCGCCTGGACGCCCTATCCCGACGCCGCCGAGGTGCTCGGCGCGCTGCGCGGGAGGGGCCTCGCGGTCGGCGTGGTCAGCAATATCGGCTGGGACCTGCGGCCCGTCTTCCGCGAGCACGGTCTCGACCCGTATGTCGGAACGTACGTCCTGTCGTACGAGCACGGCATCCAGAAACCGGATCCGCGGCTCTTCGCGATCGCCTGCACCGAACTCGGCGTCGCCCCGGAAGACACCCTGATGGTCGGTGACGACCGACGGGCGGACGGCGGTGCGGCGGACCTGGGCTGCGCGGTGCACTTCGTGGACCATCTGCCGGTGGCGGACCGTCCGGACGGACTGCGGCCGGTACTCGACCTGGCGGACTGACCGCCAGGACGGCGGACGTCAGCCCTGGTAGCCCTCGACCTGCGACGACGGACGTACCTGTGCGTCGTCCGGGTTCTCGCCGAACTCGGACTTCGCGCGCCGCTGGCGCAGCAGGTCCCAGCACTGGTCGAGTTCGCGCTCCAGCTGCCCGAGCCGCGCATGCTCCGTGGCACCGTCGATCTGCCCGGCCGCCAGCGCGTCGCGCAGCCGCCGCTCGTCGTCCACCATCGACGTGATCCTGGCCAAGATCTGCTCTTGCTCCATGTCCGTACGCCTCCTCGGGGTTCCAGGCCACTCTATGGAGGACACGGGACCTCTGCGAGCGATGGGAAGCGTCTGGGGTGCGCGAAGCACAGGGGCAACGCCCGAACGTCCGGTCGGCTCGCAAGTGAGCGTTCGCGTCTCCGGGATCACCATTTGCCCGGTGTCTCGACGCGGAACAGGTGGCATTTGACCCCAAACGGCCCGATGTGGTCAAGTTTTGGCCAATAAAGGCCAAATACCCCGCAATACGGGATCCATGGCTACGTTGGCGCCCCCGTCATACACTCCCGAGGTCCGCAATGAAGACAGCGCTCTGGATCCTCCTCGCCAGCCTCCTCACCTGTGTCACCGCCACCGCTCTCCACAACACGGCTCGCAGCGACGACAGGGAAACCCTCGTCGGCAACGTGCTGCTGAGCTTGTCCGTCGGCTGGTACATGGTCACGAGTTGGCGGCGCGCCTACCTCGCGAAGCACCGGCGCCCACCTCGGAACGACGTGGGCGTGACGCGGAACGCCGGTCCATGAACCCGTGGACGGCCGCCGATCGATCGACACTCCCCCGGCGCCGGCTGCCGCGCGTCCGACCTGAGGCGATCCCCCGCGTCGCCCCAGGTCGGCGCAGCCCGGAACCGACCCGCGAAGGGTCAGGCCCGGACGCGTTGAGTATAGTTGGCTGACAGCCAGTCAACGCAGGAGTTACAGCATGTCCCCGCGAAGCGCCTCGGTCAATGAAGAGTTGCGGCGGCGTTCCCGGGAACGGTTGTTGCAGGCCGCGGTGGAGCTGGTGAGCGAGCGCGGTTACGACGCCACGACGCTCGGGGACATCGCGGATCGCGCGGGATCGGCGCGCGGACTGGTGTCGTACTACTTCCCCGGCAAACGGCAGCTCCTGCAGTCCGCGGTGCACCGGCTGATGCACCGCACGCTGGAGGAAGCACTCGAACGCGAGCCGCGCAGCGAGGACGGCAGGGAGCGGATGGCGCGGGCCGTCGACGCGATCCTGGGTCTGACACAGGATCAGCCGGTGCTGATGCGCCAGCACATGGCCGGGCTGCTCCAGGCCGAAGGATTCGTCCAGTGTCCTGAGCAGGTGCGTCTCTCGGAGCTGCTCGGGGACACCGTCGCACGGTACGGATCGCAGCAGGTCGCGGCCGACTACCCGATGCTGCGCGCCCTGCTCATGGGCGCGGTGTACGCGGCGCTGGTGCCGGGGGTGCCGATGAAGGTCCCGGTGTTGCGGGCCGAACTGTTCAAGCGCTACCGGCTGGACTGGGAGATGGGGGTACCCCCGGACACCGAGGCGTCGGATGGCCCCCGCGAGACGGATCTGTCCCGCTTCTTCGCGACCGGCCCGGAGCCGGAGGACGGTCGGTCCAAATAGTCTGCTGCGTCCGGACGTTGAGCTCGCGCAACGGGGCACGAGCACTCCGCCGGGGTCAACGGCGGGCGTGACGCGGCGTCAGGAACCCGGCGTCGCGCGCCCCGGCGATCAGCCGCAGGGACTTGCGGCGACTGTGGCCGGTGGCGCCCATGACGGCGAGCACCGGATCCACGCCCTCCTCCTGCGCCGCCCGGTACTCCTCCGCGACCAGCAGACGGCCCTCGACACCGCGCGGCCAGGCGGGCCGGGCACGCCGCGCCTGACCTTCCCGTTCCTGGGCGTGGCCGGTGCCGAGGCGGCTCCCGCACGCCTCGAACAGCGGTTCCTCGATCCACTCGGCGACCACCGCGAGGTCGTCCAGCGAGAGGGGCGGCTCGGCCCGTACGTCCTCGATCGACAGAGCCGCCTCCGACAGCACGGCGAGCAGGTCGACCCGGGCGCCGTCCGCAAAAGCGAGCCGGACGTCGAACCAGGACGTGATCGCCGCCCCGGACTCCCGCACTTCCCAGGCGGGCCGCACGGACACGTCGCCGTCCGCGCGGCAGCGGTCGGCCAGATTAAGAAACGATGCGTCTAGCACATGCGGAACGTAACCGCATCATCACATTCCATACGAACGGACACGCGCGCACTCAACACGCACCGCACCCTGTCAGCGGAGCACCACTGGTGCGATCCTGGAAGCACCAGTGTCCTGTCAGCGATCTCCCTGATCCCTCGGGTAAGGAGTTCCGCAGTGCTGCGTGTCGCCGTCGTCGGCTCGGGGCCCAGTGGGGTCTACAGCGCACAGGGTCTTGTCCAGCGGAGCGGGCCGCCCGATGTCCGGGTCGACGTCCTGGACCGGTTGCCCTGCCCGTACGGCCTGGTGCGCTATGGCGTGGCACCCGACCACGAGAAGATCAAGTCGCTCCAGAACAATCTGCGGACCGTCCTGGAGGACGAGCGGGTGCGCTTCCTCGGCGGCGTCCAGGTCGGACCGGGCGGCGTGCCGGTGGCACGGCTGCGGGAGCTGTACCACGCGGTCGTGTACTGCGTCGGCGCCGCCACCGACCGGCATCTCGGTGTGCCCGGCGAGGACCTGCCCGGGAGCTGGTCGGCGACCGAGTTCGTGTCCTGGTACAGCGCGCACCCCGACTCCGTGGCCGACGGGTTCGTGGCCGGCGCACGCTCGGCCGTGGTCATCGGCGTCGGGAACGTCGCCGTCGACGTGACCCGGATCCTGGCCCGCGGCGCGCCCGAGCTGAGCCCCACCGACATGCCGCAGGGGGCGCTCAGCGCGCTGGCCGCGAGCGAGGTCGCCGAGATCAGCATGGTCGGACGGCGCGGACCCTCACAGGCCCGCTTCACCACCAAGGAGTTGCGCGAGCTGGGCGCCCTGCCGGGGGCCGAGATCAGTGTGGACGAGGCGGAGTTGGCGCTCGATCCGGCCTACCTCGATCCGTCGGGGTTGCCCGCCGCGCAGCGCCGCAACGTGGAGGTCCTGCGGGGCTGGGCGGCGGCCGCGCCACTGGGCCGACCGCGTCTCATCCGCCCGCGCTTCTTCCTTCGCCCCGTCGAACTCCTCGCCGACGGCGGGCGGGTGGGCGCGGTCCGTTTCGAGCGAACGGTGCCTGACGGAGCGCGCGGGGTGACGGGAACCGGTCGATTCGAGGAGATCGAGGCCCAGTTGGTGCTGCGTTCGGTGGGCTATCGCGGAGTGCCGCTGGACGGCCTGCCGTTCGACCCCGACCGTGCCACGGTGCCGCAGCGGGCGGGACGGGTCCTGCGGGACGGCGTGGTCGCGCCGGGCGAGTACGTGGCCGGGTGGATCAAGCGCGGCCCGACCGGAGTCATCGGGACCAACCGCCCGTGCGCCAAGGAGACGGTGACCTCCCTGCTGGAGGACGCCCCCGCGCTCGCACGACGAGAGATCGCCGAGGATCCGCTGACGGCGCTGCGGGCCGAGGGAGTACGACCCGTCGAATGGGCCGGGTGGCAGGCGATCGAGCGGGCCGAGGCGGAGCTCGGAGCCAGGCTGGGCCGCGGTGTGGTCAAGCTGCCCGACTGGGACGCGCTGTGGACGGCGGCACGGACGGCCAGGTCCTAGCGAGGCCGGTTGCCGGGAGGTGACGCGGTCCCGGCGAGGCCGGTTGCCGGGAGGTGGCGCGGGGGCGGGGCGGAGTCCGCGACGGTTCCGTGGGCATGACACATATCGGCAACAGGCCGGACATCAACAAACTGTTCAAGCCGCCTACGGTCTCGTGCTGTCCGGGCGTGCTCGTGTCGTGCGGACCTTCCCCTCACCCCGCAACTTCTGGAGTGCCCATGGCAAGCATCGCTCCCGTGCATCCCGTCGACGAGGTTCCACCCGTCCGCCACCTGGCCGCCTTCGGTCTCCAGCACGTCCTCGCGATGTACGCGGGCGCGGTGGCGGTTCCGCTGATCGTGGGCGGCGCGATGAGGCTGTCGCCCGCCGACCTGGCGTACCTGATCACCGCGGATCTGCTGGTGTGCGGGATCGCGACGCTGATCCAGTGTGTCGGCTTCTGGCGCTTCGGGGTACGGCTGCCGATCATGCAGGGGTGCACTTTCGCCGCCGTCTCCCCCATGGTGCTCATCGGCACGACGGGCGGCGGACTGCCCGCGATCTACGGGTCGGTGATCGTCGCGGGTCTCGCGATCGTCCTGCTCGCCCCGGTCTTCGGAAGGCTGTTGCGCTTCTTCCCGCCGCTGGTCACGGGCACGGTCATCCTGATCATCGGTGTCTCGCTGCTGCCGGTGGCGGGCAACTGGGCCGCGGGAGGCGTCGGTTCCAAGGACTTCGGGGAGCCGAAGAACCTGGCGCTCGCCGGCTTCGTCCTGGCCGTGGTGCTGGGCGTACAGCGGTTCGCACCGGCCTTCCTCGGGCGCATCGCGGTCCTCATCGGCATCGCCGTGGGTCTGGCGGTCGCGGTTCCGTTCGGGTTCACGGACTTCGGCGGGGTCGGGGACGCCGACTGGGTCGGGATCAGCACGCCTTTCCACTTCGGTGCGCCGTCGTTCCACGCCTCCGCGATCGTCTCGATGCTGGTGGTCGCCCTGGTGACGATGACCGAGACCACGGGTGACTTCATCGCGGTCGGCGAGATGACCGGTCGGCCGATCGAGCCCCGGACCCTCGCGGACGGTCTGCGCGCCGACGGTCTGTCCACGGTCCTCGGCGGTGTCTTCAACACCTTCCCGTACACGGCGTTCGCGCAGAACGTGGGCCTCGTCGGCATGACCAGGGTGCGCAGCCGCTGGGTGGTCGCCGCCGCCGGCGGCATTCTCGTCGTGCTCGGTCTGCTGCCGAAGCTGGGCGCCGTCGTCGCGGCGATACCCGCGCCCGTGCTCGGCGGCGCGGGGCTGGTGATGTTCGGAACCGTCGCCGCGAGCGGTGTGCGCACCCTCGCCGGCGTGGACTTCAACGGCAACAACAACCTGACGGTGGTGGCCGTTTCGATCGCGATCGGCATGCTGCCGGTCGGAGTGCCGACGGTCTACGAGAAGTTCCCGGACTGGTTCCAGACGGTGATGAACAGCGGGATCAGCGCCGGGTGCCTGACGGCGATCGTGCTGAATCTGCTCTTCAACCACCTTCCCGGCAGGGCGAGTTCGGCGGAGGCCGGCACTGAACCCGAGGCCGCCCCGGCCGGGGCCTAGGGCGGCTGCCGGGGTCAGGAGCTCGTGAGGACGACGAGTTGCTGGGTCGCCCGGGTCATCGCGACATAGCGGTCGACCGCGCCTTCCACGCCCTCTCCGAAGTCCTCCGGGTCGACGAGGACGACCAGGTCGAACTCGAGCCCCTTCGACAACTCCGGTGTCAGCGACCGGACGCGGGACGTCGTCCGGAACGTGGGATCGCCGATGACGCAGGCGATCCCCTCGGCATGCGTGAGGAGCCAGGTGTCGAGGACCGACTCCAGATCCGCGACGGAACCGTGGACGACGGGAACGCCGGCACTGCGGACGGAGGTCGGCACGTTGGCGTCCGGGAGTGCGGCCCGGATGACCGACTCGGCCGCCGCCATCACCTCTTCGGGTGTCCGGTAGTTGATGGTCAGGGAGGCCACGTCGATCCGGTCGAGCCCGATCCGCCCGAGCCGTTCCTGCCAGGACTCCGCGAAACCGTGTCTGGCCTGGGCGCGGTCCCCGACGATGGTGAAGCTCCGGGACGGGCAGCGCAGCAGCAGCATCTGCCACTCCGCGTCGGTCAGTTCCTGGGCCTCGTCCACGACAATGTGCGCGAACGGACCGGCGAGCAGGTCCGGTTCGACGGTGGGCAGTTCGGACTCGTCGACCAGACTGACCTTGGCGTCCTCGCCTCGCAGCATCGTCACCAGGCCTTCGCCGTCGTCGCCGTCGGCGCCGGAGGAGGCCGCGGCCTCGATCAGGTTGCCGACGACCTGCGCCATGCTCTCGCGCTGGGCGGCGAGAACGGCCTCGTGCCGGCGCTTGCGCCGGGCCGTCTCCGGGTCGCCGAGCCGCTGCCGCGCAGCGTCCAGGAGCGGCAGGTCGGAGACCGTCCAGGCCTGGGGGTCGCTGCTGCGCTGCAACTTCCGTACGTCGTCGGGGCCGAGCCAGGGAGCGCACATCCGCAGGTAGGCGGGAACCGACCACAGGTCTCCGACGAGGTCGGCCGCTTCGAGCAGTGGCCATGCGCGGTCAAGGGTCCCGGTCAGTTCCTCGTCGTGCAGCATCGCGCGCCGGAACAGGTCGGGCGGGACGTCGTCGTCGTGCCTGTCCAGCAGGATCGTGAGCAGTTCCTCCCAGATCAGGTCCCGCGCCTCGTTGTGCGGCGTACCGGGGCCCGCCGCCTCGAACGCCTCGGCCCAGTCGTCGGCGCTCAGCCGGACCTCGGCCCAGGGGGTCGTCACGGTCATCGCCTGGGCGGGCGGCTCCTCGTAGAACCTGACGGCCTTCTCGATCGCGTGCACCATGTCCGCGGACGACTTCAGGCGGGCCGCCTCCGGGTCGGGCTCGATCGCCGCTCCGGGTCCCTCGGCGACGAGGTCCCGCAGGGTGCAGGTCTGTACGCCCTCCTCGCCGAGGCTGGGCAGGACGTCGGCGACGTAGGCCAGATAGGGCTGGTGCGGACCGACGAAGAGCACGCCGCCCCGTCGGTGGCCGAGGCGGGGGTCGGAGTGGAGGAGGTAGGCGGAGCGGTGCAGGGCGACGACCGTCTTGCCCGTACCCGGACCGCCGTCGACGACGAGAGCGCCGCGGGATCCCGCCCGGATGATGGCGTCCTGGTCGGACTGGATGGTGGCGAGCACGTCCCGCATCCGGGCCGACCGGTCGCTTCCCAGGCTGGCGATGAAGGCGGACTGGTCGTCGAGCGCCGCGTGCCGTTCCAGCCCGTCGGCGGTGAACACCTCGTCCCAGTAGTCGCTGATGCGGCCACGGGTCCAGCGATACCTGCGGCGGCTCGCCAGACCCATCGGGTTGGCGTGGGTCGCGGCGAAGAACGGCTCGGCCGCGGGAGAGCGCCAGTCGGTGAGCAGCCTGCGGCCTTCGCTGTCGGTGAGGCCGAGGCGCCCGATGTACAGGGGCTCGGAGTTGTCCGCGCCGACGACGTGTCCGAGGCACAGGTCAAGTCCGAAGCGGCGCAGGGCGCGCAGCCGACCGGTCAGCCGGTGGATCTCGATGTCCCGTTCCATCGCCTCGCGGCCGATGCCGCCGGGCGCCCTGCGCTCGGCGTCGAGACGGTCGGACAGTTCGCCGATCGCCTGCTCGAGGCTCTCCGCGATGGCCGCGAAGTGCCGCTCGTCGGCGGCGATCAGCGCCGCGTCGGCCTTGGGGGAAAGGTGGTCGGGAAGACGGAACGCACTGATGGTCAAGGGGTTCATGTCACCGGCTCCGATCCGGGGTCGCGCCCGCGAATGCCGGTTGCGCGCCCACCCGCAGCTCGCCGCCGGGTACCCGCGAACTCAGCGCGGTCCCCACCTCAGTTACGCCGTCGCCGCACGCCCCATTGATCGGCACAAGCACACGCACTTCGTGAATCTCCCATTTCCGCAGGTTCTGGCCTCGGCCAGTGATTCTGCGGCACGACCGGGGCCTTGCCGCAAGCCCCCCAGTGCGCTATAAGTTGAAAGCGGCAAGGGGTGGGTATTCCCCTTTGCCCACTCCCCCGCACCTCTGCCGCCCGCCATCGACGGGCAGGACCCTCGCCTGTCGTGACCTGTCACGGTCGACCTGCGTGGCCCGTCACGGCACCAGGCGCCCGGCCTGTCGGGTGGCGGCCTCCAGGACACGATCGAGGAGGCCGGGGAACAGTGCGTCGAGGTCGTCGGTGCGCAGTCCGTTCAGCTTCGCCGTGCCGCGGTAGACCTGGCGGATGACCCCGCTCTCACGGAGCACCCGGAAGTGGTGCGTGGTCGTGGACTTGGTGACCGGCAGAACGAAGTCCGAGCAGGAGAGTTCACGCCCGTCGGCGGCGAGCTCCCGCACGATCTGGAGCCGCATCGGATCGGACAGCGCGTGCAGCACCGACTCCAGCCGGATCTCCTCGCGCGGGGGGTGCGGCAGATCACGGCCGCCGGCGGCGGTGGCGGTCGTCATGGCGGCTCCACTTCGTCCGGGGACCCTGACCTTCGTCCGGGTACCTTCGACATCGTCCGGGGCTTCACCCGACATCGTCATTGTACGAGACCTGTCGTAGTTTGACACTCGCCATACTACGATGCTTATCGTACGAGGCGTACACCGGTCCCGCGACGAATGGAGTCGGCCGTGAGCGCGCTCTTCGAGCCCTACGTCCTGCGCGAAGTCACCATCCCCAACCGGGTGTGGATGCCCCCGATGTGCCAGTACTCGGCCGCGCCCGACGGACCCTCGGCCGGCGCCCCGCACGACTGGCACTTCGCCCACTACGCGGCCCGCGCCACCGGCGGAACGGGACTGGTCATCGTCGAGGCGACCGCCGTCTCGCCCGAGGGCCGGATCTCCCCGTACGACCTGGGCATCTGGAACGACACCCAGGTCGAGGCGTTCCGCCGCATCACGCGCTTCCTCACGGCACAGGGCACGGTGCCGGCCGTCCAGCTCGGGCACGGTGGACGCAAGTCCTCGACCGACCGCCCCTGGAAGGGCGGCGCGCCCGTCGGCCCGGACACGTACGGCTGGCAGGCGCTCGCCCCGAGCGCGGTCCCGTTCGCCGAGGGACACCCGGTTCCCGACGAGCTGACGGTCGCCGGCATCCAGGAGATCGTGGGCCGGTTCGCGGACGCGGCCCGCCGCGCCCTGGCCGCCGGTTTCGAGATCGTCGAGATCCACGGCGCCCACGGCTACCTCATCAACGAGTTCCTCTCCCCGCACTCCAACCACCGCACCGACGCGTACGGCGGCTCGTACGAGAACCGCACCCGGTTCGCCCTCGAAGTCGTCGACGCCGTACGGGAGATCTGGCCGGACGACAAGCCGCTCTTCTTCCGCATCTCGGCCACCGACTGGCTGGAGGACGCGGGCTGGAGCACGGACGACACCGTCCGCTTCGCCACCGAACTGCACGAGCACGGCGTGGACCTGCTCGATGTCTCCACGGGCGGGAACGCCTCGGGCGTACGCATTCCCGTCGGACCGGGCTATCAAGTCCCGTTCGCCGCACGGGTGAAGAGGGAGACCTCGCTGGCCGTCGCCGCCGTCGGTCTCATCACCGACGCCGAGCAGGCCGAGAAGATCATCGCCAACGGGGAGGCCGACGCGGTGCTGCTGGGCCGCGAGTTGCTGCGCAACCCGTCCTTCGCCCGGCTCGCGGCGCGCGAACTCGGGGCCGAGGTACACATTCCGGAGCAGTACCACCGGTCGGTGTAGGCATCGGACCGCCGGGGTGCCGAACTGGGGCCTGGTACCGGGTCGTTGAAGCGGATCCTCGTCACCCGTACCCGGGTTCGTAGCGCATCCCCTTCGAACCCCCTTCGCCCCGCTTCACATTCTTTCGAGCGTCCTTCGAACTTCCTTCGAGCTCCCGCCTGTCGGGATGCCGTGCGGGCCGGGGCCGACCGGAAGCGGTGGACCCCGACCCGCGCGGTCACGCGGCGGTCGGCACGGCCCGCACGGCCGTCACCTCGGCCTCCGCTTCGGCGAGCAGCGCGATCAGGGTCGCGCGGGCCCGCGCCACGCGGGAGCGGACCGTTCCGACGGGGCAGTCGCTGACCAGGGCGACCTCCGCGTAGGGCAGGCCCATCATCTGGGTCAGGACGAAGGCCTCGCGCCGCTCGCCGGGGAGCGCGGCCAGCAGGTCGAGCAGGGCGATGCCGTCGTCGAAGCCGGGCACACCGCGCGGCTGTGCGCGTTCCACCGCGGTCTGCCAGTCCGCGGTGTCATTCGACCGTGGCCGGGCAGCGGCGTGCCGCAGGCTGTCGATCACCGCGCGGCGGGCGATGGCCAGGAGCCAGGCCCGCGCCGAGGAGCGCCCCTCGAACCGGTGCAGACTGCCGAGCGCCCGCAGGAACGTCTCCTGGGCGAGGTCGTCGGCGGCCTGCGGATCGGCGGACAGGTGGGCGACATAGCGCACGACATCGCGGTGCAGCGCCCGGACGAACTGCTCGACGGCGGCCGGGTCACCGGCGCGGGCGGCCAGTGCCCAGGCGGTTGTCGATTCGTCGACCGAGACCGTTCGGTCGTCGTTGTCGCCGTTGTTCCGCTTCTCGCATCCGTGGCGTGAAACAGGCGGGGCAGGAGTGATCACCAGGTGTCCTTCTCGGGTCATCCGTGATCCGGACCGGCGCGAGGGCGCACGGGGTCCGGTGGTGGGGGTACGGCCGTACGGGAGGCACGGCCGATGCCCGAAGGCGGAAGCGCTTCGGGGAACCGGCTGTCTCAGGCGACAGCGGTCCCGACGGGCGGACCCCGGGAAGCGATCGGGTGAACGAGAAGGAGGCGGCGCGGGGCTCGGTCCGAGAAGCCTCGACGCACCCGGACCCTCGGCCGGTGCGGCGGCGTCGGCAGGGCGAGCAACAGCCGCAGCGGGGCGGCCAGTCGGCCGGCCAGCGCCCGCAGTGTGCGGAAAACGGCCCGCTCGCCGTACGCGAGCCAGAGGCCGCACAGCAGCGCCGCGAGCACATGGGCGGCGAGCATGCCGAACGAGGAAGGCGAACCCGCCTCGTGTCCCCCGGTGAACAGATGTGCCAGGGCACTGGAACCGATATGCCCCACACCCATGGCGTGCATACCCATGGCGCCCATCGAGTCCATGTTCGTGGAGCTCATGCCCGGGGAGCCCATGTCCAGGGAAGCCGTGTGGGCAGAGCCCATGTGCAGGAAGCCCAGGGCGTACCCGTACGTCACGCAGCCCATCGGCATGCCGCCCATGCCATCCATGCCGTCCATGCCGTCCATGCCGCCGGGCTGCCCCGGTCCGGAACCCGGGCCCATGCCGGCATCCGTGGTGGGCGTGAGCGTCTGCGCGATCGAGAACGCCGTATGGAGCACGCCCTGGGCCAGCACCACGACGGACACGACGAGCGGAAGTCCGCGTTCACGGCCGGCCAGGCACCAGCCGGCTCCGGCCGTGCCCGCCCCGGCGACGGCCAACGCCCACCAGGCCACCGGAGAGCCGGACATCATCACGTGGCCGAGGGCGGCGAGCACCACACAGACGGCCGCGAACATCGCGGCTCGCAGCGTGCGATTGCACCACCCAGCAGTCATCAGGGCCCACATCCTCGCATCCGAGGTCCCGGCGTCATGGGTGGTGGGTACGGAATTCGACCGGATGTCCGGTCGGCGCCGCACCCGCGATCCGGATCATGGCGAGCCCGGACTTCCCGGCCCCGCATGGCAGGCATCGCCCGGGGTACCCGGCGGAACGCAAGCAGAACACGGGTGGAACACGGGTGGAGCACGGCCAGGACAGGGTGACCCTACGTGCTGTAGGGTCCCGGCGGTGAGCGTCTCATGTCAGGGGGAACCTGTGAAGGAACGTGACGCCGGGCGCACGGCACGCGGACCGGCGTCCGTGCTGGCACTGCTCGTGCCGAGCCTCGGGATCGCCGCGCTGGGCGTCTACCACCTGTGCGGGTTCGACCTGCACGCCCTGCACGGGCGCCCGCACCTCGGCGACGCGGTGACCATGGCCGGGGTGATCGCGGCCCTGGTAATGGCCGGCGCCGCATTGGGCGACCTCCTGTGGATGGCGACCACACGCGACCGCCCGCTCGGTGACAGCGGGGAGCCGTGCCCGGGCAGACGTTTCGGGAACTCGGGTCGCGACCGGGGAGCCTCGGGCCGCCGTTGAGGAATCCGGGGCGGCCGCCGTTGAGAAATCCGGCTCACCCCTGACAGAATCCGGCTCGGCCGTCGCGAGGGCCGAGCCGCGGCCGGTCGGCGCGGTTCCGCGTCCACGGCCGGGCTCCGCATCCCCGACAGCGCGAAGCCCACACTCCCTGGCGGACGATGTGGACCGGCGGGCGGACGTGACGAGGACAGGCGGACCAGCAGGTGGGAGTGGCGCGGAGCGGCGGACCAGCAGGTAGGGGTGACGCGGACCGACGGACCAGCAGGCAGGGGTGACACGGAGCCGCGGACCGTATTCTCAACACCTCCTTACCTCTTCACGCCGACTCTGCCTGGCCATAACCTGACTCTTCCCTACAAGATGTAGTGTTCCGGCCTCTGTCCCCACCGGTTTTTCCCGGCTCTCCCCAAGGTGATGCTCCACGGTGTCCGTACAACAGTCAGCGCTCATCCCGGAACAACGGAACGCGAGCTCGCGCCGGGGGGCTCGGGCCGGACGAGCAGGCGCCGGAATCCGGCCACGAGCTGCCGCGCTCACCGTCTGGTATCTGCGACTGCTCGCCATCCTCAACATCGTCGCGGTGATCTCGCTGCCGTTCCGCGAAGAGGTGCACGAGCACAACGGGGGCGAGTTCTTCACCCCGTATCTGGCCACCGCCGGGCTGATCTCGGCGGCGCTGGCCCTGTTTCTCGCGTTGGTCATGCGGCGCCGCAAACGAGCCGCGTGGATCTTCAACCTGTTGCTGGCCGGGCCGCTCCTCGCGCTCTACACCGTGGCGCTGACCCAGGACCGCTACCAACGGCACGTCTTCAACTGGGTCTCGGCCCTGCTCACCGCTGCCTTCGTCGTCGCCCTCCTGCTGGGGCGCAAGGAGTTCCACGCCGTCGGGGACCGCTCGAATCCCCGGCTCGCGCTCGCCGTCGGCGCGGGCGGCCTCCTCGTCAGCGCCACCCTCGGCACCCTGCTCGTCAGCGCCACCAACCGCGTGTCGGGAACGCCGCTGAGCGACCGGATCGCGTACACCCTGCTGCGTGGAATCAGTGTCGGTCCGCTCGCCGACCGCTTCGACAGCGTCGTCGCGCCCCGCTGGGTCGACATCCTGGTCAACGCCCTCGTGGCCGCCACCTTCCTGCTGGTGCTCTACGCGTGCTTCCGCTCCCCGCGCGGCCTCGAACTCCTCGGCGAGGAGGACGAGACGCGGCTGCGAGCCCTGCTCGCACGGCACGGGGAACGCGACTCGCTCGGCTACTTCGCCCTGCGCCGCGACAAGGCGGTCATCTGGTCCCCGAGCGGCAAGGCGGCGATCGCGTACGGCGTCGGCGGCGGGGTGACCCTTGCCTCCGGCGACCCGATCGGCGACCCGGAGGCCTGGCCCGGCGCGATCGAGGCCTGGCTGCGGGAGGCACGGCGCCACGCGTGGACGCCCGCGGTGATGGGCGCGAGCGAGGAGGCCGGGACGGTCTACGCCCGGCACGGCCTGGACGCCCTGGAGCTCGGCGACGAAGCCATCGTGGACCGGTCCGACTTCACCCTGGAGGGACGCGCCATGCGGGGCGTCCGGCAGGCCCACAAGCGCGTCCGGCGCGCCGGTTACACCGTCCGCGTACGACGGCACGAGGACATCCCCGACGCCGAGATGGCCGCCCTGACCGACAAGGCGGACGAGTGGCGCGACGGTGAGACCGAACGTGGTTTCTCCATGGCGCTCGGCCGGCTGGGAGACCCGGCCGACGGCCGGTGCGTGATGCTGGAGTGCCATGACAGCGAAGGGGAACCCCGGGCCGTACTGAGCTTCGTGCCGTGGGGTGAGCGGGGGCTGTCACTGGACCTGATGCGCCGCGACCGGAACTCCGAGAACGGGCTCATGGAGTTCATGGTGATCGAGCTGCTGCTGCGTGCCGAGGAGTTCGGCGTCGAGCGGGTGTCCCTGAACTTCGCGATGTTCCGGTCGGTCTTCGAACGCGGTACCCGGCTGGGCGCCGGGCCCGTGCTGCGCCTGTGGTGCTCGGTGCTGACGTTCCTCTCGCGCTGGTGGCAGCTCGAATCCCTCTATCGGGCCAACGCCAAGTACCGGCCGGTCTGGGAGCCTCGCTACCTCCTCTTCGAGAAGAGCGCCGACCTTCCCCGTATCGGCATCGCCGCGGCCCGCGCGGAGGGCTTCCTCGCTCCGCCGGCCCTGCCCCGGTTCGCCTCCCGGCGCCCGGCGCACCCGGCTCCGCGACCCCCCGTACCGCCGCTCCCGGCGCCCGGGGCGCCCGCGGCGCAGCCTGTTCACCCGGCGTCGTCCGCGCCGCGCCCTTAGGGACGGCGACACACCCAGCAGTCACAGCCCCGTGGGCACGCACGCCGGGCACCCGGGAGGGTGTCCGGCGGCGCTGTGTCACGGCTCTTCCCTCCCCCGCCCGGCCCGCCTCGACGGCGTCGCTCCGGCCAACCGTCGTAAAGCGGCCGTTCGCTCCGTAGTTGGCTGGGTTGACGCCATCGACGGGACGGTCCCCGGGCGTCACTGTCAGTGCCGTGGTGCACACTCACGATCAATGGCCGTACGCCTGGGGAGGACACCGTGTTCAGGGGGATCGACGAGGTCGACTGGGCCTCGATGGAGCATGCCTACGGAAGCGCCGCGGACGTGCCGGAGCTGCTGCGGGGACTCGCCTCGCCCCTCCCCCAGGAGCGGGAGACCGCGCTCGACGGGATGTACGGGGCCGTGCACCACCAGGGCGACGTGTACGACTCGACGCTGGCGTCCATCCCCTTCCTCTTCACGCTCGCCGGACACGTGGGACTCCCTGACCGGGGCGAAATCGTGGAGTTGCTCGCCAGCATCGGAGGATCGGGCGACGAGGACGACTACGAGGAGGGAGAGGACGACGTCGTACCCGCCCGGGACGCGGAGGACCGCGAGGACGACAACTACGCGATGGCGCGCACGGCGATCCGGGCGGGTGCCGCGGTCTTCCTGGACCTCGTCGCTGACGGGGACCCGCAGGTGCGCCGCGCAGCGCCGTCGGCGCTCGTACGCTTCCACGACGAACCGCCGCGCGTACTGGCCCTGTTGAGGGAGCGGCTGCGGGACGAGCAGGAGGACGGCGTCCGGCTCGCACTGGTGGAGAGCCTCGGGCTCTTCGCCCGGCTGTACGCCGATTCCGCGGCCCCGGCGGTGGACTGTCTGGAGTCGCTGTGCGCCGCCCCGAACGACCCGGGGCTGCGGCTCGCGGCGCTCGGACAGCTCGCCTCGTGCGCCCCCGGCCGACTGCCCGCCGACCTTGTGCCCACCGTCGTCGCACTGCTCCACACCAGGTCACAGCACTGCCGGCCGTCCGGCGAGCCCGTCCGGACGTCCTCCGACACCCTCATCGGCAGTCTGCGCCGCATGCGACCGGCGGACGAGGAGGGCGCCCAGCTGCTCCGGACGCTCCACAAGGCGCTGGGCTCCCGCACCGCGGACCGGATCGCCCTGCTCAAGGGGCAGTTGAGCAGCCAGGACACCGCCGATCGGTGCAACGCCGTGTGGATGTCGGCGGGGCTGTTCCGCGAGTGGCGTGCCGCGTACGAGGAGCCGGTCGCGCTGATCGGTGAGCAACTCGGCTCGGAGGAGGAGCGGTTGCGCTGGGCCGCGGTGTCCGTCCTGGAGTTCCTCTTCACTCTGGCGGCTCCGGCGGCCGACCGGCTAGCCACCCTCGTGGAGTCGGGACCGAACTCCTGGGGGCGTGGCTCGGCGACGCTGGGCCGCCCCCTGAAGGCCCTGGCCAGGTGCGGGGACGCACGGGCGGTGCCGGCCCTCGCGGAAGTGCTGCGCCACCCGCTGGTGCCGAACGAAGCCGGGTACACGATCGGTCATCTGGGCCCCGCCGCGGCGCCCCTTGCCCCGCTGCTGCGGGAGCGGCTGGCCGAGGTCCCCCTCGACGATCCGGAGACCTACGGCCGGGCCGCGCCGTTGCTGTCCGGGCTCGGCACCCTGCGGTACGCCCCCGCCGTGCCGGAGGTGCTGCGGCTGCTGCACGGCACACCGCGCGAACTGCGGCTCCGGGACGCTCTGGTGAAGGAGCTGACCAGGGCGCTCGGCGCGTTCGGGGCACCGGCGCACGAGGCGATACCGGCGCTGCGGGAGCTGCTGACCGGCGGGAACGCCGTGGCGGCGGCCGACGCGCTCTGGTCCGTGGAGGGGGACGCGGGGGCGGTCCTTCCGCCGCTGCTACGGGCACTGACCTCGGAGCGGGACACCGGCGGTCCCCGGACGGCGGCCGAGGCCCTCGGCCGCATGGGGGCAGCGGCAGCACCCGCGCTTCCCGCACTGCGCCGCCTGACCGACTCCGCCGAGGTGTGGGAGCGGACCGCCGCCGCCTGTGCCCTGTGGGACATCGCCGGAGATCCGGTACCCGTCCTGCCGGTGTTCCGCGCCGCCTGGATGGAGAACCCTTACACCCGGGGCACCATCACCGCATGCCTCGTCCGGATGGGCGACGCCGGCGCACCCGTCCACGACCTGGTCCGTGCGGAACTGGCCTCGCCCCGGCGACACCGGGCGCGCTCCGGTGGCCACGGCAGCCACGACGTCCTCGATGACGAACTGCTCCTGCGGGACTGCCGTGCGGTCCTGGAGTCCGGGCGCTGAAGCCGGGACAGCGCGCGGCCGCCACGCAGGCCGCTCGTTCGGCGACCCGGGCGAGGTCCCTGAACGACCCGCTCAGCTCGTCATCCGGCCCCACTGCGGTCCGATCCGCTCCCACTCCTCGTCCCACCGCCGCATGCGCCGCCGTTCCAGACGGCCGCGGAGAAGGCGCCCGGCCATGAAGGGGACGCCCGCCACGCCCACGCCGGCGAAGGTGCCGATCATGTAGGCGCGCAGCCGGGCCACGGCGACGGTGGTGGGCCGGGTGACGAGGCGCCCGTCGGGGTCGGTCCACACCAGGACCGGGGTGTCCGCCGAGGTGCCCGCGTAGACCCGTACCTGGCCGGAGCGAGGGGTGCCGTCCGGCGCCGTCCAGCGGACCTTCGTCCACACGACGCGACCGGCGGGTTCCGTCCGCCCCGCCTCCGGCGCGTCCTCGGTCAGTCGAGCGGGGACGGCGTGCCACTCCGCGCGTTGCTGGGCGAGACCCTGCTCCACGGCGCGGATGGTCGCCAGGCCCGTGACCGCGCCGGCGAGCACCGTGAGCGCCCAGGCCGCGAGCATGATCCAGGCCTCCAGGACATCGCTCCGCCGCCGCAGCGGGTTGCGCCGCCACCGCCACAGCCAGGCCCTCGGACCACGGAATGCCGCCATCAAGGGCATCCTCCTCACCACCGTACGGACACACCACATCTCCCTCCCTTACGCGCCTGCTCCGCGCGATGCTCACGCCCCGTGCCCGTCGGCTCGTGCGTCGCGGGAGCCAGGTGCCGCGCGGCCCGCCCCGCGACCGGTATCCGACCGGGGCGGCGAACCCCGCCGTCCGCCGACACGACCCGTCCGAGCTGCGGAAACGCGAGGCCGGGAGGTGACTGTCAGTGCCGGGGTGCAGACTGGCCCGTATCGCAGACAACGACGTCGCGGAGGTGGTCGGCCATGGCCGACGTACTGCTCACGGTGGGCACTCGCAAAGGTCTCTTCATCGGGCGACGGCGCGACGGCGCCTGGGAGTTCGACGAGAATCCGTACTTCAACGCGCAGGCCGTGTACTCGGTCGCGATCGACACCCGGGGCGACCGACCGCGGCTGCTGGCCGGCGGGGACAGCGCGCACTGGGGCCCGTCCGTGTTCCACTCCGACGATCTGGGACTGACGTGGACCGAACCGGCGCGGCCCGCCGTCAAGTTCCCCAAGGAGACGGGCGCCTCGCTGGAGCGGGTGTGGCAGCTGCACCCGGCGGCCGCCGAACCGGACGTGGTGTACGCGGGGACGGAGCCGGCCGCGTTGTACCGCTCGGAGGACCGGGGCGAGTCCTTCGAACTGGTCCGTCCCCTGTGGGAGCACCCCACCCGCTCGAAGTGGGTCCCGGGCGGAGGCGGTGAGGGGCTGCACACCATCCTCACCGACGAGCGCGACCCGCGGGCCGTGACGGTCGCCGTCTCCACGGCCGGAGTCTTCCGCACCGCCGACAGCGGCGCGAGCTGGGAGCCCGCCAACTCCGGTGTCTCGGCGGTGTTCCTGCCGGATCCGAACCCGGAGTTCGGGCAGTGCGTGCACAAGGTCGCGCGCGACGCGGCGGACCCGGACCGGCTCTATCTCCAGAACCACTGGGGGGTGTACCGCAGCGACGACGCGGGTGGGCAGTGGACCGACATCGGCGCGGGCCTGCCGTCCACGTTCGGGTTCGCGGTGGCGACGCATCCGCACCGCGGCGACACGGCGTACGTCTTCCCGATCAACGCGGATTCGGACAGGGTCCCGGCCGACCGCCGGTGCCGTGTCTTCCGCACGGAGGACGCCGGCGTGAACTGGGAGCCGCTGACGGCGGGACTGCCCTCCGAGGACCACTACGGCACGGTGCTGCGCGACGCGCTGTGCACGGACGGCGCGGACCCGGCGGGCGTGTACTTCGGCAATCGCAACGGCGAGGTGTACGCGTCGGCGGACGACGGCGACAGCTGGCAGCAGCTCGCCTCGCATCTGCCCGATGTCCTGTGCGTCCGCGCGGCAGTCGTGGACTGAGCACGGTGGTGCCATGACAGCGGTCACGGCCTGAGAGCGGTCGCGGTCCCAGAGAGTCGTGGCTCGGAAACGGTCGCGGCTTGGGATCCCGGAGACTCCAACAGTCCGCGGCGGCAGGTGTCTTGTGCCCGGAGAACGTCCGATTCGACGACGAATCGGTCATCCTCGGTCGCGTGACGGCCACCGGTTTGATCTCCGCCATGTGTACGGCAGTAGGGTGACGCCGTGGCACCACGACCGTTGCATGAGATCGTCGAACCGGGCTGGGCGAAAGCCCTCGACCCCGTGGCCGGACGGATCGCCGAGATGGGCGACTTCCTGCGCGCGGAGATCGCCGCGGGACGCACCTACCTACCGGCCGGGGCGAATGTCCTGCGAGCCTTCCAGCAGCCCTTCGACGAGGTACGCGTCCTCATCGTCGGTCAGGACCCCTATCCGACACCGGGACACGCTGTGGGGCTGTCGTTCTCGGTGGCCCCTGAGGTACGTCCGCTGCCGCCCAGCCTGATCAACATCTTCCGCGAGCTGAACACCGACCTCGGGGCGCCCCAGCCGTCGACCGGTGACCTCACCCCCTGGACGAAGCAGGGTGTTCTGTTGCTCAACAGGGCGCTCACCACGGCTCCCCGCAGCCCCGCCGCACACCGCGGCAAGGGCTGGGAGGAAGTCACCGAACAGGCGATACGGGCGCTGGCCGCTCGCGGCCGGCCGCTGGTGTCGATCCTGTGGGGCCGCGACGCCCGCAATCTGCGCCCCCTGCTCGGCGATCTCCCCTCGGTGGAGTCCTCGCACCCCTCGCCCATGTCGGCCGACCGCGGCTTCTTCGGTTCCCGCCCCTTCAGCCGCGCCAACGACCTGCTGACCAGGCAGGGAGCGGAGCCGGTGGACTGGCGCCTGCCGTGACGTCCGACGGTGTACGCGGCGGGCGGCGGAGCGGTCCGGGGCCATCCGTGGTGCTGGCCGTGGACTCCGGCGGTTCGGGGCTGCGCGTGGCGCTCGCCGCGCACGGGGTGACGGGCGACGCCGGCTCCCCCGTACGCCAAGGGGCGGCGCCTTGCCCGGCCCCGCTCAGTGACCCCCTGACCTCCGAGGAACCGGTCCGTACCGGCCCGCGCGGGATCTCGGCCGGGCATCTGCTGGATCAACTCTTGCCGATGGCACGGCGGTTGATGACCGAGGCAGGAACCGAGCGGCTCGGGGCGATCGCCATCGGCGCGGCCGGCCTGGCCACGCTCGGTGACGAACTGCGGGACGAGCTGCCGACGGCGCTGGAGCGCGAGCTAGGGGTACGGCGACTCGCCCTGGCGGCCGACGCGGTGACCGCGTACACGGGTGCGCTCGGCCCTCGGGCGGGTGCCGTGATCGCGGCCGGCACCGGCATGATCGCGATCGGTACCGACCTCACGTCGTGGCGCAGGGCCGACGGGTGGGGTCATCTGCTCGGCGACTGCGGCGGCGGCGCGTGGATCGGTGGCGCGGGCCTGGAGGCGGCCCTGCGGGCGTTCGACGGCCGCCCGGGCGGCTCGGCCGCACTGCTGGCGCGGGCGGAGGAGATGTTCGGACCGATGCCGGGGCTGCCTGGACGGTTGTACCCGCGCACCGACCGGCCCGCCGTGCTCGCCTCCTTCGCCCCGGAGGTGGCCTCCCGTGCCGCGAGCGATCCCGTGGCGGCGGACATCCTGCGAGGCGCCGCACGGCACATGGCCGAGTCGGCCGCGGCAGTGTGCCCGGTCGACGGCGAGCCCCATCTCGCGCTCACCGGGGGCCTGTTCAAGATGGGCGCCCCGCTCCTCGACCCCCTGCGCGAGGAGTTGGCCGAGCGGCTGCCGCACGCCCGGCAGGTTCCGGCCACGGGCGACCCGCTCGACGGCGCGCTCCGGATCGCCGCCGACTTGGCGAACGGCCTGCTCACGCTGCCCCTGGACGAGCGGATGTTGCACGTGGCGACTGAAAAGCCGTATCCGGAAATCGATGGCCGGAATTCATCGCAGGACCGACAAGTCCGTGATTACTGATCACTTCTGATCCGTACGTAACTCATCAGACAAAAGCGGACGGATACCGCTCACCTGCACCCTCCCCGAACAGGGGAACCCAAGAAACCAGTAACATGCGGCGCCATGAGCTCCCCCACTGGGCCCGCGTCCGGCCTGCCAGTACGAATGCCGCGACCCCGCCAAGCCGGGCGGCACCGCCGTCCGGAACCCCTGGCGGCTCCCGAGGGCGCGCCCGCGCTCGTCCTCGCGGTGCCGGGCACCCCCAGCGCGGCCACGCGCAGCCTCGCCGAGGAGGTCGTGAGCATCGCGCGCTCCGAGCTCCCCGGCCTCGATGCCCGCATCGGTTACCTGGACGGGGACGACGAGTTCCCCACGCTGCAGTCCGTGCTGACCCACGCCGCCGAGGAGCGCACCGCGCGCTTCGAGCAGGCCCGCGCCGCCGGTTCCGACGTCTCCGCGCCCGACGGCCCGGTCGGCATCGTGGTACCGCTGCTCGCCGGTCCGGACAACGCCTTGCTGCGCCGCATCCGCCAGGCGGTCATGGACAGCCGCGTCGCGGCAGAACTGACCGATGTCCTCGGTCCGCACCCGCTGCTCGCCGAGGCGCTGCACGTTCGCCTGTCCGAGGCCGGTCTGGCCCGCGCCGACCGTGCCCGGCTGTTCACCGTGGCGACCGCCGCGGACGGCATCGTCCTCGCCACCGTCGGCGGCGAGGACGCCGTGCAGGCCGCCGGGATCACCGGCATGCTGCTCGCCGCGCGGCTCGCCGTGCCGGTCATGGCGGCGGCGCTCGACGAGGAAGGGTCCATCGCGGCCATCGCCGAGCAGCTGCGCGGCTCGGGTTCGCAGCAGCTCGCGCTCGCCCCGTACCTGATCGGTCCGGAGCTCGACGCGGGTCTGCTCGACGCGGCGGCCAAGGAGGCCGGCTGCAGCGCCGCCGAGGCCCTCGGCCCGTACCCGGCGATCGGCAAGCTCGCGCTGGCCCAGTACACGTCGGCGCTGGGTATCGCGCCGCCGCAGAACCAGGGAGCGCCGGCCTTCTAGTCGGCCGGTACACCCGCACTACCCGTACAACCCGTACTACCCGCACATCGAAAGGGCCCGCTCCTGTGACAGGAGGGGCCCTTTCCCATGGGCGCGAGACGTACGCCGCGTGAATCCCCGGATCAGCCGGGGCAGCCGGGGCAGACAGATCTGCCGGGTCGGCCAGGTCAGCCGAAGACCACGCAGGACGCCGCGGGTGCCTCGACCGAGCCGCCGCGGTGCGGCACGCCCGTGTCCGGGTCGACGGTGAACCAGGTCACGTCGCCGGAGCGCTCGTTGGCCGCGTACAGGAAGCGGCCAGAGGGGTCGAGGGCCAGCGCACGGGGCCAGACGCCGCCACAGGGCACCGTGGCGACCAGCCTGAGCCCCTCGCCCACCCCGTCGGGCGTGAGCACGGAGACGACGTCCTGGCCGCGGGTTGCGGTCCACACGAAGCGGCCGTCGGGCGAGACGACGATGCCCGAGGGGTACGCGTCGCCGTCCGGGACACCGGAGAGTACCGACGTCTCGCCGATGGGCCGCAGCGCGCCTTCGGCGGCGTCCCAGCGGCAGACCGTGACGGTCGGGGCGAGTTCGTTGAGGACGTACGCGTGCTCGCCCCGCGGGTGGAAGACGAGGTGGCGGGGCCCGGAGCCGGGGCGCAGGGCGATCTCGCGGTGCAGGGTGAGCGTTCCGCCGTCGAGGGCGCACACCCGGAGGGAGTCCGTGCCGAGGTCGACGCTGACCGCCCATCGGCCCGTGGGGTCGGGCTGCACCTGGTGGGCGTGCGGACCTTGCTGCCGCTTCGTGTGCGGACCGGAACCGGTGTGCTGGAGCACGCTGGAGGCGGCGACGGCGAGTCCGCCGCCGGGCCGGATGGGCACGGCGGTGACGCTGCCCGAGCCGTAGTTGGCGGTCAGGACGTGTCCGTCGAAGACACTGAGGTGGGTGGGCCCGCTGCCGCCGGTGCGGATCGGCGGACCGGTCAGTTCCGGCTTGTCGGCGTGCACGCGGTAGGCGGCCACCGCGCCCTCGGCGGTCTCGCTGACCGCGTACAGGACATCGTGTGCGGGCGAGAGGGCGAGGTACGAGGGGTCGGGCACGCCGTCGACCGCGCTCAGGACGGTCAGTGCGCCGCTGTCCGGATCGACGGCCGCCGTGAGGACACCGAGGCCTCCCGCCGCCGTGAACGAGCCGATGAACGCCCGCTGTTGCCGCCTGCCGCCGACTGCCACTGCTGTCCCCTCTCGGTCCCGCGTCATCGGGGGCGACGGTAGCAGTCGGGGCACCGCGGTCTAGACCAGAGTGGGTGGGCCGGTCGACCGGCCGGAACGGCCCGGCTGGAACAGCGGCTGGAACAGCGAGTGGAGCGCGGGCTAGAGCGGGATCACGCCCCGCGCCCGGTCCAGGGCCTCCGGGTGGTGGACGTAGGCCGGAGTCCGTTCGACGGTGTCGAACGTGCGGTGGAAGACGGGCGTCGCGCTGCCCGAGATCGGGGGCACGATCCACGACCAGTCGGCGCCCACCGGGCGGCCCTTGCTCTCCTCGCGTCCCAGATGAGTGAGGAACCGCCGGGACTCGGTGTGATGGTCGGTGACGGTGACGCCCGCACGGTCGAAGGAGTCCAGGACCGAGCGGTTGAGTTCGACGAGGGCGCGGTCCTTCCACAGGGAACGGTCGGTGCGGGTGTCGAGGCCGAGGCGCTCGGCTATGAACGGCAGAAGGTCGTAGCGGTCGGTGTCGGCGAGGTTGCGGGCACCGATCTCCGTGCCCATGTACCAGCCGTTGAAGGGCGCGGCCGGGTAGCAGACGCCGCCTATCTCCAGGCACATGTTGGAGATGGCGGGCACCGCGTGCCAGCGCAGTCCGAGCGTGTGCCACCAGGTGTACTCGGGGTGGCCGAGCTCCACTTCGAGCACCGCGTCCTCGGGCAGCGCGAACCAGCGCGGCTCGGCGCCGGTGTCCTGGATCACCAGCGGAAGGACGTCGAAGGGCGTGCCGGGGCCGCCGGGCCAGCCGAGCCGGCGGGCGGCCGCGGTGAGGCCGGCGTTGCGCGGGTCGCCGGTCACGCCGCCGTCGGGGCGTGGGTAGCCCGCGTACCGGATGAGCTGTTCGTTCCAGATCCTGGGGCCGGGGCGCTCGGGTGTGTCGGGCGCGAAGACCGTGATGAGCGACCGGATCCTGCCGTCGCGCGTGGCCTCCCGGAGGTGGTCGGCCGACGCCTCGGCGACCTCACCGGCGTCCCGTACGTCGCGGCGGTCGCGCACGCTCAGCGAGTTCCAGTACAGCCGGCCGATGCAGCGGTTGGCGTTGCGCCAGGCGACCCGCGCGCCGAAGACGAGTTCCCTGGTGGTGTGCCGGTACGTCCCCGTGTCCGCGATCTCCGCGCGGACGGCGGTGATCCGGCGGGCCGGATCACCCAGGCGCTCCTCGGTGCGGTGGAGCGTGATGAACTCGGCGGCGGCGCGGAGCAGGTCGTGGGGCGAGTGCGGGAGGCGTCGGTGCGGGGCCGGGCCCGGTTCGTTCCGGTCGGAACCGGCCCCGCACCCGGCGCCGGTCCACGTGTCCGGCCCGGTCCGCTCGTCCGACCCGGTCCGCTCGTCCGACCCGGTCCGCTCGTCCGACCCGGTCCGCGTGTCCGACCCGGTCCGCGTGTCCGACCCGGTCCGCGTGTCCGACCCGGTCCGCGTGTCCGGTCCGGTCCGCGTGTCCGACCCGGTGCACGTGTCCGGTCCGGTCCGCGTGTCCGGTCCGGTGCACGTGTCCGGTCCGGTCCGGCCGGGATCCCGGGCTGGCCGGGTCAGTGCCTCGGCTGCGGCCTCCCCGGCCATCAGCCGCCCGCGAAGCCCGGGGATCGGGGTGGCGCCCCGGTCCGGCCAGAGCGTTGCCAGTGCGTCCAGCTGCGCGGACAAGGCGCGGGACGCCGCGGCAATCTCCACGGCGTGGGCGTCGGCCGGAACGGCGGACGAGAACACGTCGTCCGCCCGGCGAGTGTTCCGGGCCTGTTGCCCGTGCGGTCCGCGCGACGGGGCGGAGTCCCCGCAACGGTCGGCCGAGACACCGGACGCATACAGCTCACGAGGCCGCACCAGGTCCCCAGAGCCGTCGGCCGGCACACCGGGCACGTTCGGGGCAGGAGGCCCCGTGAAGTCCGTACGACAATCGGCCGGAGCGCCTGGCGCGTACGGCGCAGGAGGCTGTGTGAAGTCCGTACCGCGGCCGCCACGAGCTTGCGGGGCGCGTGTCGGGGGGTTGGCGGCAGGGGTCGCTCCGAGGCCGTCCAGCGGGCGTCCGCGCCCTCGTTCCGGATCTTCGCCGCGGTGCTCGTCGTCGTGCCGGATCCGGTCCAGCCAGCCGGCCGGGCCGTCGTCCTGGGGGCCCGTGTGCCCGGCGTCCGATCTGTCGGCCGTGGGCTCTTCGTGTGTGGTGCCGCGCGGGAAGTCGCGCATGGTGCCGCCCCCAAGAGTTCCGCCCGCGGGCCGCTCCCGCCCGGTCCGCGGCGCCCGCGTGTCCGAAGGCCGCGGAGTCGCCCGGCGGGTGCGGCGATCCGCCCTGTGGATGGCCGGTAAATCTGCCTCATTCCGGGCGTCCGTGTCCACAGAGGGAGGGCGGCCTCCTGGGACCACGGGTGACGGCCGGACACCGGGGGAAGCGCCCCGCAGACCTCAGGCGCCGAGGAGCAGCGAGCCGCGCAGCGGCGTCTCCAGTTCGACGAGCGCGCGTTCCAGGCCGTGCAGGTGGACGAGCGCCTGCTCGGCCCCTGGGTGGTGGCCCGGGGCGCCGTGGTGGGCCGCCGGAACGCCTCCCGGTACGGCGCCGACCAGGGACTCCATCGCCTTCTCGACCCGTCGGCAGGCCGCCGTGAGACGGGCGTCGTGCGAGGCGTCCGGGTCGGCTGCGACGGCGGCGAGGCCCCGCACCTCGCGCGCGCAGTCGTCGAGCAGGGCGAGGATCGCGCGGGCCCGCTCCTTGCGCTGCCGCATCGGGTTGAGCGGATGCACCAGGGGCGCGAGAGCCATCCGCACGCGCCCCAGAAGTGCTTCGAGCTCCCCCGCGCGCGGCGCGGGGTCGGCCTGACCGTCGCCCGCGAGACGCCGGGCCGCCGCCGAGGTGCAGCCGTGCACGGCGTGCAGGGCGCGCTCGATCCACCGGTCGGTGACCGTGTGCGTGGTGATGGGCAGGACGAGCACGACCGCGAGCGCGGCGCCGAGCGCGCCGACACCGGTCTCGGCGAGCCGGAGCCCCAGCAGACCCGGGTGCAGGACGCCGAGCAGCCCGTAGAGCAGGCCCGCCATGACGGTGACGAAGAACATCATCCAGCTGTACGAGGGCGCGGCCGTGTAGAAGATCCCGAAGACGCTCACCGCGACGAGGACGGCGGTGGGCGCCGGCGCGCCGTGCAGCGGTACGGCGATCAGGAGCCCGGCCACGATCCCGGTGAGCGTGCCGACCACGCGCCGGAAGCCGCGGACCAGCGTCTCGCCACGCGAGGCCGTGTTGACGAAGATCCACCACGCGGTGCCGACGGCCCAGTACCAGCGGTCGTGCGACAGCAGCTGGCCCGCGGTCAGCGCGAAGGCGCAGGCCGCGGTCGCCTGGAAGGCCTGGCGGGTGGCGGGGCGCGCCAGTCCGCGCCCGTCCAGCGGCAGCGGCGCGGCGGGCAGGGGGCTGCGCCGCTCGACGCACCAGGCGCCGAATCGCACGGCCGAGGACGCCGCGAGCGACAGGGCGACGGCGGCGTACAGCTGCGGGAGCTGGCCGGGCACGGCGTGCAGGAACTGGGTGGTGAAGAACATCATGAACGCGAAGATGCCGAGCGCGTGCCCGCGCGGGCCGTAGCGGCGGGCGTACACCCCGATGAAGACCACGGCGAGCCAGGTCGCGTCGCGCAGCGTCGGCAGCCCGTGCAGGGCGGTCGCGATCGTGAGGACCGGCAATCCGGCCACCGGGAGCAGCGCCGTGGTGCCGGCCTGGCCGCGCACCGTCGGGTCGCCGACCGTGAACAGCGCGAGGAGCGCCGCGAGCCCGCCGGTGATCGACGCGGGCAGCGAGAGCCCGGCCAGTTGGCACAGGGCGACCGCGAGGCCGATGCCGAGGACCGCCCGGAGCGAGACCCGCAGCCGGAACAGTCCCGGATCCGGAGCCATGAACATCTTCTTCACCGTCGGCGGCCCGCCCCCACTTCGCACTTCAGCTCTGGTTCGGCATGCGCAGCGCACATGCGAAAGGCGCCGCGGGTCCGGTACGGCGTCCTTGCCGTCCGGCGCTGCGCAGCGCCATCAATAGGGACAAGGTAAGCGGCAGTCGCGAACTGGCTCAACCGGCACGGTTTCAGCTGGGCCATTGGTACAGTTGAAAGTGATCATTGTCGGCCACAGGGAGGCCAACGGACCATGGCCGTCGACGAGCTCGACACCCGCATCCTGCGACTGCTTCTGGAGCAGCCGCGTACCAGCGTCCGCGAATACGCCCGCGTCCTCGGTGTCGCCCGCGGCACGCTTCAGGCACGCCTGGACCGGCTGGAGCGGGACGGGGTGATCACCGGGACGGCCCCGTCGCTGTCCCCCGCGGCTCTCGGCCACCCCGTGCTCGCCTTCGTGCACATCGAGGTCACTCAGGGCCATCTCGACGACGTCGGCGACGCGCTCGCCGCCGTACCGGAGATCATCGAGGCGTTCTCGATCACCGGCGGCGGCGATCTGATCACCCGGGTCGCGGCGCGTGACAACGCCCACCTGGAGGATGTGATCCAAGCGCTCATCAGCCTGCCCGGCGTGGTCCGCACCCGGACCGAGGTGGCACTGCGCGAGCGCGTCCCGCACCGGTTGCTGCCGCTGGTGGAGTCGATCGGGCGGGCGGCGCGGAGCTGAGCACCCGCCCCCGGAACGGGCTGCCCGCGCGGGCAGCCGAGCGGTGACAGGGCGGGCGTCCCCGCACGCCCTGCAGGGCTGCACGGCTGCACGGCTGCACGGCTGCACGGCTGCACGGCTGCACGGCTGCACGGGATCATCCCCGGGCATCCTTGACCGCATGCGCACCCTCGGCAGAACTTCGGTCATCTTCGATCTTGACGGAACGCTCGTGGACAGCGAACCGAACTACTTCGAAGCGGGGCGCCGGACCCTCGCCGAGCAGGGCGTCACCGACTTCACCTGGGACGAGCATGAGCGATACGTCGGTATCAGCACCCAGGAGACGCTCGCGCTCTGGAAGGAGCGCTACGGTCTGACGGCCCCGCTCGACACCCTGCTCACGGAGACGAACCGCCGCTACCTGGAACTGGCGCGCGCCTCCACGCACGTGTACCCGGAGATGCGGACGTTCGTGGAACTGCTGGCCACCGCCGACGTGCCGATGGCCGTGGCCTCCGGTTCCTCGCCCGAGGCGATCGAAGCGATCCTGGCCGGCACGGGCCTCGCCTCCCGGCTCACGAACGTCGTCTCGGCCGACGAGGTGGCGCACGGCAAGCCGGCCCCCGACGTGTTCCTGGAAGCGGCGCGCCGACTGCGCGCCGCCCCGGCGGACTGCGTGGTCCTGGAGGACGCCGCGCCGGGCGCCGCCGCCGCACACGCGGCCGGTATGCGCTGCATCGCCGTCCCGTATGTCGCCGCCCAGGCCGACGACCCTGCCTTCGCCCGGGCCGATCTGCTCCTGCGCGGCGGCCAGGCCGAGTTCACGGCACAGGCGGCGTACGACTGGCTGGCGAGCGGGGTCGTGCGTTCCTGAGCGGCGCACCTGCCACGACGGCCGTACCCGCCGTACCCAGGTACCCGCCCGCCGTACTCGCCGTACCCGCCGCGACAGGAAGCCGCGGACCGGTCACCGCCCGGGGGGGGCAGGCCGCAGACGGTCACCGCCTGGGGGGCAGGCCACAGACCGGTCACCGCACGGGGGCAAGCCTCGGACCGGTCACGCCCGGGGGACAGCCCGCAGATCGGTCACTGTCCGCGGCTCGATGGGCGACGGAGCGGCCGGACCTGACCTGACCTGACCTGACCTGGAGTGCGGTCAGCGACGGACCAGCCGGGCGTGCGTCGCGGCCGGCGATCCGACCAGCTCGGCGACCTTGTAGCCGTCGATCCCGTCCCCGAGGTTGTCGAACAGGCGCTCGCCCCGGCCCAGGAGCCGCGGGACGACGGCCAGGTGCAGTTCGTCGATCAGTCCTGCGCGCAGGTACTGCTGGACGGTGGATGGTCCACCGCCGAGCCGGACGTCCTTGCCCGCCGCCGCCTCGAAGGCACGGGCGAGGACCGTCTCGATGGGTTCGTCGGTGAAGTGGAAGGTCGTTCCGCCCTCCATGGCCACCGAGGGCCGCACATGGTGCGTGTGCACGAACACGTCGTTGTGGTACGGAGGGTTGGGACCCCACCAGCCCGTCCACGACTCGTCCTCCCACGGTCCGCGCTGGGGCCCGAACATATTGCGGCCCATGATGGTGGCGCCGATGTTCTCCTCGCTGCGCTCCACGTACTCGACGTCGATTCCCCCCTTGCCGTCGGCCAGGTCGCGCATCGCGGCGAACATCCATTCATGCATCCCCTCGAAGCCCTCACCGAGCGGGTGTTCGAGACGCTGGTGGGGGCCGGCGGCGTAACCGTCCACCGAAACGGTGATGTTGTGTACGCGCAGCTCGGGCATGACCGTGCTCCTTGGGTTCGTGGTTTCCCGCTCTCACCCGTGCGTCGAACGGGACACACCTGGATCGACAGCTTCTCCCGGAAATTCGCAACATCCCGCGCGACGCGGCCCGACGTCCATGTCGGCCGCACAACGCCCGACGCTGGCCTCCCGAGGCCCGGCATCGGCCGTCCGGCGTGGGCGGTGGGATCCGCGCGGGACACGGGCCACGCCGTCAGCGAGCCGCCGAAGGAGGCGGCAGGCGCAGTTCGGCGAGGTCCGGCGGGATGGGGGTGTCGGGACGGAAGAACGGGGCGGGCTCGCCGTCGGCGGCCGTGGCCGGTGCATCGGTGAGGCGGAAGCGGTCGCGCAGCCGGCCGTAGAAGTCGGTGGGGTGCAGCCGGATGAGGCACACCCGCTGCGGAGCCCGGAAGACCCCGATCCAGTCGCCGGGGTCGAGCACACCGCGCAGCTGGCCGTCGATGCTCACGGCGGCCTGGCCCGAGTGGGGCAGCACCCGCAGGGCGACGGGCTCGTCCGGCGCGGCGACCACACTGCGGTTGAAAGTCATGTGCGGCGCGATCGGCGTGAAGACGACCGCGTCCATGTGCGGGGAGAGCACAGGACCGCCGGCGGCGAAACTGTAGGCCGTCGATCCTGTGGGGGTGGCGACGGCGAAGGCGTCCGCCGAGTAGGAGGCCAGCCTCCGTCCGGCGATGTAGACGCCGACACTCACCTGGCGGTCCCTGGCCAGCTTCTCCAGGACGACGTCGTTCAGGGCTGTGACGTCCAGGGCCACTCCCCAGCCGTCGCCCTCCGTCGTCTCGGCTCTGACCTGCGGCGGTGGCAGGGCGGGACCCCGGCCGTAGTGGAGCAGTGCCTCCATTCCCCCGGGGATCTCCAGGGCGCGGGAGGCCCGCATGGTCAGCGTCATGCGCTCCTCGACCGTTACGTCCCCGTCGTGGACCGCCTGCAGCGCCCGCGTGACGTCGGCTGCCGGTACCTCGGTGAGGAACCCGACCTTGCCGAGGTCGACGCCCAGCACGTTGGCGCCGCTCTTGACGGCGATCCGGGCACCGCGCAGGAAGGTGCCGTCGCCGCCGAGCGTGACGACGAGGTCCGGGTTGCCGGCCGCCGCCGCTTCCGCGCGCCCGCCACGACGCTGCTGGTTCTTGGCCCAGACGTCGATCTCGGTGCACCGGACGCCCCGCGCGTCGCACCAGGCGTGCACAGCTCGGGCGACGTCGCGGGCCGCCGCCCGCCCCTGGTGGACGACCAGGCCGACGCGGTGTACGGACACAGCAACCTCCACGTCCACGTGAGACATGAGCACGTACCGCAGGCCCGGGGTCTGTGGCGGGCGGGCCTCTTCCGGGCTCGGACCGGGACTGGACTGGACACGATCCTTCCACGAATACGACATTCCGGTACCGGGAGAAGGCCGCCCGGCGGCGTCGGGACCGTCGGGGCCGAGGGGGAAATCCGCTGAGCGGGGCGACGGCCGTCGAGCTCCCGGTCACCGGTTCCCGGTGAGTGCCAGGTCGCGTTACCGGCGAGCACATCGGCGTATCTCCAGTTCGTACGCAGTCTTGTTCCCAGTGAGTGCGTCGTCCTGTGCCCAGTGCGCGCGACGACTCCGGCCTCCAGGCCGAGGGCCGGGGTGGTGCCACCGTCGGGACTGCAACTCCGCCCATGCGAAGCCGACTTCGTCGTGTACCCGATCGCGGGGGCGAGTTGTCGCCGCGCCCCGATCCGGCCACAGTGTCCGCCGGGCGGATTCCGGCCGTGTCCGTGCCGCCCGGACACGCCAACTTCCCTGCCGTTCACGCGAGTTCGGCGGCCATGGACAGCCGGGCACCCGGCGCGCGAGCCTGCCCGCCCGCCGAGCGATTTCGGACACTCGGGCATCCCGCCGAACACTGAACGACTATCGTCTCGAATTGACGTCTCCTGAGCGACCTATAAGGCTCGGAGATCCCGTCACGGCCACTTTCATCCGAATTGTGAAATAATCCGATAGCCCCCATGAAAGGTTTCTTTCGTGATCAACAGCAATCACGGGACTGATTACGAGAGCATCCGGCTCGACCGCAGAGGCCAGGCTGAAGCCTTCGACGCCATCGGCGACCGCTACGACGAGGCCTTTCCGCACAAGGAAGGCCAGGTCACCGCGGGCGAGTGGCTGATCGAATCACTCGGCGGGGGATCGCGGGTCCTGGATCTCGGCTGCGGCACGGGCGTGCCGACCTCACGCCAGATGACGGACGCCGGGTTCGAGGTCGTGGGGGTCGACCTCTCCGGCGGCATGGTGAAGCTCGCGAGCACCTACGTCCCCGACGCGACGTTCCATCAACTGGACGTCGCCGACCTGCGGCCGGGTGGCCCACGCGACCTCGGCCGCTTCGACGCCGTCGCCGCCTTCTTCTCGCTGCTGATGCTGCCGCGCGAGGAGATTCCCCTCGCTCTACTGACCATCCGTCACCTTCTGGTTCCCGGTGGCCTGTTCGTCCTGTCGATGGTCGAGGCCGATGTGGACGACTTCTCGATCCCGTTCCTCGGGAACACGATCAGGGTCTCCGGCTATCTGCGGGAGGACCTGCACAAGGTCATCGAGGAGGCGGGCTTCGAGATCGTCAAGGAGAACTCGTACACGTACGCCCCCGCGGTGGCCGATGTCCCGCCCGAGGAACAGGTGTTCCTCTGCTGCAGACGGTGTGACTGAGGAGGCGGAGTCCGAGCCGCGGACCGCGCACCCACTGGACGGGACAGAACGCGTGACCGAGCACCACACCCCCCACGAGGGCACCGCCCCGCCGCAGGGCCCCGCCTCACCTGCCGCGGTGGCGGACGGCCGCGTGCCGCAGACCGACCGCCTTCGGTATCTCGATGTGGCGACGCGGCGGATCGCCCGCGGGATGGATCTGGACGAGACACTCCGGGAACTGCGGCAGGCGGCCGTACCGGCGTTCGCGGACGCGATATTCATCCACCTCGACGATCCGCTGCCGGTGGGCACGGAGCAGTCGGCGGCACCCGTCGTGCTCCAACTGCACAGTGCGGACCGGGCGTTGCCGACGCTGCCGCACGCCGACGGGTCCCCGCCACCGCCCGCCCTCCCCGAAGTCGCCGAGCGGGTGGAACCGTCCGGCAGCGGACGGCTCGCGGAGCTGCTGCGGGACGGGCGCCCCGCGTTCGGTGACGCGCCGGGCAACGCGCCCGCCGTCGCCGAACTGCTCGCGGCGGGGGCGGACCCCCCGGGGACGCTGCCGCCGGGCCACCGCCTGATCATCGCCCCGCTGCACGGCAGCCATCACGTCATGGGCACGGTCGTCCTGCTCCGCAGCACGGACCGACCCGTCTTCACCAGCGACGACCTGCTCGTCGCCTCGCAGCTCGCCACGCACACCGCGCTCGGGGTCCAGAAGGCGGTGATGTACGGCCACGAGGCCGCCGTGGCGGACACCCTCCAGCACACCATGCTCCCCTCGTCACTGCCCGAACCCACTGGAGTCCGGCTGGCCAGCCGCTACCTGCCCGCCTCGAAGACCGCCCAGGTCGGCGGCGACTGGTACGACGCGATCCCGCTTCCCGGCAACCGCGTCGCCCTGATCGTCGGCGACGTGATGGGCCACTCCATGACCTCCGCCGCGATCATGGGCCAGTTGCGCACCATCGTGCAGACCCTCGCCGGTCTCGATCTGCCGCCCAACGAGGTCCTGCACCACCTCGACGAGCAGGCCCAGCGGCTGGGCAGCGACCACATCGCGACCTGCCTCTACGCGATCTACGACCCGATCTCGCACCGCCTGCTGATGGCGAACGCCGGTCACCCGCCTGCGGTGCTCCTCTACGAGGACGGCCGCGCCGAGGTCCTCGCGGTCCCGCCGGGTGCTCCGATCGGCGTCGGCGGCGTCGTCTTCGAGTCGGTGGAGATGGCCGCGCCCACCGGTGCGACCCTGGTGCTGTACACCGACGGACTCGTCGAGTCCCGCGACACGGACATCGGAAGCGGCGTCGAGGCGCTGCGGATCCGGCTCCAGAGCACCGACCAGGGGCTCGCCTCGCTGGAAGTGCTCTGCGACCACGTACTGGGCACGCTGAGCCCGGGGACCCGGGACGACGACATCGCCCTCCTCACCGCCCGGTTCGAGGGATTCCCGCCGGACAGCGTCGGGTACTGGCACCTGGCCCCGCACCCCATGACCGCGGGACAGGCGCGCCGGCTGACCCGCAGGGCCCTGCGCCGCTGGGGTCTCGAAGCGCTGATAGACCCGACGGAACTCATGGTCAGCGAGGTCGTGACGAACGCCGTGCGGTTCGCCTCGAGGCCCCTCTCGCTGCGACTGCTGCGCACCGATGTGCTCCGCTGCGAGGTGACCGACGACTCGCCCCAGGTGCCCAGGATGCGGCAGGCCGACCTCGGGGACGAGAGCGGCCGCGGCCTGTTCCTGGTCAATCAACTCGCCCTGCGCTGGGGCGCGACGAGACTGAGCAGCGGCAAGGTCGTCTGGTTCGAGCAGAAGATCCCGGCGAAGTAGCGGCCGCTCCGACCGGTGGGGCCGCGCACACTCCGGCCACGGCAGCCCGACGTCCGGGGTCACGGGTCATGGGTCACGCGGGGTCACACCGTGACGGGATACGTGTCACTCGGCCATGAGGTCAGGCAACGCCGCGATTCTTGTCGTAGCGCCGAGGGACGCGACGGCTGGCGAACCCGCCCACCAGCGCGACCTTCACCAGAACGACCGCGAGGAGACCGCCGACGGCCCATCCGGTCCACCGCCAGTTCGACAGGAGCACAGCGCCCAGCCCCAGGTGTACGGCCAGGACCAGTACGACGACGGCCACGAGGCCCATCGCCCTGAGGTGACCGCGGCGCGGCACGGTCTGCCCTGCCGGAGCCTGGGCGGCAACGGCATCGACATCGGCGGCGGTGACTGCGGGAGGGAGCGCGGGCGCCTCCGGGGATTGCCAGTGCACCCGCAGTCCGTCGCGTCGGCCGAACCTCTCGATGTGTCCGGCGACCAGATCCTGAAGCCGCCTCAGATCGTCGTCGGACTCCGGGATCGGCCGCGCCACGCTGTACAAGTACTTCCCGGACGTCGACTCGATCCTCCTCGCCTGGCACGAGCGGCAGATCGGCCACCACCTCGACCATTTGGCCGAGGTCCGGGATCGGACCCAAGGAGCCGGCGAGCGTCTCGAAGCAGTGCTGCGAGCCTTCGCCCTCATCTCCCGCGCGTCGCGCAAGCACCACGACGGCGACCTCGCGACGTTCCTGCACCGCGACAGCCAGGTCGCGCATGCACAGCAGAGGCTCCACGGCATGGTCGAGGAGCTCCTGGCCGAGGGCGCACAGGCCGGATTCGTCCGCGGCGACATCGCGCCCGGTGAACTCGCGAGCTACTGCCTGCACGCCCTGACGGCCGCCGGCGACCTGGCCTCCGAGGCCGCGGTGCACCGCCTCGTCGCGGTCACCCTGGCCGGCGCGCGTCCCAGCGCCACCGACACGGCGGAAGCTCCCCGTCACACCGACGGCGGCACCACGCATCCGCCGCGTCATCACAGTCACGACGGGCACCACCGCTCCGCCCATGGTCCGCTCGGCTGATTCTTGATCGACGGTTCCCGGGCACGCATACCCATGCAGGGTATGGTGGCGGTCCTAGCTCGCAGGAAGTGCGGACGCCCCTGATGACGGTACGAAAGTTGCCCTGGGCCCGGTTCGGTGGCGCCGCCCGCTGGGTTCGCGGTCTGGTCGTCAAGCTGTGCCCCATGGCCGCCGTACTGCTCCCCCACGAGCTCCCCGACCCGACTGTCAGTGCGATGTCGGTGGCTCCACTTCACTTCGTGCCGGAATCTGTCTCCGGACCGGCCATTCCTCTCTCGACCGCGCATATAGGCCGCGCCACGGCTTCCCGCGTCCCCTGACGCCGCCCAGCCGTGCGTGGACCGACCCGAAGCACCTGTCGCGCATCGAGAAGAGGACTTTTCGTGAACAGCATCAACCGTCGCTCCGTCCTCGCCGGACTGGGAGCGGCAGGTACCGGCCTGCTCGCCGGCTGCGGCAACGAGGCCACCAACACCCCCTCCCTCCTCAGCCCTTCCGGTTCCCAGGTCGCCCGCGCGGAGAAGAAGAGGAGCGGTACGGGCAGGGTTCAGAGCCTCAACGTGACCGCCGCGCCCGCCACGCTCGACCTGGGCGGCGGCATCCTGGCCAAGTCCTGGGCCTTCAGCGGAAGCGTTCCCGGCAAGGAGATCCGCATCGCCGCCGGCGACACCCTCGCGGCCGAGATTTCCAACCAGTTGCCCGGCGCCACGACGACGTCCATCCACTGGCACGGCATCTCGCTGCGCAGCGACATGGACGGCGTACCGCCGGTCACCCAGACCCCGGTGCGCCCCGGATCCAGTTTCACGTACCGCTTCGTCGCCAACACACCCGGCACGTACTTCTTCCACCCGCACGTGGGTGTCCAGGTCGACCGCGGTCTGTACGCGCCGCTGATCGTCGAGGATCCCAGGGAGCCGCTGTCGTACGACGACGAGTGGGTCGTCGTCCTCGACGACTGGCTCGACGGTGTGACCGGTACGCCCGACGATGTCTTCGCCGAGCTCAGCCATCACTCGTCCGGCATGGACATGAAAAGCACCGGCTCGAAGGGCCCGGCGTCCTCGCCGAACCGGTCCCCGTCCCCGTCCTCCGGCGACGGCACGTCGACGAGGTTCAGGCTCATCGGCGCCGCCAGCCGTCTGCTCGGCAGCGACGCCGGGGACGTGAACTACCCGTACCACCTGGTCAATGGGCGAGTGCCGACCGACCCGGCCGTATACAACGGCAAGTCCGGCAAGCGTGTGCGCCTCAGGATCATCAACGCGGGCGCCGACACCGCCTACCGGGTGGCGCTCGGGGGCCACAGGATGACCATCACCCACACCGACGGTTTCCCCGTCGAGCACGAGGAGGTCGACGCCCTGCTGGTCGCCATGGGCGAGCGATACGACGTCCTGGTCACCCTTGACGACGGCGTCTTCCCGCTCGTCGCGGTCGCCGAGGGCAAGGACGTGGCTGGGATGGCTCTGGTGCGCACCGGATCGGGAAACACGCCGGAGCCGACCGTGCGGCCGGCCGAACTGGACGGCCGGATGGTGACCGCCGAACAGCTGCGCGCGAGCGACGACGTACGGCTGGAGTCGAAGGAACCCGACCAGGTTCTCCGCGTCAAACTGACCGGCAGCATGGGCACGTACGACTGGGCCATCAACGGCAAGCAGTTCGACATGGCCGACCCGACCGCGAACCCGCTGCTCGTCCAGGAGGGCCAGCGGGTCCAACTCGACTTCGTCAACGCCACGAGGATGTGGCACCCGATGCACCTGCACGGCCACACCTACCAGCTCGACAGCAGCGGCCCGCGCAAGGACACCACCATCGTGCTGCCCAGGACGAAGGTGTCCGTCGTCTTCGACGCCGACAACCCCGGACAGTGGATGCTGCACTGCCACAACGCCTATCACAGCGAGGCCGGCATGATGGCGCTCTTGGCCTACGGAGCCTGAGCCTACGGAGCTTGAGCGATCTGTTCTCCGGCATGGGCGGGGCCGACGGCGCTCGCTCTACCGTCGTACGGGCCACCAGGCGTGCCCCCAGTGGTGCGTACGACAGCCGATGCCCATGCCGCTCCCCGTCCCGCCGCCCGCCCTACCGCCCGCTCTTCCTCTCGCGCAGCCAGCTCTCGAACTCGACGGCGACGATCCGCTCGTCGTGCACGCCGGCCGCGTCGTCGGACGCCAGCCAGACGATGGGCGGGCCCATCACGGCGGGCTCCAGGAACGTCCGACCCTCCTCCGCCACGGCCTCCGAGGGCAGCATCCCCGTCACGGTCGCGCCTCCGGGAAGCAGCAGGTTGACCGTGACACCGCTGTCCCGCAGGTCGGCTGCCATGATCCGGGACAGGGACTCACTGCCGGCGCGTGAGGGCCCGTAAGGAACGAACCCGGCCCGGCGCATCGTCGTTTCGCTCACCGAGATGTTGACGATGCGACCGCCGCCGGGTGTGGCCAGCATCCGTGGTACGACCTCGCGCGCGACCAGGAAGTAGCCGGTCAGATTGGTCTCCACGACCGCGCGGAAGCCGTCGACCGGTACCTCCCAGAAGCCCTGCGGGCGTGTCATGAAGTGCGGGTCGACGGTCCGCATGCCGATCCCGGCGTTGTTCACCAGCATGTCGATGCCGCCGAGCCGCGCCTCCGCCCGGTCGACCGCCCTCGCCACCGAGGACTCGTCCCGGACGTCCAACTCGATACCGATCGCTCCCGGCAGCCCGGCGGCGACCGAACTCGCCCGACGACCGGATCGCCCGGTCAGCGCAACAGTCGCCCCCGCCGCGGCCAGAGCGGACGCCATGGCCAGTCCCAGCCCACTCGTCCCGCCGGTCACCAGCACCTTCATGGGGCTCCTCCTTCTCCGGGAACGACAGGCCCACGACAGCGAGCCGGTCTCCGCAGGAACGTCGCCGCACCGATCACCGTGACGCCAGGGCGTGGGGCCCACTCGAAGTCAAGCGACCCGTCTTGCCAAGGCCACGGCTCTGCAGGGCCAGTTGGTGCACCGGGGCCACCGAGAACACCCGTGGTCGATCGGGATCCGCCGGGTCCATCGGGTCCACCGTGCATCCTGGCAGTCACACGGGCCGGAGATCCATCAGCCACGACGTGATCACCGTGACCGCGACCAGTTCGCCTGTGGCGGAGCGGCCCAGCCAGACCGGCCAGGTCCCGTCGCCCTCGGTGCAGAACGAGACCAGGTCGCCACCGGTCTCCTCGTCGGTGGCACGGAGGCAGCCGTCCGTGACGAACTCGGCGCCGCTTTCGTCGCCGAGTTCGTCGCCCTCCTCGTAGTAGCGCCGGATCTTCCCGGACAGCGCCTTCCAGCCCGAGGCGTCGGCGAAACCGCCTGTCGCGGTGTCGGTGCCGAAGCCGTAGGCGTGGCCGTCCAGAAGGAGTCGGGGATCGTCTCCCTCGCTGAGTCCCATCTCCCACGTGACCGCCGGTTCGGCGGCAATCAGCAGACGCACCAGGGGTTCCTCCGTGACCGGGAACCGTTCGCCGCAGTAGTCGCCCTCACCGACGAGAACGGCCGCCTGCAGGGGATACTCACCGGGCGGGATGCGCTCGGTGAGTTCCCTCGGGTCGCACCGATCCATGGGGTCCGCGACGACCAGCCGGCCGCTGGGAACCCGGAGCGTGGCGATGTGCCGAATCTCCGCGACAGCCATCTCGCCCCAGCACTCCGAGGTGAACCGGCGACCCGGCCGAAGGAGTTCGTTCAGGGCGAGTCCCGGCCGACCCGGCCTGGGCGGCCTCCACAGGGACTGCGGTTCCGGCTCTTCCCCGAAGGACCGCGGTTCCGGCTCTTCCCCGAAGGTGCTCCGGGCTGTGCGCTCTCCCGGCTCGCACCCCGGAACGCCACCCGCAATCCGGGCCGCACCAACGCCGAACTCCGACCGCGGACGCCACCGCTCCGACTCCGGCACGTCGGCCCGTGTGTGGAACGAACCACCCTTCTCACCGCGCTCCTCGAGCACCTTCGTCCCCCGGCCGTCGGGAAACAGGTCCACCGTGAGGCGCCAGCCGTCGGGTGCCCGGTCCGGCTCGTCCGGCGAGGCGTATCGCCTCTCCACGCGCCGCCGCAGAAACAGGCGGTCCGTTTCGAGGAGCCGCAGGTCCGCCTCTTCGGTCACCCGCCCCAGCTCGTCGTAGGTCCATTGCCCGACGTAGTGATCACCCCAGGACACGAGGTGCACCTGCAAGGGCATGGTTCGCCCAGGTGCCCGATGGATCACCACGTACGAGTGCCCGTCGCCGTCCTTCCTTCGCGCCTCATCCAGCGACAGCGGCCCGCATTCGCGACGCGCCTCGGTGTTCCACGCCTGTGCGTACGAGACCTCGACCGCGGTCATGTGCCTGCCCCTCCCACCCCGGCCCGCCTCCGTGGGACCGGACACAGGCTGATTCCCTGATCAACTCGGCAGCACCATAACGACCACCTCCGACAGGAGGACGCATCGGTGCCGCGGCACATGTGCCTGCCTCGCCGTGGTTGTTCGGAGCCGGAGCGAGTGCTCGGAGCCGGAGCGTAAATGCGTCGACAGGGGCCGCCGCGCCCCGCCAAAGTGGCCTCCCATGACGAGCAGCGAGCTGTGGACCCGTGCGACCGCCGACCGCTACGACGCCGAGGAGAGCGAGAACTCCTCGGCCGCCGCTCTCGCACCGGCTCTCGCCTTCCTCGCCGAACTCGCCGGAGGGGGCAGGGCGCTTGAGTTCGCCATCGGAACCGGACGAGTGGGCGTCCCGCTACGGGAACGGGGCGTGCCGGTCGCGGGCATCGAACTGTCGGAGCACATGGCGGCCGTCCTGCGGCACAAGCTCGACGAGGACACTCTCCCGGTCGCCATCGGGGACATGGCCACGACCCTCGTCCCCGGCGAGTTCACGTTGGTCTATCTCGTCTACAACACGATCACGAACCTGCTCACGCAGGACGAACAGGTCGAGTGTTTCCGCAACGCCGCGCGCCATCTGACGCCTGGCGGCCGGTTCGTCATCGAGCTGGGTGTTCCGCCGCTGCGGTTCTTGCCTCCCGGACAGGTCGCGGTGCCGTTCGACGTCTCCGAACGGCACCTCGGCTTCGACACGTTCGACCTCGTCGAGCAGATCCTCGTCTCGCACCACCTCACCCGCGACGGCGACGACGGCCGCTATCGCCGCGACGCCTCCCGGCACCGGTACGCGTGGCCGGCGGAACTCGACCTGATGGCACGGATCGCGGGGCTCGAACTGGAACGGCGCGTTGCGGACTGGGACGGGGCGCCCTTCACCCAGGACTCCGCGAAGCACATCTCCGTGTGGCGCAAGCCGTCCTGAGGCCGGGACCGGCCCCGCCGTCCTGGCCGCGTCCGGGCTACCCGAGAAACGACAGGCGGACCTCGCGGTTGGGGTTGTCCCGGTTCGTGTCCACGAGGCACACCGACTGCCATGTCCCCAGCTCCAGGCTTCCGTCGACCACCGGCAGGGTCGCGTGCGGCGGGACGATGGCGGGGAGGACGTGGTCGCGGCCGTGGCCGGGGCTGCCGTGCCGGTGCTGCCAGCGGTCGTCCGCGGGGAGCAGGGAGTGCAGCGCGGCGAGGAGGTCGTCGTCGCTGCCGGCGCCCGTCTCGATGATGGCGATCCCGGCGGTGGCGTGCGGGACGAAGACGTTCAGGAGACCGTCGCGGCCCGCCGCGACCTCGCGGAGGAAGGCCTCGCAGTCGCGGGTGAGGTCGACGACCGCCTCCGACGAACCGGAGGAGATGTTCAGGACCTGCGTGGTGAAGGCATCGGACATGCCTCAATCCTCTCCCATGCGCCGGATTCCGCACGCGATCGAGGCCACCGCGGGGCGTGCGGTACCCGTGCACCCCGCACGTCTTGCGGGGTGCACGGGCTCGCCCGCACGGCACCGTCGGGGACCGGAATCCGGCCTACCGCGACGGCGTCGCCCACCGGTCGCCGGCCCGTCGGTCGCCGGCGCCGACACGGGCCCGTCTGGTGGCTCACAGTGCGGCGTCCGACGGGAAGATCCCGGAACCCGGTCCGGTTGGTAGAAGCGTGAACGACACCGGGGTAAGCGTGCGTGAGGTCGATGTGGTCGTCATCGGCGCCGGTCAGGCCGGTCTGGCCGCCGCCTATCACCTGCGGCGCACCGGCTTCGAGCCCGACCGGGACTTCGTCGTGCTCGACCACGCGCCGCACCCCGGCGGAGCCTGGCAGTTCCGCTGGCCGTCGCTGACGTACGGCAAGGTGCACGGGATGCACTCCCTGCCGGGCATGGACCTCACGGACGCCGACCCGGACCGCCCGAGCTCCGAGGTCGTCTCGGAGTACTTCGACGCCTACGAGCACACCTTCGACCTGCGGGTACGGAGGCCGGTCGATGTCCGGGCCGTGCGGGAGGGGACCGCTGGGCGGCTGCTCGTGGAGACCGGCGAGGGTACGTGGTCGGCCCGGGCGCTGATCAACGCGACGGGCACCTGGGACCGCCCGTTCTGGCCCCGCTATCCGGGCCAGGAGACCTTCCGCGGGCGGCAGTTGCACACGGCGCAGTATCCGGGCCCCGACGCGTTCGCGGGGCAGCGCGTTGTCGTGGTGGGCGGCGGCGCCTCCGGCACCCAGCATCTGATGGAGATCGCCGCCCACGCGGCGGAGACCACCTGGGTCACCAGGCGTCCCCCGGTCTTCCGCGAGGGCCCCTTCACCGAGGAGTTCGGCCGGGCCGCCGTCGCGCTCGTGGAGGAGCGGGTCCGGCAGGGGCTTCCGCCCCGGAGCGTGGTCTCGGTCACCGGGCTGCCGTTGAACGACGCGATCCGGCAGGCGCTGGCCGACGGCGTGCTGGACCGGCGGCCGATGTTCGACCGGATCACCCCGGACGGCGTGGTGTGGGCGGACGGGCGGCGCGTGGACGCGGACGTGATCCTTTGGGCGACCGGATTCCGGGCCGCCATCGACCATCTGGCGCCGCTGCGGCTGCGCGAGCGCGGCGGCGGCATCCGCGTCGAGGGAACGCGCGCGGTCGCCGATCCACGGATCCACCTGGTCGGCTACGGGCCTTCGGCGAGCACCATCGGCGCCAACCGGGCCGGACGGGCCGCCGTACGGGACATCAGGCGACTGCTGGCGGACGCGCCGGTCGCCGTGTGATGCCCCGTACGGCACTCAGTTCGTGGAAGTGACCGCGGGCGTGACCGCAGAGGTGACTGCGGATGTGATCGCAGGCGTGACCGCGGGTGTGATCGCGGATGTGACCGCAGGCGTGACCGCAGGCGTGACCGCGGGTGTGACCGACTGAGGAGCCACGGGAGGAACCGTGGGAGAGGCCGCCGGAGCGACCGTGGAAGAGGCCGTTGGAGAAGCCGTGCGCGAATCCTTGGGGGACGCGCTCCTGTGGTTCCGGTTGAACTCGGCGACGTTGCGCTGGTGCTCCTCGTAGCTGGCCGTGAAGCGCGTGTCGCCCGGCTTGACCGTGACGAAGTACAGCCAGTCGCCCGGCGGCGGGTTGATCGCGACGCGCATCGCCTCCTCGCCGGGGTTGGCGATCGGCGTGGGCGGCAGGCCCATGCGCCGATAGGAGTTGTACGGACTGTTGAGCCTTGTGTCGGCCTGGCTGGTGCTCAGGGTGGAGCGGTTCAGCGCGTAGTTGATGGTGGAGTCCATCTGCAACGGCATACCGCGCTCCAGGCGGTTGTAGATGACCCGGGCCACCTTGCCCATGTCCGCCTTGGTGGCCGCCTCCGCCTGCACGATGCTCGCGATGGTGACGGCCTGATAGACGTTCATCGCGTTGCGCTGCGCTCCCGCGGCGATCGGCGCTGCGTTGAACTTCTTGTTCGCGGTGTCGACCATGAACGTCAGCAACGACTCCGGAGTCGACTTCTCGCCGATCGGATACGTCGCCGGGAAGAGATAGCCCTCGGGGTTGCCCCGGGCGTCGTTCGGAAGCTTGATGGTGGCTTTGGCCAGGGACTTCTTGGTGGTGCCGGCGGGCACCCGGAGGGCCTTGTCGACGGCCGCGTAGACCTGTCCGGAGCGCCAGCCCTCAGGAATGACGAGCGAGGTCGGGCGCGCGTCGTCGTTTCCCATGCTCAGCAGCGGCACCGCCACGGCGGCGGCCGCCACGACGGCTCCGGTCGCGATGAGGGCGACCCGGCCCCGGCGCGTCAGTCGAATCGTGCTCCGTGGCGGAGTGTTCATCTGCATAACGGGCACGGTAGCCCTCTAATGCACACAAACCCGGCATATCGTCATCTTGTCGGCTCCATTTGCGCGTCCCGGTGGACGAGGGCGGCGTAGCGCCCCTCCTGCGCCAGCAGTTCCTCGTGTGTGCCGCGCTCGACCGCACGGCCCGAGTCGAGGACCACGATCTGGTCGGCGCTGCGGATCGTGGACAGCCGGTGCGCGATGGTGAGCGTGGTGCGGTTGGCCGACAGGGCGTCGATGGCCTCCTGGACGGCGTGCTCCGTGCGGGTGTCCAGGGCGCTGGTCGCCTCGTCGAGGATGAGCACGGGCGGGTCGCGCAGGATCGTGCGGGCGATGGCCAGACGCTGCTTCTCGCCGCCGGAGAACCGGTGGCCGCGTTCACCGACGACCGTGTCGTACCCGTCGGGCAGCGACGCGATGTGGTCGTGGATCTGGGCCGCCCGCGCCGCCGCGTGCAGTTCCTCCTCGGTGGCGTCCGGCTTGGCGAAGCGCAGGTTCTCGGCGACCGAGGCGTGGAAGAGGTACGTCTCCTGGGAGACGACGCCGACCGCACGCGCGAGGGTGTCGAAGTCGAGGTCGCGGACGTCGACCCCGTCGAGGGTCACGCGCCCGCCCGTGACGTCGTACAACCGCGGCACCAGATAGCTGAGAGTGGACTTGCCGGAGCCGGTCGGTCCGACCACGGCGAGGCTGCCGCCGGCCGGGACGGTGATGTCGATGCCGTCGAGGATCGGGGCACCCTTGTCGTCGTAGCGGAACTCGACGTCCTCGAAGCGGATCTCACCCTTGACCTGGTCGAGGTGGACGGGGTTCTCGGGCTCGGTGATGTCGATGGGCAGGTCGAGGTACTCGAAGATGCGCTGGAACAGCGCGAGCGAGGTCTGGATCTGCACACCGGTGGACAGCAGGCTGACCGTCGGCCGGAACAGGCCCTGCTGGAGCGAGACGAAGGCGACGAGTGTGCCGATCGATATCGTCGGGCCGCCGAGCTGAAGGGCGACGCCCGCCGTCCAGTAGATGACGGCCGGCATGGCGGCCATGACGATGCCGATGACGGACATGCGCCAGCGTCCCGCCATGTTCGACCGCACTTCGAGATCGACGAGGCCCTCGGACTCCTCGGCGAAGGACTTCGTCAGCGAGTCGGCCCGGCCCATCGTGCGCCCGAGCAGAATGCCGCTGACGGAGAGCGATTCGGTGACGGTGGCGGCCATCGCCGCCATCTGCTTCTGACGCTGGGTGGTGATCTTCTTGCGTTCGTTGCCGACACGGCGACTGATCCACACGAACACCGGCAGCAGAAGCAGGGAGACGACGGTCAGGCGCCAGTCCAGGGCCACCATCGCGATGATCGTGGCGACCACACTGGTGAGGTTGGAGACCAGTGAGGTGGCGGTGCTGGTGACGGTCGCCTGCATGCCGCCGATGTCGTTGGCGATGCGGGACTGGACCTCGCCCGTGCGTGTCCTGGTGAAGAAGGCGAGCGACATGCGCTGGAGACGGCCGTAGACCGCCGTGCGCAGATCGTGCATCACACGCTGGCCCACGGTCGTGGAGATCAGCGTCTGCAGGACGCCGAAGACGCCGCTCAGGACGGCGCTCGCGATCATGCCGAGCGCGAGCAGGGTCAGCAGACCCGTACGCCCTTCAGGGATCGCGGTGTCCAGGATCGCCTTCAGCAGGAAGGGCGTGGCGACACCCACGAGAGAGGCGGCGCCCACCAGGACGCCGACGATCGCGAGGCGGCCGCGGTAGGGCCGGAAGAGGCTCAGGATGCGGCGCACCTGCCGTGGCTGTTCCTTGTCGGCGGGTGGCGGGTTCCAGGTTGGCTGGTCGGGGCGCAATGGACTCCTAGGGAAACGGGACGACTGGGGAAATGGGACTACGAGCACATCAGTGAGGATCGACGACTGACGGAGCCTAGCTCATTGTTACCTATACTCACAATGAACGGCATCCTGATATTGTTCCCGCATGACCACCCCCGATGCCGACGGCCTGCTCGCCGAGCAGTTGCTGCGTCTGACGCGCCGCGTGCACCGCATCCAGAAGCGCCATCTGGAGCAGCGCGAGCTGGGCATCACCCCCGCCCAGTCTCGGCTGCTGCGCACTCTCGCGCACTACAGCTCACCACCCCGAATGGCCGATCTCGCGGAGCGCCTCGAAGTGGTGCCGCGCGCCGTGACCACGCTGGTCGACGGCCTGGAGGCGAGCGGCAAGGTGCGCCGGGCACCCGATCCCACCAACCGCCGGGTGATCCGGATCGAAGTCACGGACGAGGGGCGCATGGCGCTGCGGGAGCTGCGCGCCGCGCGCCGCGGCGCCGCGGAGGAGATCCTGGCTCCATTGACGGACGAGCAGCGCGAGGTGCTCGGCGGGCTGCTGGACACCTTGGTGGACGGCATGCCGCGGGCGGAGCACCCTTGCTGAGAGGGCTCGGCGCGGAACACCGCCGCTGAAGCGGCTCGGCGCGGAACACCGCACACTGCGACGACTCGGGGCGGTGCACCGCCGGTGAAGCGGCTCAGGGCGGGGTTGCCGCCGCTGGACCGTTCGAGCAACGGCACACCACCGCGCCGGTCAGCAGCCGGGCGGCCGACTCGGTCGTCGGTCGTCGGTCGTCGGTCGTCGGCGGCATGCAGCCGACCGGGCCGGGCTGCTCGGTGAGCCCGTGAGGAGTGGTGCGCGATGCCTCTGCTGGAGCCCGACCCCGACGCGCTGCGGCCTGACCCGCGTCCCGAGACACCCGCGGCCGACCGGGTCCCCGAGGACCGGGCCGGGGGCACTCCCGAGCCGCTGCGCGGTGACCTGACCGCCCTGCTCGGCGCCGACAAGGTACTGACCGGGATCTCCGACCTCGTGCGCTACGCCTCCGACGCCAGCCCGTACCGCTTCGTGCCGCGGGTCGTCGTGGTCCCCGAGGACATCGACGACATCTCGGCCGTCCTCTCGTACGCGCACGGCAAGGGCCGCGAGGTGGTGTTCCGCGCGGCCGGGACCTCGCTCAACGGCCAGGCGCAGGGCGAGGACATCCTCGTCGACGTACGCCGGCACTGGACGGGGGTCGAGGTCCTCGACGGCGGCGCGCGGGCCCGAATCGCTCCTGGCACGACGGTCGCCCGCGTCAACGCCACGCTTTTCCGGCACGGGCGCGTGCTCGGTCCCGATCCGGCCAGCGCGATCGCCTGCACGGTCGGCGGCGTGGTCGCGAACAACGCCTCCGGCATGACAGCGGGCACCACCCGCAACGCGTACGTCACCCTTGCCTCGCTCACGTTCGTGCTGCCGTCCGGCACGGTCGTGGACACGGCCGAACCGGACGCGGCCGAGCGGCTGGCGCACGCGGAACCGGCCCTGTGCGCCGGGCTCATGGAGCTCAAGGCGGAGATCGAGTCGGATGCCGGGCTGGTCGACCGCATCCGGGCCAAGTACGCGATCAAGAACACCAACGGCTACCGCCTGGACGCCTTCCTCGACGGTGCGACACCCGTCGAGATCCTGCGCGGTCTGATGGTCGGCTCGGAGGGCACCTTCGGCTTCATCTCGGAGGTCGTCTTCGACACCCTGCCCCTGGACCGCCGGGTCTCCGCCGCGCTGCTGTTCTTCGGCTCACTGCCGGCCGCGGCCGCCGCCGTACCCCAGTTCACCGCCGCGGGCGCCTCGGCCGTCGAGCTGATGGACGGCAACACACTGCGTGCCTCGGTGAGCGTCGAGGGCGTGCCCGGGGACTGGGCCGGGCTGCCCGGTCCGACGACCGCGCTGCTCGTCGAGTTCCGCGCTCCGGACGAGGCCGCGCAGGAGGCGTACGAGGAGAGGGCCCGCGCGGTGCTGAAGGGGCTCCCCCTCGTGTCGCCCGTGCCGTCGGTGACGAACTCCCTCACCCGCGATCAGCGGACCGTCGCCGACTACTGGAAGGCCCGCAAGGCGTTCGTCACGGCGGTCGGCAGCGCCCGTCCGTCCGGCACGACGCTGATCACGGAGGACTTCGCGGTGCCCCCCGAGCGGCTCGCCGAGGCCTGCGAGGCGCTGCTGGAACTCCAGACCCGGCACGGCTTCGACGCCGCCGTCGCGGGCCATGCCGCCCACGGCAATCTGCACTTCCTGCTGGCCTTCGACGCGTCCAGGCCGACCGATGTGGAGCGGTACGCCGCCTTCATGGACGCGTTCTGCCGGCTCACCGTCGAACGCTTCGACGGCTCGCTGAAGGCCGAACACGCCACCGGACGCAACATCGCGCCCTTCCTCGAGCTCGAATGGGGGCCCAGGGCGACGGAGTTGATGTGGCGCACGAAACGGCTGATCGACCCGGACGGAGTGCTCGCGCCGCGCATCGTGCTCGACAGTGATCCGCGCGCGCACGTACGGGGCCTGAAGACGATCCCGCACGTCGAGGCGATCGCCGACCCCTGCATCGAGTGCGGCTTCTGCGAACCGACCTGCCCCAGCCAGGACGTGACGACCACACCGCGCCAACGGATCGTGCTGCGACGGGAGATGATGCGCCAGCCCGGCGGTTCCCCGGTCGAGGACGGGCTACTGAAGGCGTACGGATACGACGCCGTCGACACCTGCGCGGGCGACTCGACCTGCAAACTCGCCTGCCCGGTCGGCATCGACACGGGCGCCCTGATGAAGAACTTCCGGCACGCCCGGCACTCGCCGCGCGAGGAGAGGGCGGCCGCGCTGGCCGCGCGGCACTTCCGCGCGCTGGAAGGCTCCGCGCGGCTGGCCGTCGCCGCCCTGGACCGGATCGGCGACCGGCGTGTGAACGCCGTGACGCGGGCCGTACGCAAGGTCGTACGCCCGGATCTCGTGCCCGAGTGGCTGCCGCGGATGCCGGGAGCCGCCGCCTCCGCGATGCCCCGTACCGAGCGCGTGGGGGCGGTCGCCGTCCATTACCCGGCCTGCGTCAACCGCATCTTCGGCGGTCCGGGAGACGTGTCGCTCGCCCAGGCCGTCGTCGCGGTCTCCGCACGCGCGGGAAAGCCGGTGTGGATTCCGGACGACGTGTCGGGGACGTGCTGCGCGACGATCTGGCACTCCAAGGGGTACGACGCGGGCAACACCGTGATGGCCAACCGCATCGTCGAGGCGGCCTGGGGATGGACCGCCGGCGGCAGACTGCCGCTCGTCGTGGACGCCTCGTCCTGCACACTCGGCATCGCACGGGAGGTCGTGCCGTATCTGACCGCCGACAACCGGGAGTTGCACGCCGCGCTCCTGATCGTCGACTCACTGGTGTGGGCCGCGGAGGAGCTCCTCCCCCATCTCACCGTGCACCGCACCCTCGGCTCCGCGGTGCTCCACCCGACCTGCTCCATGCGGCACTTGGACGACGAGGCCCAGCTGCGCACGGTGGCCGAGGCGTGTGCCGACGAGGTGGTGGTGCCCGACGACGCCGGGTGCTGCGCGTTCGCGGGCGACCGGGGCATGCTCCACAGGGAACTCACCGAGTCGGCCACCCGCAAGGAGGCGGCGTTCGTGGCCTCCCGCGACTTCGACGCGCATCTGTCGGCCAACCGCATGTGCGAGGTGGGCATGGACCACGCGACGGGCCGCGGCTACTACTCCGCCCTGCTGGCGCTGGAGCACGCCACCCGCCCAGGCGTCCGGCGGGCGGACCGGTCCTGATGTGACGCGGCCGGCCCGCCGGAAGCTGTGGTGAGGACCGCCGTCCGCTTCTCGCCCTCGCCCCGGACGGCGGTGAGGCGCGCGGCCCGCCGGGCGCAGGCGGCCGATGTCCGCGACGACCTGTACACCGCGGACGACCGGGCTCAGCAGCCGGCGCGGTCCTCCGTGAGCACCCCCTGCACGGTGACCAGGGAGCGGTCGTAGCAGCCGCCCGAGCCGTACAGCCGATAGCGCTCACTCGTCGTGGCGACCGCGTGGCGCTGGTCGCGCGGCACGTTCGCCGTGTACGTCGCGTCGCCCGTGTAGGTGTCGTCGAGCCGTGACCACGCGGTGCGCCGGCCGCCCGACGCCTCGGCCACGGCGGCCCGGTCGCCGAGCGTCAGCACGGTCCGCAGCCGGTCGTCCGCGCCGAGGGTCGTCGTGCCGTCCATCGTGTACGTCCGCCGGGTGCGCGTCGTCGCGGCGGGTCCGCGTCCGTCGACGGTCACCGCCTCGTCGTCGGTCCACGTCGCCCTCAGACCGTCCGTGTTCTCGCCGTCGGTCCAGCGGTGCACGGAACTCTGCGCGAGGGTGCGGCTGACGGTGGTCAGCACCCGGCCGTGCGAGGTGTCGAGGTATCCGGCGACCGTCAGCCGGTGCCTTCCCGCGGTGTCGACCCGGTTCTCCGAACCGGGCGTGTACGTGGACGAGTTGACGAGGTCGCCCGCCTCGGCCCGGGTCAGGGCACCGCTCACGTGGGCGCGCCGCGCGTCCTGCCAGACGAGCACGTTGACCGGCAGACTCCAGCCGGTCTGTCCCTCGGGGACGCCCACGACGGAGACGTCGATCCGGTGCGGGCGCCCGTCGTCGAGGAGTCCGGCGAACGGGGTCAGGTCGTACTCGATGGGTCTGACGTCGAAGGCGCGGGGCCCCGGAATCACGTACCAGAGGAAGGGGTTGGACCAGCCGCCGGTCCATACGGTCGGGAACGGCTCGGCGATTCCGGCGAGTTGGCCGTCGACCTTGATCTGCACCTCGCGGTAGGGGCCGTTGTCCGCCTTGCAGGAGTACGGTGCCGTGTCCGGGACCGTCAGATACCAGAACTCCTCGCAGCCGCCGCCGGACCCGGTCGCGTACACCTCCGCGATCACGCGCTCACTGTTGCGCGGAGTCGTCAGGGTGCCGTCCTGGAGGGTCAGGACACGGTCGGGAGCCGCGGTGGGCCTGCCCGCGTAGAACGTCAGCGTGGCCTTGACGTCGAGAACGCCGGTGTACGTGTCGTCGACGACGTTGCCGATGAGCATCTCGACGTCGCGGCTCCGCCGGAACGTGTCGCTGTAGCGCGTCACATCCTTCTCGACGGACCACGCGATCCCGTCGGGCGACGGCTCCGGGGTGGATGTGCGGAGGATCTCCACCCCTCCGACATGCAGATACCCGAGGCGGTCGAACTGGCGCCCCTTGACCTTGCCTTCGAGCCGGAGCACGACCTTGCTCCAGTGGTCGCCGCAGCCCGTCGGCGGGGTGTACGTACCCGTGTAGGGCGTGAAGTCGCGGAACTGCGCCTCGGCGAGGGTCACTTCGCACGACGGTGCGGCGGGCCTGCCGACGGGCGGGGCAGCGGTGACGGGGTCGTGCCAGTCGCTGCCGAACTCGGCGGGCACATCGGTCGATCGAGCGACGGCGGGCGTGGACGCGGCGGCCGCGGACACGGGAGCCGCGACGGAAGCGGTGGCCGCCGGAGCCGGGCCCGCTCCGAGGAGGGCGCTCGCCACGAGAATCGCTCCGGCGAGCATGGACATGATGACCGGTCTACTCATGTGCCGTGTTCTACGGGGCAGTTGGGCTGACCGCAATGGGGCACCCGGGCACCACGCGCCCGGGACCCGGGCCCGGGCGGGGCTTGGGCGGAACTCGCGGCCTGCATGGGGCTTGCGCGACGGCCGGGCTCGCGGGTAACGGGGCCGGCAGTGCGTCCGGACCGCCGGGTGTCCAGCCTCGCGCCGCCGCCGGTTTCCGGCCAGGACCCCCGGGCCCTAGGCCTTCAGGTCCGCCTTGTCGCCCATCACCACGACGGGGTGCTCATCCGGGTCGAGTGCGCGCAACAGGTACTCCATGGCGGGCTTGGACAGGCTCACGCATGCCGACGTGCCACCGCCGTGGTCCATGTGCAGCCAGATGCCGCCGCCCTTGTCGTCGCCCCACGGGCGGGTCGGGTCGTCCGGCGGATTGCCCTTGAGGCGGTTGTAGTCGATGGCGATGACGTAGTCGAAGTCGTGCCAGTGCGACTTCGCCCAGTAGTGCGGTGCCTGGAAGCCCTGCGACTGTGTGTACGGGAGCCGGGCGCCCGGGTCGTCGAGCACTCCACCGGCGTCGCTGAGCGTGAACACTCCCACGGGGCTCCGCTTGTCGTCCTCGTGGTGGTCGGTCGTCCAGCCCTTCTTCCCGTTGTGCGCGGCCCAGCTACGGGTCTTCTCCCAGGTCGTGCCGGACTTCGTGTACAGCACGGCCGTGGAGTTCGCGGAGTCCTTGCCCTCGCCGTAGACCGCCAGGACCTGGCGTGAATCGGACGGGATCCGGTGCTGAAGCCGGTCACCCACATCGGGGATGCGTTTCGGGTCGACCGCGGGCGCGCTCGTCCGGGCGCCCGCGCCACCGGCTCCCGCGTGTCCCTTCGTGCCGCTCCCGCTTCCGCCCTCCGGGCCACCGCAGGCCGAGAGGGTGACGGCGACGGCCCCGCAGACCATGGCGGCGAGGCCCGTTCGCATCGCACCGTTCTTTCGCATGCCGTCCATCCTCGCATCACGTGTCGGGCGAATCGCTCCGCCCCCGGATCCCGGCCAGCCGCCCTCGCTCCGGGCCGATTCCTTGCCCCGGGGCGGAAAATCGTTTGCTTTCGACCACGCTGCGACGCGAACCTTTCACGGTTTGCTACCGGCCCCCCGCGGCCGGACGGTTGCCGAAATCCGCGGCTCCCTCCACCCCCTGACACGAGCCACTGGGACGTCATGCAGATCCAAGACCTTCCGTATCCCGACCCCGGTGTGGCCGACGCGCGCTCAGGTTCCCGATTCCTGTGGTGGCTCGGGCGAAATCAGCTCGGCGGACAGTTCAAGTCCCTGGCTTGGGGGCTGCTGCACTTCCTGGCCGTTTCCGCACTGCCGTTCTGCGTCGGTCTGGCCGTCCAGGCCGTCGTCGACCACTCCGGCACCCGACTCGCCCTGACCGGCGCGCTGATGGTGCTGTGCGGCGTGTGCATCGCCCTGGGCGACACCATGCTGCACCGCACCGCGGTCACCAACTGGATCACCGCGGCCGCACGGGTCCAGCAACTGCTGGCCCGCAGAACCGCGCTGCTGGGCTCCGCGCTGACCCGGCGCGTCGCCGCGGGCGAGGTGGTCGCGGTCTCCACCGGCGATGTCGAGAAGATCGGCTGGTTCGTGGAGGGCATGTCCCGCTTCACGGCGGCCGCCGTGACGGTGGTCCTGGTCTGCGTGGCCCTGGTCGTCTACCAGCCGGCGCTGGGGGTGATCGTCGCCGTGGGCGTGCCCGTGCTGGCGGTGGCCGTGCTGCCGCTGCTGCCCCGCGCCACCCGGCGCGCCGACTTCCAGCGGGAGAAGGCGGGCCGCGCCACCGAACTGGCCTCCGACACCGTCGCGGGTCTGCGGGTGCTGCGCGGCATCGGGGGCGAGGAACTCTTCCTCGACCGCTATCGCCGCGCCTCCCAGGAGGTCCGCCGGGCCGCCGTGCGCAGCGCCCGTATGTGGTCGCTGATCTCGGCGATCCAGGTGCTGCTGCCCGGTCTGCTGATGATCGCTGTCGTCTGGCGCGGTGTGCAGCTGGCCCGGGACGGCCGGATCACGGTCGGCGAGCTGGTCACCGTGTACAGCGCCGTCATGCTGCTTGCGTACCCTTTGCGGCATTTCGAAGAGATTGCCATGGCCTATTCCTTCTCGCGTCCGTCGGCCACGCGAGCCGCCCGGGTGCTGTCCCTGGAACGGGCCATGGACAGCACCGGATCGCTCGCCGCGGACATCCCGAGCGGCGATCTGTACGACCCCGCGACCGGGCTGCTCGCTCCCGCGGGCCGGCTCACCGCCGTGGTGTGCGGCGACCCGGACGCGGCAGGGCTGCTGGCCGAGCGGCTCGGCGGACATGCCCGCGAGCAGGGCGAGGAAGTGCTCGTCGGGGGCGTGCCGACAAGCAACTCGGTGGTCCTCGGGGGCGTACCGCTGGACGAACTGCCCCTGGAGAGCGCCCGTACCGCCGTCCTCGTCCAGGACAAGGACCCGGTACTGCTCTCCGGCTCCCTGCGCGAGCTGCTCGACGTGCCCGCGTCGGGTCTCGTGAGCGCCAAGGCAGCCCTGTCCGCCGCGCAGTGCGGCGACGTGCTGGACGCGCTCACCCAGGGCTCGCTGGACGCCGAGGATCCGATGGACGCCCGCATCACGGAACGCGGGCGCTCCCTTTCCGGCGGCCAGCGCCAGCGGCTCGCGCTGGCCCGGTCCCTGATCACGGACCCGGAGGTACTCGTCCTGGACGAGCCGACGTCCGCGGTCGACTCGCACACCGAGGCCCGGATCGCCGACGGAGTGCGCTCCCTGCGCTCCGGGCGCACGACCGTGATCTTCACGTCCTCACCGCTGCTCCTGGACCACGCGGACCGGGTCGTCCTGGTCCACGAGGGCGAGGTCGTCGCGGTCGGCGTGCACCGCGAACTGGTGCACAGCGAACCGCGCTACCGGGCCGTGGTGACCCGCGAGACCGAGGAAGAGGCCGCCGTCGAAGCCGCGGAACGGACCGCTCTCGGCGGCGTGACCGTGGACGACGAGGCCGTTCTGGACGGCGTACTGGAAGAAATCGAGGAGACCGCATGATCGGCGTGGCGCCACCGGCGTACGACCCGGCCGCCCCGACGACGGCGAACACACTGCCCGTCGGCGCGCCCGCGACCGTACGCGCCTACGTGACCGAACTGTTCCAACGGCACCGCAAGGCCTTCCTGCTCCTGGTCGCCGTCAACACCGTGGCCGTCGTGGCCTCGATGGCCGGGCCCTATCTGCTGGGCTCGGTCGTCGAACGCGTCTCGGACCACGCCCGCGATCTCCATCTGGAGGCCACCGCCACCTTCTTCGTCGTCGCGCTCGTCGTCCAGGCCGTGTTCGTACGGCAGGTGCGGCTGCGCGGTGCCATGCTCGGCGAGCGGATGCTGGCCGATCTGCGCGAGGACTTCCTCGTACGGTCGGTCGGACTGCCGCCCGGCGTCCTGGAACGGGCCGGGACGGGCGACCTGCTGTCCCGCATCACCACCGACATCGACCGGCTCGCCAACGCGATGCGCGAGGCCGTGCCGCAGCTGGCCATCGGTGTGGTGTGGGCGGCACTGCTGCTCGGCGGACTCACCGTGACCGCCCCGGCGCTCGCCCCCGCCGTGCTGGTCGCCGTTCCCGTGCTGGTGGTGGGCTGCCGCTGGTACTTCAAGCGCGCGCCGTCCGCCTACCGCTCCGAGGCGGCCGGATACGCCGCCGTCGCCGCCGTCCTCGCCGAGACGGTCGATGCCGGGCGCACCGTCGAGGCCCACCGCCTGGGCCGGCGCCGCATCGAGCTGTCGGACCGCCGGGTCCAGGAATGGACGGCGTGGGAGCGGTACACGCTCTGGCTGCGCTCGGTTCTCTTCCCGGTCGTCAACGTCACGCATGTGACCGTGCTCTGCTCGGTCCTGATGATCGGCGGGTTCTTCGCCCTCCAGGGCTGGATCGGGGTGGGCCAGCTGACGACGGGTGCGCTGATCGCGCAGATGCTCGTCGACCCGGTGGGTCTTGTCCTGCGCTGGTACGACGAGCTGCAGGTCGCCCAGGTCTCGCTGGCACGGCTGGTCGGCGTCCGGGACATCGAGCCGGACGCGGGCGACCCGGCCGTGGCGCCGGACGGACGCGATGTCCACGCGGACCGGGTCCACTTCGGCTACCGCGCGGGCGTGGACGTGCTGCGGGAGGTCTCCCTGGCGGTCGCGCCCGGCACCCGGCTCGCCCTGGTCGGCCCGTCCGGCGCGGGCAAGTCCACCCTGGGCAGGCTGCTCGCCGGGATCTACGCGCCCCGGGACGGCCGGATCACGCTCGGCGGCGCCGAACTGTCCCGGATGCCCGCGGAGGAGGTCCGCTCGCACGTGGCCCTGGTCAACCAGGAGCACCACGTCTTCGTGGGCTCCCTGCGCGACAACCTGCTGCTCGCCGTCCCCCGCTCCCGGCAGCGCACCGACGAGGAGAATCCGGCCGGGACACAGGCCGCGGCCGAAGGTGCCGAATCCGTCGACGCCCAGCTGTGGGCCGCTCTCGGCGCGGTCGACGCGGACGGCTGGGCGCGGGCGCTGGACGACGGTCTGGACACCGAGGTCGGCTCGGGCGGGTTCGCGCTCACTCCGGCCCAGGCCCAGCAGATCGCGCTGGCCCGGCTGGTGCTGGCCGACCCGCACACGCTGGTCCTGGACGAGGCGACCTCGCTCCTGGATCCGCGGGCGGCCCGCCATCTGGAACGCTCGCTGGCCCGCGTCCTGGACGGTCGAACCGTCGTCGCCATCGCGCACCGCCTCCACACGGCCCATGACGCGGACGTCATCGCCGTCGTCGAGAACGGCCGCATCAGCGAGCTCGGCAGCCACGAGCAACTGGTGACGGCGGACGGCGCGTACGCGGCGCTGTGGAGGTCCTGGCACGGGTGAGCGGAGCGCCCTGCCGAGGCCACCGCCCGCCCCGCGCGAGCCGGATGCCGGCCGGGGCCACCCGGCCGCCGCGCACGAGCCGGGTGCCGAGCGGGGCCACCCGGCCGCCGCCGGTGAACCGGGTGCGGAGCGGGGGCACCTGGCCGCCGAGGGTGAACCGGGTGCGGAGCGGGGCCGCCTGACCGCCGGGGGTGAACCGGGTGCCGGCCGGGGCCACCCGGCCGCCGCACATGAGCCGGGTACACAGCGGGGCCACCCGGCCGCCGCGCATGAGCGGGGTGCCGGCCGGGGCGTCCAGGCCATGGGGCCTGCGGGCCGGGTCGGTCCGGCCCTGACGGCGGGCCGGGGAACCGTCCGCTCGGTGTAGAGCGCCGGTGTCCTCCCGCAGCTCAGCGGCGTGGGCCGACGGTGACCGGCCCCGTCGGTGGACTCGGCCGGTGCGGTACCGCTCCTCGCCCGGAGCGGCGGCGCGCCCGCCCTCGGCACACCCCGCAAGAGGCCGGCCGGGCCGGACGTCGGCCCTCGTGACGCTGCTGGTCGGCCCCTGTGGCGTTGCGCGGTGCCGAAGGGGGGTGGAAGTCTGGACGTGGGCACCCGCTCGGGGGACTCCCGGGAACCACCCGGTTCGCGCGGGGCGACGCCTGTGTCCTCGGGCCCGCGCGCCCGTCGTCGAGTACGGCGGCTCCGGTCCCGTCCGCACCCCCTGGAGGTACCCGTGGACAGCGCCGACGGATGGGGAGACGACGTCTACCAGCCCGACGGATCCGAGGTACAGGACGACGCGGGGCTGCTCGACGCAGAGGACACACTCGTCACCGACGGAGTCACTGACCCTCTGGACCGTGGCTGGTCCCCGCCGGAGCGGCCGTGGGCGGTGGAGCACCGCGGGGTGACCGCCTCGGAACGCCGGGCGGGCGAGACCCTGGACCAGCGCCTCGCCGAGGAGCTGCCCGACATCGCCGAACCCGACGGAGACGGCATCGGCGACTGCCAGGGCACCGACGGAGAGCCCCTCGACAACGAGGTGGGTGCCCTCCGCTCCGGCCGTCTGGTGGCCCCGAACGAAGGCGCGCACGAGGACGAGGAGAGCGGGCTCATCGCCACGGACATCGGCATCGACGGCGCCGCGGCCTCGGCGGAGGAAGCCGCGATGCACATCGTCGACGAGGACGCCGTGTCCGGCTGACCGACACCCGTCCCCGTCCCGCGCCTGCCCCAAGGAGCTCCCATGCAGCAGGACAAGCAGCCCGACTACCACCCCGTGGTCTTCCGCGACCGCACCGCCGGCTACGCCTTCCTCACACGCTCGACCGCGACGAGCGACCGGACCATCGATTGGGACGACGGCGAGACCTACCCGGTCGTGGATGTCGAGATCTCCTCGGAGAGCCACCCCTTCTACACGGGCAAGGCCCGCACGGTGGACTCGGAGGGCCGCATCGCCCAGTTCGAGCGACGGTTCGGAGGCGGGGAGCCGGGGTCCGGCGCAGCGGACAACGGCTGAGCGGGACGGACGCCATCCCCTGAGTGATGGACGTCCCACCGCCCGAGCCGGACACCCGGGCGGACCGTCGCTCCCGCAACCGCACACCGCCACTGAGGGCACGAGCCCCCCCGGTACCGGCCGGCGAGACCGCCGAAGCCGAGCGCCGGGGCGGCCGGGGAGGCACCGGGCGCCGGCGGGGCCCGGGAGGGGCCGAGCGTCGGTCCGGCTCAGGAGGAGACGGACTCAGATGAAGTTCAGGGCCGCCGCGCAGCCCACGGCGCCCAGCAGCATGAACACCGGCGTCAGCACCTTGAGCTCGACCCAACTGCCCGCGCGGAAGCGCATCACCTTGGGCGGGCCTATCGGGTACCAGCGCTTGCGGCCGACCGGGATGGGCCACAGGATCGGGCAGCCCGACACCGTCAGGGCGTCCCCGATGTCGTGCACCAGGGCGCCGAGGACGATCGGCAGGCCGAGCCACAGGTACTCCTGGCCCGGCGCCGTGAACAGCCAGTTCGCGCCGTTGCCCGGCTTGTCCAGGGTCTGCGCGAGGATCCACGAGCTCGTCGCGGCGAGCAGCCAGACCAGGACGTCGCTGCTCGAACCGCGGGCGGCCCGCCACAGCAGCCCCTCGATGGCGAGCACCATGTGCACGAAGAGGATGGCCAGGACCGCCCAGCGGCCGCAGGTGATCGCCAGCACCGCCGTGCCCGATCCGATCATCACCGCCCACAGCCAGGTGTGGGTCAGCGTGCGGTGACCGCCGTTGCGCCGGGGGTCGCCCGGCTTCCTGGTCCCCTTGTAGGCGGCGTAGGAGAGTTTGTCGACGATCTCGCACAGCCTTCGTGACACCGGTCCGAAGGCGTTCGAGATGGTGGCGGCCTTGTGGTCCAGGTCCGGGGCCAGAGCGGCTCCGGCGCAGATCAGGGCGCCGACGAGCAGGACCGGCCAGGGCATCGTGTGGCCCGCCGCGGCTGCGGCCGCTCCGACGCCCAGCCAGGCCGCAGCCCCCGACAGTGAGTGTGCTGGTCCCATCATGGCCGTTCCCCGCCCCATTCCTCTTGTACCGCTGTCCAGTTGTCCGTGCACGCTGACGCGACGCCGGCGCCACAGCGTAGCGGTCGTGATCTTTCCCCGAGCATCCGATTCCCCCATCACGTGTATCGACAGGCAAGATGGGGGCGTGACCCTTATCGATCAGCTGCCGCAGACCGCAGATCCCGACGCCCTCTACGAAGCCTTCGAGTCGTGGGCCGGAGAACGCGGTCTCACGCTCTACCCCCATCAGGAGGAGGCGCTGATCGAGGTGGTCTCGGGTGCGAACGTGATCGTCTCGACGCCCACCGGCTCGGGCAAGAGCATGATCGCCGCGGGTGCGCACTTCGCCGCGCTCGCCCGGGACGAGGTCACTTTCTACACGGCGCCGATCAAGGCGCTCGTCTCGGAGAAGTTCTTCGAGCTGTGCAAGATGTTCGGCACCGAGAACGTCGGCATGCTCACCGGCGACGCCTCCGTGAACGCCGACGCTCCGGTGATCTGCTGCACCGCCGAGGTCCTGGCGTCGATCGCGCTGCGGGACGGCAAGCACGCCGATGTCGGTCAGGTCGTCATGGACGAGTTCCACTTCTACGCCGAGGGAGACCGGGGCTGGGCCTGGCAGATCCCGATCCTGGAACTTCCCCAGGCGCAGTTCATCCTGATGTCGGCGACACTCGGCGACGTCTCGATGTTCGAGAAGGACCTCACTCGACGCACCGGCCGCCCCACCGCGGTCGTCCGCTCGGCGACCCGGCCCGTCCCGCTGTCCTACGAGTACGTGCTCACTCCGCTGACGGAGACGCTCACCGAGCTGCTCGCCACCAAGCAGGCCCCCGTCTACATCGTGCACTTCACCCAGGCACAGGCCGTGGAGCGGGCGCAGGCGCTGATGAGCATCAACATGTGCACGCGTGAGGAGAAGGACCGGATCGCCGAGCTGATCGGCAACTTCCGGTTCACCACCAAGTTCGGCAGCAACCTCTCCCGTTACGTACGCCATGGGATCGGTGTGCACCACGCCGGCATGCTGCCCAAGTACCGACGGCTGGTGGAGAAACTGGCGCAGGCCGGTCTTCTGAAGGTCATCTGCGGCACGGACACCCTCGGTGTCGGCGTCAACGTCCCCATCCGCACCGTGCTGTTCACCGCGCTGACGAAGTACGACGGGACGCGGGTACGCACCCTGCGCGCCCGCGAGTTCCACCAGATCGCCGGCCGCGCCGGGCGCGCGGGGTTCGACACGGCGGGCTACGTCGTCGCTCAGGCGCCGGAGCACGTCATCGAGAACGAGAAGTCGCTCGCCAAGGCGGGCGACGACCCGAAGAAGCGCCGCAAGGTGGTGCGCAAGAAAGCTCCGGAGGGCTTCGTCGGCTGGACGGAGAACACCTTCGAAAAGCTCATCACCTCCGATCCCGAGCCGCTGAACTCGCGCTTCCGCGTGACGCACACCATGCTGCTCTCGGTGATCGCCCGGCCCGGCAACGCCTTCGACGCGATGCGGCATCTGCTGGAGGACAACCACGAGCCGCGCAAGCAGCAGTTGCGGCACATCCGGCGAGCCATCGCGATCTACCGCTCGCTTCTCGACGGCGGCATCGTGGAGAAGCTCGACGAGCCCGACCCGACCGGCCGCATCGTGCGGCTCACCGTCGATCTCCAGCAGGACTTCGCGCTCAACCAGCCCCTGTCGACGTTCGCGCTCGCCGCTTTCGAGCTGCTGGACCCCGACTCCCCCTCGTACGCCCTGGACATGGTGTCCGTCGTGGAGTCCACGCTGGACGAGCCGCGGCAGATCCTCGCCGCCCAGCAGAACAAGGCCCGTGGCGAGGCCGTGGCCGCGATGAAGTCCGATGGTGTCGAGTACGAGGAGCGCATGGAGCGGCTCCAGGACGTGTCGTACCCCAAGCCGCTGGAGGAGCTGCTCTTCCACGCGTACAACACCTACCGCAAGAGCCATCCGTGGGTCGGTGACCACCCGCTGTCGCCGAAGTCCGTCATCCGCGACATGTACGAACGGGCGATGTCCTTCACGGAGTTCGTCTCCTTCTACGAGCTCGCCCGCACCGAGGGCATCGTCCTGCGCTACTTGGCCAGTGCCTACAAGGCCCTTGAGCACACCGTCCCGGACGACCTCAAGTCCGAGGACCTGGAGGACCTGATCGCCTGGCTGGGCGAGATGGTGCGACAGGTCGACTCCAGCCTCCTCGACGAGTGGGAACAGCTCGCCAACCCCGAGGTGATGACGGCCGAAGAGGCCCAGGAGAAGGCCGACCAGGTCAAGCCGGTCACCTCGAACGCCCGCGCCTTCCGTGTCCTCGTCCGCAACGCGATGTTCCGCAGGGTCGAGCTCGCCGCTCTGGACAACGTCGACGAACTCGGCGAGATGGACGGCGACTCCGGCTGGGACGTCGATGCCTGGGGCGAGGCGATGGACAAGTACTGGGACGAGTACGAGGACCTCGGTACGGGTCCCGACGCCCGTGGCCCCAAGCTGCTGTCGATCGTGGAGGAGCCGCAGAACGGACTGTGGCGTGTCCGCCAGACCTTCGCGGACCCGAACGGCGATCACGACTGGGGCATCAGCGCGGAGGTGGACCTCGCGGCCTCCGACGCCGAAGGCCGTGCCATCGTCAAGGTCACCGACGTCGGACAGCTGTGAGCACAGGAGAATCCCACCGATGACGAACCCTGCCGAGAAGCTTGTCGACCTGCTCGACCTGGAGCAGATCGAGGTCAACATCTTCCGGGGCCGCAGTCCGCAGGAGTCCCTCCAGCGGGTCTTCGGCGGCCAGGTGGCGGGCCAGGCGCTGGTCGCCGCCGGCCGCACCACCGAGGGCGACCGGCCGGTGCACTCGCTGCACGCGTACTTCCTGCGTCCGGGCCGGCCGGGCGTCCCGATCGTGTACCAGGTCGAACGGGTGCGGGACGGACGATCGTTCACCACGCGCCGCGTCACCGCTGTGCAGCAGGGCCGCACGATCTTCAATCTGACCGCCTCCTTTCACAAGCCCGAGGAAGGGAGCTTCGAGCACCAGTTGCCGCCGGCGCGCGAGGTGCCGGACCCCGAGTCCCTGCCGACGGTGACGCAGGAGATCGAGGAGCATCTGGGCGTTCTTCCGGAAGCGCTGGAGCGCATGGCGCGACGCCAGCCTTTCGACATCCGCTATGTGGACCGGCTGCGCTGGACGCCCGAGGAGACCAAGGGCGCCGAGCCGCGCAGCGCGGTGTGGATGCGTGCCGTCGGACCGCTGGGCGACGACCCGCTCGTGCACACCTGTGCTCTCACCTACGCGAGCGACATGACTCTCCTGGACGCTGTCCGAATACCGGTGGAACCGCTGTGGGGTCAGCGCGGTTTCGACATGGCGTCGCTGGACCACGCCATGTGGTTCCACCGGCCGTTCCGCGCGGACGAGTGGTTCCTGTACGACCAGGAGTCGCCGATCGCGACGGGCGGCCGCGGTCTGGCACGCGGACGCATCTACGACCGGGAGGGACGCCTGCTCGTCTCGGTCGTGCAGGAGGGCCTTTTCAGGGCGCTGTAGGCGGGCGCGTGTCCGGGTTCCTGCGGCGCAGCCATCCGAGCAGCCTCCGTGACCGCGCGGACTCCGTCGTGAGCGGGTCGCCCACTGCGGCGAGCCGTTCTCGCGCGGCGCGCGGAGCACTGGCTGGTGACGTCCGGGCTGCCGGCATTGGAGCCCCTGCCTGCCGGCCGGCAGACGCTGCAGGAGCCGACCCCGGGGCCCCGACGGTTGAGGCATGCGGTGTCGGGCGGGGCGCGGGGCGGTCCTCCCGCGCTTCGCTGACGCTCTGACCCAGGTCAGCCCTGAGCCAGCTGATCTCGTCGGGGTCGTCCGCCGTCGTGATGCGCTCGGCGATCCGGGCCCCGGGCGAGTCCGGCGCGGCTTGTGAAACAGGCGCGGGCCGGAGGCGATTGAGATGGGCGCGCTCGTCGGGATCCTTGACGATCTCGGCCACTTGGACGGGGTCGAGCAGGGACGCCACCACGGCGGCCCGGGCCCAGGGATCCTCGGTCTGCCTCAGCAGGAACCCCATGTGACGGCCACGCCAGTTGCGAGGACGGAGGTCCAGGCCTTCGTCGAGCTGATCGCGGAGACCTTCGGGTGTCCGACCGCTCAGCAGCGGCGCGTTCTGCTTGTCGGTGGCGAACTGCCGCAATTCTTCGGCGAGGTAGAGCCAGACGACCACCCGGTAGCGGTTCAAATAGAATTTGACCGGCACCACCAATCCCAGGCGCGCGAGGCGGGTGAACCGGGTGCTCGTGACGCCCATGAGAGCGGCGCCCTCCGTAGTGCCGACGGCCTTCACCCGCTCGCGCAGCGCCTCCGGGAAACCGGCTTCGGCGCGCACCCGGTCGATCTCCGCGCGTGCGACCCGGCGTCCCCCGCCTCCCTCGTCGGGAACCGAGCGCACGCAGCCGAGGTGCAGGGCGAGGTCGAACTCGCCGCGCCTGAGCTCCAGTTCCCGTGCGGCCCGACTGAGCGAGGAGGTGGCGGACGGCGTGATGGTGTTGCCGGACATGACGGTCTCCCCTGTGGTGTCGGAGGCTCGCGCCGGTGTGCGCTCGCCTCGGGAAAAACCGTATCCGGCTCGACGGACATCGCGGCGAGCCTGTGGAAAACTCCGGCCGCGACGACATATCGGCAGGTCAGAGGTCTGAAGCGGGCTTGCCTTCCGGTTGCCGCGCATCCACGCGAAGGTGTTCGCCGACGCGGTTCACCAGCAACGTCATCTCATAGGCGACCTGGCCGATGTCCGCCTCCGCCCCGCTGAGGACGGACAGACAACTCCCCGCGCCGGCCGCGGTGACGAAGAGCACCGCGTCGTCGAACTCGACCATCGTCTGCCGTACTTGCCCGGCACCGAAGTGGCGGCCGGAGCCCTTGGCCAGGCTGTGCAGTCCCGACGACACCGCGGCGAGGTGTTCGGCGTCCTCCCGCCGGAGTCCTGTGCTCGCGCCCGTCACCAGCCCGTCGTTGGACAGCACCAGCGCGTGCCGAACGTGCTCGACGCGCTCGGTCAGGTCGTCCAGCAACCAGCCAAGTCCCGTGTTCTGCTCCATGATCCGGTCTCCCCGTGTGTCGTTCCCCCCTGGCCGGAGGACTCGACCAGCAAGCCTTCCCCACCGCCGCCGTCCGGGCAAGGCGGATGGGTGGCATGGCAGAGAAGATGGCCGACGAGCAGGTGCGGCGGTCACGCAAGAGGGAAGGCGAGCGGGTGCCCGGGGGTCCGAGCGGGGCCGACGGAGATGTCGAGCGGCCTCAGCCGACGGAGTCGAGAAGCCGGGCGGTGTGTACCCTCCCGGCGTATTCGACGAGCCGGATCAGTACCTCCTTCCCGGAGTCGCGGTCACGGGCGTCGCAGAGGACGACCGGCGTGCCCCGGTCGAGGTCGAGGGCGCGGGACACGTCCTGGGCCCCGTACGCGCGAGCGTCCGCGAAGCAATTGACGGCCACCACGAACGGGATGCTTCGGTGCTCGAAGTAGTCCACCGCGGGGAAGCAGTCCTCGAGCCGGCGGGTGTCCGCGAGGACGACGGCACCCAGAGCGCCCGTCGACAGCTCGTCCCACAGGAACCAGAAGCGGTCCTGGCCGGGTGTTCCGAAGAGATAGAGCGAGAGGCCGGACCTGATGGTGATGCGTCCGAAGTCCATGGCCACGGTCGTGGTGACCTTCTGGCCCACTCCGCCGGTGTCGTCCACCGACTGACCGGCCTCGCTCAGCAGTTCCTCGGTGCGCAGCGGCCGGATCTCGCTGACCGCGCCCACCAGGGTGGTCTTTCCCACGCCGAACCCACCGGCGACCAATATCTTCAATGCCAGGGCGGTCGAGTCGCCGCCCAGGGCATCGGAGTTCTCGGAGACCATCGATCACTTCTCTCGGGAGTGCCGACAACCGCCGGCATCGGTACGTCTGTACGGGTGCGCGAAGTGAGCATCATGACAACTGCGGCTCCGGCGAACAGGGTTGGACCGCACATTGCCTCTTGCGACCGGAACACACCCATTCAGTGCCCAGGGGTGAACGCGAAGAGCCGCAGCGCCGACCGATACGGATCGCCTAGAGCGCCCTCAGCCCCTCGATCACCTCGCGGAGAATTCGCTCGTCGGGCAGTTGGGCGGGCGGCACCGGGCGGGACACGGTGACACAACTCCGTTCCAGGAGGTCACCCAGGAGCACCCTGACCACACCTACGGGAAGATCGGCGCCCGCGGCCAGTTCGGCGACCGACTGCGTTTCGGTACGGCACAGTTCGATCAGGGTGCGGTGCTCCGGACCGAGCGAGGTGTCCTCGTCGGCTCCTGGTGCGGCCCTGTCGAGCGTGACCAGGGCGATCAGATCGAAGTGCATCCCGGCCGGACCGGCTTTGGTTCGGCCGCCCGTCATGGCGTAGGGGCGGACGAGTGGTCCCGCCTCCTGGTCGTACCACTGGCTGCCCGGCTGTGGCGGGCAGCCCGGTGTGTCTTCGGTCATCTGCACAGGCCGTCCTCGGTCATCCTGCCGCGGGCGGCTGTACCGCGACGCGCGGCGGGGCGTGGAGATGTTCGCCGACGCGCTTGACCAGGAGCGCCATCTCGTAGGCCACGAGGCCGATGTCGGCGGTGACGGCGGTCAGGACGGCGAGGCACGAACCGTCCCCCGCCGCGGCGACGAACAGGAACCCCTCGTCCATCTCCACCATCGTCTGGCGTACCCCGCCCGCGCCGAAGTGGCGACCCGCTCCCTTGGCCAGACTGTGGAATCCGGAGGCGACGGCGGCGAGATGTTCGGCGTCCTCGCGCCGGAGGGCGGTGGACGCGCCCACCGCCAGTCCGTCGTTCGACAGCACGACGGCGTGTCGTACTTCGGTCACGCGCACCACCATGTCGTCCAGCAGCCAGTCGAGTTCGCCGGACCGCTGGGCGGTTCCCGTGCTCGGGTCCTGGATCATGCGGGGTCTCCTTCGCTGCTGTCTCTGCCCGCTTCGGGGCGGGGGGTGGCGCCGACGTCGGGTGACCGGCCGCCGCCGCGTACCCAGCCGGCCCGGTACGCGGCCATGCGCGCCCGTACGAGTTCGGGTGTGCGCTCGTCGTCCGTCGTGGACACCGGGGGCTCGACCGGATCCTCGGAACGCAGTCCACGCAGTTGGGGGGCGAGGTTCGCCTGGCGCACACGGCGTGGAAGTTCGTCGGAGCCCTCGGAGTCGTCCTGGGGACGGTGCAGACGGAGCGCCGCGACCGCCGGGGGCGCGGTCTCCTTCGAACCGTTCGCCGCAGGCGGGGTCTCCCGTGCACCGTTCGCCGGGGCTTCGGAAACCCTCGGGCTCGGGGGGACCAGTGCGGGCCGCTCGGTGGCGGCCTGGACGGCGTCGTGCTCCGGAGCGGCCGACACGCGCGCGTACTGCCTTTCCAGCGGCCTGTCCGTGTCGGCCTTGCGGAGGGAACGTTCCGCCGGGCCGTCGTGCAGCAGCGCCGTGGGCAGCAGGACGACCGCGGTGGTGCCCCCGTAGGGCGAGGTCTGCAGGTGCACCCTGATCCCGTGCCGGGCCGAGAGCCTGCTCACCACGAAGAGGCCGAGCCGGTCGCTGTCGAACAGGTCGAGCGCCTCGGACTGCTCAATGCGCCGGTTGGCCTCGGCGATCCTCTCCTTGCCCATGCCCAGCCCGCGGTCCTCGACCTCGATCACGTAGCCGTTTCCGACCGGTTCGCCGGTGATCCGTACTCTGGTGTGCGGAGGCGAGAACTGGGCGGCGTTCTCGACGACTTCCGCCAGAAGGTGGGTGAGGTCGGCGACCGCTCCGCCGACCACGGCCGCCTCGGGGAGTTGCCGTACCTCCACGCGCGCGTAGTCCTCGACTTCGGAGACGGCCGCCCGGACCACGTTCGTCAGCGAGACGGGCCTTCGCCAGGCCCGTCCGGGGGCGGCTCCGGAAAGGATGATCAGGCTCTCCGCGTGACGCCGCATCCGTGTGGTGAGGTGGTCGAGCCGGAACAGGTCGCTCAGCTCGTCCGGGTCTTCGGACCTGCGCTCCATGGCGTCCAGGAGATTCAGCTGCCGGTGCACGAGTACCTGGCTGCGCCGGGCGAGATTGACGAAGACCCCGGAGATGCCACCGGCCAGCTCCGCGCGCTCGATCGCGGCCCGCAGAGCGGCTCGGTGCACCGTGTTCAGTGCCTGGGCGACCTGTCCGGTCTCGTCCTCCGAGGGCCGCCCCAGCGGGGCCTCGTCGTCCACGTCGACCGCGTCGCCCGCGCGCAGTCTGCGCATGGCTTCGGGAAGTTTCCGGCGGGCGATGTCCAGTGCGCTGTCACGCAGGCCGACGAGTTCGACGACGAGGTCGCGTCCGATGCGTACGGAGATGATCAGCGAGGCGATGACGGCGGCGAGGCCGAAGAGGACCGCGGCACCGGCGGGGGTGAGCAGGGAGTGCCCGAGCGGGTCGCTCCCGTCCGCGACGCTCCGGCCCGCGTCGGCCTCGACCGTGCGCATCCCGTCGCTCACGCGCTCGTGAGCGATGTTCCAGACGGTCTCCGGTGCGGTGTCGAGGGCCTTGGCGCCGGGGCGCGAGACGAGCACCTTGTCCTCGACGGCGCGCACGTCGTCGTACGCGCTCCCCTCCACGAGGTCGTTCCAGGCGGCTCGTTCGGGCCCGCCGAGATCCGGCGCGGCGGCGTCCGTCAAGGTGCGGCGGGTATCGACGGCCCCCGTGAACAGCCGTAGCCGCTCGCCGTCGAGGGTCCCGGCGAGCCGGGCCCCGCCGAGCACGGCGTTCTCCTGGGCGAGCGCTTCCCCCGCCCGGGAGAATTCGAGCAGGACGCGCGCGTCGGAGCGCAGGCCCGCGCCGGAGATACCGGTGAGCGCTCCGTCGACACCGAACGCCGTCGAAATGGTCCTGGTGTACTCCCCGTACGCCTCGTCCCATCCGGTGCGGCGTTCCAGTACGCCAGTGCGCAGCGACCGCAGTCGCTCCGCGTCGGCGACGAAGGCGGTGAGCCGCCCTGCGACTCCGGCAGGCAGGTCGGCGCCGTCGGCGACTGTGTTGTGGTCCCCCAGGCGCAGTTTCGCGACGGCGCGGTCGGTGAGCCGTGAGAGGTCCTTGAAGTCGCTCGGCGGCACCGTGGCGGGGTCGGTGGCATAGCGGACGGCTTCCGCCCGTTCGGCCTGGAGCGCGGCGACCGCGGCGTCGACAGGGGCCCGGACCGTCGAGTCCACGCGTTGCAGCTGCCGCAGCCGCGCGACGTCCTGCGCCGTGCTCACCGTGGCGTAGGCCCACAGGGCGAGCAGGGAGACGATCGGCACCATCAGCAGGCTGACGATCTTGGCCCGGACGGTGCGGGGCCGGATGTGCCACCGCACCGCGCGCGCGAGTGCTTCCGGCGAAGGCCCGACGACGGGTTCGCCGATGTCCGTGCCCTCGTCGGCCGGCGGGCCCGCGTGCGCACGCCGACCGCGCACCGGCGGTGGCTGGGTGCCGGCTTTGGTGGTCCTACGGGGTGTACGCATGGCCTCCTCGATCGGAGAGGTTCGGGGGTGCCGTCCGGACCGCGGCGGCTGTCGGACCGCTGTCAGCGGGCGACGCTCTCGACCGGCCGCTGGGACGGCGCGGACGCCTCGGGCCGGCCGGACATCGGGGACAGTGCGACGAACGCCGCAGTCAAGAAGAGGTAGGACCCGAGACCGACGGCGAGGGGGAAGATGAACTGCATCGCCGCGACCCCGGGCAGTGAACCGCCGGAGGGGCTCACGCGTACGCTCACCGCCATCATTCCGGTGTAGTGCATGCTGCTCACCGCGCCGCCCATGACAAGGGAGGCGACGGCCACCGCCACGGGGGACCTGATGGAGAGCGCGGCCCACAGGGCGGCGGTCGCCGCGATCACGCCGATCACGACGGAGAGCCCGACGAGTGCCGGGTCGTAGCGCACCTGGCCGTGCAGCCGCAGTGCCGCCATGCCCAGGTAGTGCATGCTCGCGACGCCGAACCCGGTGGTGAGCCCGCCGAGGACGAGTGCGCGGTGCCGGTCGCGGCCGTAGCCGACGGCGAAGAGGCCCGCGCCGACGACGGCCATGGCGACCAGCAGACTGAAGATGGTCAGCGGCACGTTGTAGCGGATCTCCGTGCCGGTGACACCGAATCCGAGCATCGCCACGAAGTGCATCGTCCAGATGCCGGTGCCGATCGCGGAGGCCGCCGCGAGGAGCCAGTTGCGGCGCGACGGTCCGGTGGCGTCGAGTGCGCGGACCGTGCAGCGCAGCCCCAGCGCGGAGCCTATGCATGCCATCGCGTACGACAGTACGGGGGTCAGCCAGCCGAAGGCGGCGTGGTCCATGTGTCCCATGACCCAGGGACGCTAGTGCGCGCTGGGGCGCACAACCGGGGCGCATTTCGAAAGCTGTTGCAAAGTGACGAAGAGGTGCACCTGAACGATCGCGTCAGGCTCGAACGTGTGCGCCGCGTCATCCTTCGTGTCGGTGAGAGATCATGCGGCACATGAGCGACGACCACACACACGTCCAGGAGTTCTTCGGCGCGCGCGCCGCCGAATGGGACAGCCGGTTCCCCGACGACGGGCCCGCGTACGCGGCCGCAGTGGCACGCATGGGGCTGTGCGCGGGTGACCGCGTGCTCGACGCGGGCTGCGGCACTGGACGGGCCCTGCCTCCATTGCGCGCGGCCGTGGGCGGCACCGGGGTGGTCGTCGGAGCCGATCTGACGCCGGCCATGCTGGAGGCCGCCGTTCGGGCGGGACGCGACCACGACGGGCACCTGCTGCTGGCCGATGTCACCGGACTGCCGCTGCGTACGGAGTCGCTGGACGCGGTGTTCGCGGCCGGACTCGTCGCCCATCTGCCGAACCCGGGTGAGAATCTGCGGGAGTTGGCCCGGGTGGTACGCCCCGGAGGCACGCTGGCCCTCTTCCACCCGATCGGCCGGGCGGCCCTAGCGGCCCGCCAGGGACGACAGATCACTCCGGACGACCTTCGTGCCGAGGCCAACCTGGGGCCCCTGCTGGCCGGTTCGGGCTGGGACATGACCTCGTACGTGGACGAGGACGCCCGCTTCCTCGCGCTGGCCGTACGCCGGGGTTGACCGCCGGCCGGATCCGGTGATCGGCCGTCAGGCCGTGCCGGCGACGGCCGCCGCGAACGCATCGGGGTTGTCGAACATGATGTTGTGTCCGGCACCCGGCACGGTCACGACGTGCACCCCTGCCGCCTCCAGGCCTTCCGCTCCCGGCAGTTCACCAGTGAGCTCGCCCTGGAGGTAGACACGCTCCACGGTCAGCCCGACGAGCAGCTGACGCATCGTCGGGCTGGTGCCCTGGCTGAGCCCCTTCGCCGTGCGGTGCAAGGCGCGCGGGTCGGCAAGGCGCATTGTCGCGGCCCAGGAGGGACCGACCTTTTCGAGCACGCGCGCGTGACCGCCGTTCTCGACGTAGTCGTCCTCCTCGTAGGAGGCGATGCCGCTGCCGCCCGGGGCGGCCGGACGGTACGGGTCGAGGTTGGCCTCCACGAGGACGAGCCGCGAGACGAGCTCGGGCCGGTGATGGGCCAGCACGATGGCGACAGCACCGCCCATGCTGTGTGCGACGAGTTCCCCCCCGGTGACCTGAGCGGCGTCCAGGGCGACCGCCAGGGCCCTGGCGTGGTCCTCCAAGGTGTAGCCGAAGTCCGCGGGCCGGTCGCTGATGCCGTGGCCGGGCAGGTCGACGAACAGGGTGCGGCGCCCCGCCAGTTCGGGCCGGGCCGCTATGTGGGCGTTGTAGACCGTCGAGGCCGACCCCAGACCGTGCACGTACACGCGCGCGGGTCCAGCGCCCGCCGCCTCGGTCCAGCGGATCTCGCTTCCCCTGCCGTCGAACTCGGCCTGCCGCATAGCGCACTCCCCTGTCGCCGTTCCTTCGTTCCCACTGCCCCAGGAGCATACATCGGTTCCGATGTATAAAAGAAGCGATGTACAACGTCGGTGGGGCAGAATGTGGACATGCTGGAGCTGGCCATCCTCGGATTTCTGTACGACGCCCCGCTGCACGGCTACGAGCTGCGCAAACGCATCACCGCCCTGACGGGCCATGTGAAGCCGGTGGCGGAGAGCACGCTGTATCCCGCCATCAAGCGGCTGGAGAACGGGCAGTTGCTGGAGCGGGCCACACAGCCGGGCTCGGTGGCCGCCCCGCGTCACGTCCTCACACTCACCGAGGAGGGCGAGCACGAGCTGCGCCGCAGGCTCGCGGACCCGGCGCCACGGGACATCACGGACGAGAACCGCTGGTTCACGGTGCTCGCCTTCCTGCGACATCTGCAGGACCCCGAGGCGCAGGCCGCCGTACTGCGTCGCAGGCTGGCCTTCCTGGGGGAACCCGCGAGTTTCTTCTACGACGGCGACCGGCCGCTGCGTGCCGAGGAGCTGGACGACCCCTTCCGACGCGGCATCCTCACCATCGCGCGGGCCACCAGCCAGGCCGAACTGACCTGGCTGCGGACCATCCTCGACTCACTCGATTCGGCCGGCCGCTGAGACGGGGCAGAGCTTCACCGGGCCGTCCCCCTTCTGTCGCCGCGACTCCATCTCTACGTTGAGTAGCAGCAAGCGCACGATCAGCGATCACGCAGGGGGATGGTGACCCGATGTCCGGCATATTCGGCAGACTCCGCACGATGGGACGCAGGAAGACGGCCGAACGGCCCGAGGGGCGCCCGCCGGAGACGGCTCGGAAGGAGAGAAAGCGCACATACAACCTCTTCGAGGCGGCCGCGGTGTACGTGTCCGCGTGCGCGGAGGACAACCAGGAGCAGATCGACGAGGCGGCCGCCTGGGTGTCGCCGGAGGCACTTTCGTTCGGGGTGAACGAGCTGGCCTGCCGGGCCGTTATCGCCCTCGCCCGTGAGCGGGACGAGTCGCCGCAGGCCGTCGCCCGTACCCGGCTCGGACTGCCCGCGGCCTGACCTGGGCGGGCCCGACCGGGCGTTTCGCCCCTGTCCAGCCGGATAGCTGCAGCTCCGCATGCGTTTCGGACCCGTGACAAGCGCCTTCCGGTCGCTTAAGGTGCGCCGACAGATGGAGCGATCGGGAGGCTGGAATGGCCGGGACGGACGAAGACGCCGTCGCCACCGGGGACGACGACGCGCTGTATGTGCTGACGGCGGTGTTGCTGACACCGGCGAAGTTCCCCAGCGTGCTCGGCGACGACTACCCGGAGGCCTGCGCGACGCTCGACCTCGCGCCTCTCGTGGAGGGCTACGGGCTGGTGCTCGGCCAGGACGGCGAGGGCGCGCGGTGGACCGTCATCATCGACGACGTCTCCCTGGTCGCCGTCGCCATCGCGTCCTGGGACTGCGGAATCGAGCACGAGCTGTCTCCGGACGAGCGGACGGTCGTCGCCGCACTGCCCGGCTGGCCCCTCGATGTAGCCGTCTCGGCCCCCGGGGTGCCGGCTCCGCACGATCCGTCGACGGAGCTCACGGACCGGCCTCCGCTCAGCCCTCCGGACACCGCCACCTGGGGACCGGCCCAGCGACGCCTCGGCGCGGACGAGATCGCGCTCCAGTGGGCGATGTGGCGCGAGCAGATCGACGACAGTGATTTCGCGCCCTCGGACGGTGCCGGGCAGGCCCCCGACAACGCCGAAGACTCTCCGGACAAGGACGGCGAGGGCGGGAACCACGCCGGCGTCCGCCGCGTTCTCGCCGAGGCGCGCTCGTACGTGGACACACCGCCCCCACTGGGCCGTGTCCGCTCGTCCTTCGCAACGGGCGACGCTCGTACCCTGCGCGCCGACGGCCCCGGCTGGTCGCTCGTCGCCAGGACCGACGACATCGCGTTCGTCCTGCTCGACGAGGAACCCGGCGAGGTCCTGCCCGTCGGTCGCGGACCGGAGCTGCCCGGCCTCCTTGAGGCCTTGGACAAGTTGGCGGTCCGCCCCAGCTGAGTGACCGCGTCACACGGAATCCCGGTGACGCGGCCCTTCATCAGTCCCCCCGTGTCAGTTGTGTCAGTCTCTCCGGCCCTCACCGGCCGCGGTGAACGGAGGGGCTGCCGACGGATGGGCGGTCGCGCCTCAGCGGCCGAGCTCCTTGCGGGTGGCACGGCGCAGCCTGCGCCGCTGCGAGGGGTCCAGCGCCAGATACGCGGCCGCCGGGACTCCGAGCACGATCAGGAAGGCGGCCCACCAGGGCAGCCAGATCAACAGAATCAAGCCGACCGCCACACCTCCTGCGGCGATCTTCGCGTTCTTCGACATGTGTCGCCTCCTCCGCGGCTGCTGCCGCTCTCTGTCCTGAGAACGGGTCCCCGTGTCCCACGGTTCCGGACCGCGACCCTGATACGTCCCCGACGCGTGCCCCCTACTCAACCCTGAGAGGCTCTCCGGTCCCGCGCGTAGTGCACGGGGCTGCTGGTAGGGGTTTGCGAGCCCAGTCTCCGCACAGGGCCTACCCAACTCCAGACCGTGCGCGCGCGCCAGCGGTTGAACGCGGTATGGACGAGGACAAGGCCACTCTCGTCGCACCCGTAGCAGTAGGCGGCTTCCCGTCGGGCTCGTGGCACGGATACCTGGCGTCGCCGCCTGACCCGTGGGTCACCTGGCCGTGTGGTCGGCTTCGGGACGAACATCAGATGGAGCCGAAAGGTGCTTGGCGGGGTGCGGCGTGAGGGTGGGGCACTTCGACGGCTTCCACGCTGAGGGTGTCGTGGGCGACGTCCGCGCCGTCTCGCACGGTCACCGGGACAGAGTGCTTCTCGCCGGTGTACCGCAGGCGTCCGGTGACCACGACCTTGTGGCCGATCACCTCCACCCGCAGGTCCGCCCCGGCGGGCGCGGATGCACTCACGCTGTGCTGCGGCCCAGCGGGCCACACGGTCACGGACGAAGTGAACTCCTCTCCGGCCGCGACCTCGATCTGCGACGGAGTGAGGATCATGAAGCCTTTCGCGTGCCATGATCCTTTGCCCGAGTCTGCCTGATTACCTGTCATACCGTCATCGTGCTCCCGTGCCGCGCAGGGGGGCAGGTGACGGCAGGCCCTGGCACCAGGGCCGATCGGGTTAGGACGGAGGCCGCTCGGCCCGGCGCCGAAACACCTCTGAACCGGACCGCGCCCGCGGACGCATGCCGTGTGGGCGTGTTCCGTGATGCCGGACCCCCGCGGGCCGCGGTGACGGACCCGGCAAAACGCCCCGGCCTCAGCCGAGGGAGACCCGATGACTGGTTGACGGCGGGAGTTCACCTCCAGGTCGCGTACGGTTCGACGCCGGGGCCAACTCTGGCCGCTGTCAGCGAACTTGTGCCTCAGGAGGCCTGATGTCCCCGCATGCCGTCGGCCGGCGCCACGTCCACCGATCCGTCGCCCTGGGCGTGCCGCTCGCCGTGCTGGCCGCCTTCGTGGTGGCCGGTACCGCGAGCGCGACGTCCGGACCCGCGCAGCCGCACGTGACGCACACCGCGACGCTCGGAGACCTCCCCCTCGGCGCGTTCAGCAACGCGCTGCTGCCCGGCACGGTGGACAACGACCGCGGTGTCGACCTCGGCGGCATCGGCAGCGACATCTACCCGACCGGACGCAAGGGCGAATACTGGACGGTCACCGACCGGGGGCCGAACGGCCAGATCAAGGTTGACGGCAAGAAGCGCCGGACGTTCCCGGTCCCGGGCTTCGACCCGGCGATCGTGAAGATCCGGGTGTGCGGTGACACCGTGAAGGTGATCGACGCGATTCCGATCACCACGTCCTCGGGGAAGCCGGTCACCGGGCTGTCCAACCAGGCGGGACGCGACGAGGCGCCGTACTCCTACGACGCGCAGACCCCGGTCCCGTACAACCCGAACGGACTGGACACCGAGGGCATCGTGCGGGCGAAGGACGGTTCGTTCTGGCTCGTGGACGAGTACGGCCCGTCGCTGGTCCATGTCTCCGCGCGCGGGGAGGTACTCACGCGCTACGTGCCCAAGGGTCTCAATCTGACCGGCACGGACTACCCGGTCGTCGAGGCGCTGCCCGCCGTCCTGCTCCACCGCAAGACCAACCGTGGTCTGGAAGGGCTTGCCCAACTCCCCGACGGTGACCTGGTGATGGCCCTGCAGAGCCCGCTCTCGCTGCCGGACGGGGACGCGGGAGACGCGTCGCGCACCACACGGCTGCTGCGCTTCTCGCCCGGGAAGCGCGCCGTCACCGCCGAGTACGCGTACCGCTTCGACCCGGTGAACGTGGTCGACCCGAGCGAGGACGACACGTCCGAGCTGAAGATCTCCTCCGTGGTGGCCGTCGGCCGCGACCGGCTGCTCGTCGAGGAGCGCACCGACAAGGCGGCCCGTCTGCAGTCGGTACGGCTCACGCGCGACGCGGACATCCTCGGCGGTCCCTGGGACAGCGACACCACGTCACCCTCGCTGGAGCAGTTGGACGACCCCGCGTCGGCCGGCGTTCCGGTGCTGAGCAAGCGTCTGGTCGTCGACCTGGGCACCGTGGCGGGGGCGCCCGGCAAGATCGAGGGCGTCGCGCGCGTGGATCACGGCACTCTCGCCCTCATCAACGACAACGACTTCGGGATGACCGACGGGGCGGGCGCCTTCGACGCACAGGGCCGGCTCGTGGACAGCGGCATCGAGACGAGGGTCACCTACGTGCGGCTGCCGCACGGGATCTGATCCCGGAGCCCCTTGAACTCGGCACGCGTGCGGGGAAGATGGACAGCGGCCACGCACGCGTGTCGCTCACTTCAGCGGCCCGGTGAGCTTGTGGGTGCCCTTGCCGACGCCCGCGGCCAGGCTGCAGGCGACCTTGTCGATGCCGGTCTTGTAGCCACCGGTGTCCGGGTACTGCACGAGGGTGTCGCGCACCGTGCCGGCGGCCTGGCCGGCCGCCTTTCGCTCCAGAGGAGCCTTGCACAGCGCGGACGCGGCCTTCTTGAGGGCCGCGTCCGTCGCGTAGGTGCCGTTGAGTTCGGAGACCGTCACCACCTCGGCGTCGTGCGGTTGGGTGCACCGGCGCTTGGCGGCCTGTCCGGGGAGACTGTCGTCCGTGTCGAAACAATCGCCCTTCCGGAGCATGTAATACGGCACCTCGTCGTCCGCGAGGGACGGGAACAACGACTGCAGGTCGCTGGGCACCAGCCCGGTGGGCAGGCCCGTGGGAAGCGACGGCACGACACTGGGCAGGCCCGAGGGCAATGACGGCAGTTCGGACGGGAGGCTCAGCGAGGGACTCGGCGACCGCCCGCTGCTCTCGGTGGGGGACTTCTTGTCCTTCGGGCCGCCGCTCGTGGCCGCCACGGCCCCAGCGACGATGACGCCGACGCCGACGATCGCGGCGATGACGAGGAGCAGGGTGTTGCGCCGCCGCCCTCCGCGGTGACCGCCGGGGCCGTCCGGCGGTCCGGGAGGCGGAGCCGGCGGAGGTGGCGGCCATCCCCCGCCGCCCTGCCCGGGAGGCCAATCGCCCCCTTGTGACGGCGAACCGTAGTCCCCAGGGGGTGGGCCGTTGCCCCCCGGAGGAACGCCGTAGGGACCCGGGGGCGGACCGTAACCACCGGAGGACGGAGGACCATAGCCGCCGGAAGACGGAGGACCGTAACCGCTGGAGGGCGGCGAGCTGTAGCCCCCGGAACGCGGACCCTGGACATCACCCCCAGGAGGGCGCGGGTCTCCCTGCGACCGTGGAGGCTGAGGCGGTTCGGACGACATGGCCATACCGCCAAGAGTCGCCTCGAACCGGTCATCGCGCGACCCTTATACGGAAGTTGATGCGGACTCATGCCATGGATCGCGTGATTCCGGGACATTCCACGCGGGGATCAGCGGCCACTGAGGGCGGGCCGGACCCGCCGGAAGGCGGGTCCGTGCCCTTGGGAGCAGCCCAATCAGCCCCGAGCACCCAGGAGATGGTCCATCGCCAGCTGGTCCAGCTGCTCGAAGGCCATCCCGCGCGCGGCCGCGGCCTCGACGTCGAAGTCCTCGAAGGCGGCACGGTCGGCGAGCAGCGCCGCCAGGCCGTCCTCCGCGGTGGGCTGCGCCAGCTCGTGCAGACGCGAGGCGCGCAGCGCCGCCTGGACCTCGGGATCGGCGCGGAACGCCGCCGCGCGCTCGCGCAGGATCAGGTAGTTGCGCATGCAGCCCTCCGCCGACGCCCACACGCCGTCGAAGTCCTCGGTCCGCGGCGGCTTGAAGTCGAAGTGCTTCGGGCCCGCGTAACCGGCGCTCTCCAGGAGGTCGACCAGCCAGAACGCGGCCCGCAGATCGCCGGCTCCGAACCGCAGGTCCTGGTCGTACTTGATGCCGGACTGGCCGTTGAGGTCGATGTGGAAGAGCTTGCCCGCCCACAGGGCCTGCGCGATGCCGTGCGGGAAGTTCAGCCCGGCCATCTGCTCGTGACCGACCTCCGGGTTGACGCCGTACATCTCCGGGCGCTCCAGGCGCTCGATGAACGCGAGGGCATGGCCGACGGTGGGGAGCAGGATGTCGCCGCGGGGCTCGTTCGGCTTGGGCTCGATCGCGAACTTCAGGTCGTAACCCTGGGAGATCACGTACTCACCGAGGAGGTCGAAGGCCTCCTTCATACGGTCGAGGGCGACGCGTACGTCCTTGGCGGCCCCGGACTCCGCTCCCTCCCGGCCGCCCCAGGCGACGTACGTCTCGGCGCCGAGCTCGACCGCCAGGTCGACGTTGCGGATGGTCTTGCGCAGTGCGTAGCGGCGCACGTCGCGGTCGTTCGACGTGAACGCGCCGTCCTTGAAGACGGGGTGCGTGAACAGGTTGGTGGTGGCCATCGGCACCTTGAGGCCCGTGGCGTCCAGGGCCTGCCTGAAGCGCTTGATGTGCGCCTCGCGCTCGCTGTCCGAGGATCCGAAGGGGATCAGGTCGTCGTCGTGGAAGGTCACTCCGTAGGCGCCGAGCTCGGCCAGGCGCTGCACCGTCTCGACCGGGTCCAGGGCGCGCCGCGTGGCGTCGCCGAACGGGTCCCTTCCCTGCCAGCCGACGGTCCACAGACCGAAGGTGAACCTGTCCTCGGGGGTGGGCTGGTAGTTCATGTCGCGGCTCCTTGCTAGCTCCGACTATTTCGTCATGGCGGTTTACAAATTAGTATGCGGACGCGACTCTGGGAAGAGACGAAGTAGGAAACCCTGGTCACATCCGGTCCGGGGACGAAGTGCGGGACCCGGCCGTGGCGGTCCGGATGACCCCGTGACCAGCACAGATTCCGCAGAGCAGCGGAAGAGGGAGAGCCCGATGTCAGCAGCCGAGGGTCCGCTTGTCGTCGGGGTGGACTCGTCCACCCAGTCCACCAAGGCCCTGGTCGTCGACGCGTCGACCGGACTGGTCGTGGCCAGCGGGCAGGCGCCGCACACCGTCTCCACCGGGGCGGGCCGCGAGAGCGACCCGCGCCAGTGGTGGGACGCGCTCTGCGAAGCGCTGCGCCAGTGCGGTGACGCCGCGCACGAAGCGGCGGCGGTCTCGATCGGCGGGCAGCAGCACGGGCTCGTGACGCTCGACGCCCGGGGCGAACCCGTACGACCCGCCCTGCTGTGGAACGACGTGCGCTCGGCGCCGCAGGCGCGTCGACTGGTCGAGGAGCTCGGCGGCCCGAAGTCCTGGGCCGAGCGGACCGGCAGCGTGCCCGGCGCGTCCTTCACGGCCACGAAATGGGCCTGGCTGGCCGAGCACGAGCCGGAGGCCGTCCGCAAGACGGCGGCGGTCCGGCTGCCCCACGACTACCTCACCGAACGGCTCACCGGGCAGGGCACCACCGACCGCGGCGATGCCTCCGGCACCGGCTGGTGGGCCTCCGGGAGCGAGGCGTACGACGAGGAGGTCCTCGCGCACATCGGTCTCGACCCCGCCCTGCTCCCCCGCGTCGCCCGGCCGGGCGAGGTGGCCGGAACGGTGCACGCCAGGGGTGAGCTGCCGTTCTCCAGGGGCACCCTGGTGGCGGCCGGAACCGGGGACAACGCGGCCGCCGCGCTCGGCCTCGGGCTGCGCCCCGGCACCCCGGTCGTGAGCCTCGGCACCTCGGGCACTGTGTACGCCGTCTCGACGCACCGACCCACCGACCCGACCGGCACGGTGGCGGGGTTCGCGGACGCGCGCGGCGACTGGCTCCCGCTGGCCTGCACCCTGAACTGCACGCTGGCCGTCGACCGGATCGCCGCGCTGCTCGGCCTCGACCGCGAGGCCGTCGAGCCGGGCTCCTCGGTGACGCTGCTGCCCTATCTGGACGGCGAGCGCACACCGAACCTGCCGCACTCCTCGGGACTGCTGCACGGACTCCGGCACGACACGACGGGCGGGCAGCTGCTCCAGGCCGCGTACGACGGTGCCGTGCACTCCTTGCTGGGCGCCCTCGACCTGGTACTGGACGCGGACGCCGACCCCTCGGCGCCGTTGCTGCTGATCGGCGGCGGCGCGCGCGGCAAGGCCTGGCAGCAGACCGTACGCCGGCTCTCGGGCCGGCCCGTTCAGGTGCCCGAGGCCAGGGAACTGGTCGCGCTCGGTGCCGCCGCCCAGGCGGCGGGCCTGCTGACGGGAGAGGACCCGGCGGCGGTCGCAAGGCGCTGGGACACCGCCCGCGGGCCGGTGCTCGACGCCGTGGAACGGGACGAGGAGACGCTCGCGCGGATCACCGGGGTACTCTCCGACGCGGCCCCGCTGCTCGAACGGGAGCCGAACAGGGACTGACCAGGACCGACCGTGCCGCCCCGGCGGGACCGGCTCTCACGAGTGGCGTCCCGCGTGAGCGCCACCGGCCGGGGCCGCCCGGTGGCGCCCCGCACAACGCGGGACCGCCCTGTGGGGACCGGCACCGAGAGAGGCCGGTGGGACCGGCCGGACGAGGATTGACGGAGGCATGACCGCACCACTGCACGAAGCCCACCCGACCGGTTCCGGCCGACGACTGCCCGACACCCAGCAGGGCATGCGCCGCCGCAACCTCTCCCGGGTCATGCACACCGTCAGCGACGAGGGACCGTTGTCTCGTGCCGCCGTCGCCTCCCACATAGGTCTGACCCGGGCGGCCGTGTCCACTCTGGTCGACGAGCTGATCCGCGCGGGGCTCCTCGAAGAACTGGGGCCCGAGCGGCCCGGCAGGGTGGGGCGGCCCGGCTCCGCGCTCGCCGTCAGCGGGCACGGCCCCGCCGGGATCGGCGCGGAGGTGGGCGTCGACCATCTCGCGGTGTGCGCGGTCGATCTGCGCGGCGCCGTGCGAGCGCGCGCCGTACGCCACGGCACGAACCGCGGCCGGCCGGCCGGGCCCGTGCTACGGGAACTGACGGCGCTGGTGCGTCAGGTCGTCGCCGAAGCAGACCGGGAGGGGCTGTGGCCCGCGGGCCTCGCCGTCGCCGTCCCCGGACTCGTGGCACGCGACGCCCGGACCGTGGTCCGAGCCCCGAACCTCGACTGGCACGACACGGACCTCGGTGAGCTGCTGCCCTCCGAGCTGCCGCTGACCGTGGACAACGAGGCGAACTTCGGCGGTCTCGCGGAGCTCTGGCTCGGTGACGCGACCCCACGCGACTTTCTGCACGTGTCCGCGGAGATCGGCATCGGTGCCGCGGTACTCGTGGACGGGCGGCTGCTGCGCGGGACCCGTGGCTTCGCAGGCGAGTTGGGACATATACCGGTGCGTCCGGATGGACCCGCGTGCCCGTGCGGCGGGCGCGGGTGCCTCGAACAGTACGCGGGCGAGGAGGCCGTTCTGCGCGCCGCCGGGATCGAACCCGGCGAGGACCGGGTCGGGCTGCTGTCCCGGCGCGCCGCCGAGGGCGATCCGGACGTACGCCGTGCCCTGCGCGACGCCGGAACCGCGCTCGGCATCGCCCTGACCGGGGCGGTCAACCTCCTGGACCCGGAGACGGTCGTGCTGGGCGGGGCCCTCGCCGGCCTCGCACCCTGGCTTCTCCCCTCGCTGGAGGGCGAGTTGGCGCGACGCACGGCGGGCCCCGCCTGCCCCGTGTCCGTTTCCCGACTGGGATCCGAGGGACCGCTGCTCGGTGCGGCGCATTCGGTGGTACGAGGGGTGCTCGACGACCCGGCTGCGGTGGCCGGACGGGCGTAGCCGGCAGCGGACGGTCGGGTCGCAGGCGGCACACGGCCGGAAAGTCACGGGCAGTGCCCCCAACGTCACGCGTCGAGGCTCGCGGATCGCACGGAGGCGTTCCCCCTTGCGGGTGATCGCCATGTCCACAATCCGCGGGCTGTCCACGGAATCGCGCCTCGCTCTTCTGCCCAACTGGCAAGCGCCGTACCGTAATTCACGCGAGGCGCAGCCGTCCTGCCGATGGCTGTGTTCCAGTCGAATCGGGGGGTCACATGTCGGAGGGGGCAGTTCCGGGGCTGCGGCGTGAGGCGATCGGCCTGCGCGAGGTCCTGTTCCAGAGCATCACGGCCATGGCGCCGGCCGCGGCCGTCGCCGCGTCCATTCCGTCCGGCGCGGCGTTCGCGGGCGGCAGTCTGCCGCTGTCCGTGCTGATCGCCCTGGTGGCCTGCCTGTTCACCGCGTCGTGCGTGGCCGAGCTGGCGCGGGAAATGCCCGCCGCGGGGTCGGTGGCCACCTACACCGCGCAGGGGCTGCATCCGTCCGTCGGATTCCTCGTGGGCTGGGGCTATGTGTTCGTCGAAGCCCTGGTGCCGCCTCTGCTCCTTCTTCAGCTCGGCTTCACCACGGCGGGCACACTGCACCAGGAATGGTCCTCGTATCCGGACGACCTCTGGTGGCCCTGGTCGCTCGCGGGCGCGGCGGTCATCGCGGTGGCGGGATATCTGGGAGTACGCGCCTCGGCCCGCTTCGGAACCGTCCTCGGCATCTTCGAAGTGCTCGTCTTCCTCGTCTTCGCGGTGTGGCTGATCGCCAAGGCCGGCGGGAACAACACGGTGTCGGTGTTCGGGACATCCCACACCGCCACGGGGTACGGCGGGATCAGCGGTGTGTTCGCGGGGTCGGTGTACACCGTGCTCGCCTTCGCCGGGTTCGAGGCGGCGGCCCCGCTCGCGGAGGAGACCAAGGACCCACGCCGCACGATGCACCGGGCCGTCCTCGGCGCGGCGCTCGCGATCGGCTTCGTCTACGTGCTGACGACGTACGCTATGTCGGTGTACTTCGGGCCCGACCGGTTCGCGGGGTTCGGAGCCTCCGGCGCCGCCTCGTGGGAAGGCGTGGCACGCGCCTCGTTCGGACTGTTCTGGGTGCTGGTGTTCCTAGCGGTGGTCAACTCGACGATCGCCAACGCCAACGCGTGCGCCACCGTCTCCACGCGAACGGCCTTCGCCCTGGCTCGGATTCGGGTCTTCCCCGCGCTGTTCGCGCGCGTGCACCCCAGACACCGCTCCCCCGCGGCCGGGGTGGCGGTGCAGTGCGCCGTGGCCGTGGCGGCCATGCTGGGACTCGGTCTCGCGTACGACCCCGTGACCGCGTTCCTGCTCCTCGCGACGGTGATCGTCACCGTGGTGATCGGCGTGTACATCGTGGTGAATCTCGCCTGTGCGGGCTACTTCCTGCGCCGCAGACGCGAGTTGCTCAAGCCCGTGCGACATCTGGTGTTCCCGCTACTGGGCATCATCGCGTTCGTCCCCGCGCTGCTGACGGCCGCGGGTCTGCCAGTCTTCGACTTCGTCACCGAGCTGACCGCGCCCGTGTCGTACGCCGGGCCGGTCGTGGGTGTCTGGATGTCGGCCGGTGTCGTGATATTGATCTTCCTGCTGCGCCGCCACCCTGGGCGCATAGCCGAGACAGCCCGTGTCCACCTCGACGAGACCTCCACCCCCGCCCCTTCGCAGAGCGGAGCCGTGCAGCCATGAGCGACCCCCGGATCCTGACCGTGCGCCCGGCGCCGGGCGAGTTCGCCTGGACGTTCGGCGGCGCACCGCCCGTGGCACGCATCGCGCCGGGCACGGTGCTCGATCTCTACACCGAGGACTGTTTCGCCGGACGAGTACGCTCCGAGAAGGACCTGGTGTCCGAGGTGCGCGAGTTCCCGTTCCTCAATCCCCAGACCGGTCCCTTCCATGTCGAGGGAGCGGAGCCGGGTGACACGGTCGCGGTCCACTTCGTCTCGATCGAGCCGGCCCGTGACTGGGCGGCGTCGACGACGGTCCCCCTCTTCGGCGCCCTGACCTCCACGCACACCACCGCCTCCCTCCAGCCGCCGCTGCCGGAGACCGTGTGGATCTGGCAGCTCGACCGGGAGCGGCGGACCGCGCTGTTCAGCGCGCGGGACAGCGACATCCGGATCGAACTGCCGATGGACCCGATGCACGGCACCGTCGGTGTGGCGCCCGCGAACCTGGAGGTCCGTTCCGCCCTGGTGCCCGACGCGCACGGCGGAAACATGGACACGCCGGAAATCCGGGCCGGAGTGACCTGCTACCTCGGGGTGAACGTCGAGGGTGCCCTGCTCAGCCTGGGCGACGGGCACGCACGGCAGGGTGAGGGCGAGACCTGCGGGGTCGCCGTCGAATGCGCCATGAACACGGTGGTGATCGTCGAACTCCTCAAGGGAGTCGCCACCCCCTGGCCTCGTATCGAGTCCGACACCCACATCATCTCGACCGGCTCGGCACGCCCGCTGGAGGACGCCTTCCGGATATCCCAGCTCGACCTTGTGCAGTGGCTGGTGCGCGACTACGGGTTCAGTGAGCTGGACGCGTACCAATTCGCGACGCAGACGGTCGAGTCTCCCGTCGCGAACGTCTGCGACACCAACTACACGTGCGTCGCCAAGCTGCGCAAGGAATGGCTGCCCCCGCGGGAGACCCATCGCGGACTGCACGCCCGACTGCGCGAGACGGCCGCGTCGCTCCGGCACTGATCGCGCGGCCGGCGCGCGACAGGCCCTTGACCGACACGCCGCTCCCGACAGCCGGCTCCGGGTTCCCGACAGCCCGCTCCCAATTCCCGTCGCCAACCGACAAACCACAGCCTCAGCCCTCGGCCTTCGACCCACCGACACACAGCCTCAAGACCCCACCCCCCACCAACGAAAGGCCAACTCTCCATGGAGCGAGCGCGATCGTTCCCGAGCCGGCGGCGGCTGCTCAAGGGCGCAGCCCTCGCGGCCCTCCCCTATGCGTTACTCCCCGATGTCAAGGCGACGGCGCAGGTGGCGGCCGTCGACTATCCGGGCGCCGAATGGACTCCGGCGACCAGCTCCAACTACACGGCGTCCGATCGGCCCTACACCTACGAGCTGGACTATGTGGTCATCCACGTCACACAGGCGACGTACGCCACCACCCTGTCCATCTTCCAGAATCCGCAGAAGAAGGTGTCCGCGCACTACCTCGTACGCTCGGCCGACGGCCATGTCGCCCAGTGCGTGAGAGAGCACGACGTCGCCTGGCACGCGGGCAACTGGGACTACAACACCAGAAGCATCGGCATCGAGCACGAGGGCTGGGTGGACCAACCCGCCTACTTCACCAACGCTCTCTACGAGGAATCGGCCAAGCTCACCGCCACGATCTGCGACCAGTACGGGATCCCCAAGGACCGTGCCCACATCCTCGGTCACTACGAGGTGCCGGGCACCGATCACACCGATCCCGGGCCGAACTGGGACTGGACGCGCTACATCAGGCTCGTCAACTTCGCCTGACCAGGGGCGGCCTCGCGGTGGCCCGAGCGGGCACGCCGCGAGGCACCGAGCGGAAGGGGAGCGTCACACGGGTTGTCGGGGCCCGCACCGGGAGTGACGATGGACCCAGTCGCATCGCCTTCCGGGAGGCCGAGTTGACCGATCCTTGGGTGGCCCTGGAACCGGGGACCGACCCCGCCGAGCGGGTTCGGCTGCTGCGCCGCGCGTACGAGTCGTTCACCGAGGGCGGGACGGTGCCGCGGCCGGTGCGTGCCGTGGTGGCGGAGTCGTGGCGGCGTTCGGCGCGGGCGGGCGTCGTTCCGGAGGGCACCGCGAGGGTGGAACTCATGGACGGGGAACTGGGTTCCTACCGCGCGGAGCATCCGCTCGCGCGGGTGATGCCGCTGTTCCGGGAACTCATGGGGACGTTCGCGGCGGACGGGGAGCATCTTCTGGCGGTGTGCGACGCGCAGGGCAGACTCTTGTGGGTCGAGGGCCATCCGGGAACGCGGCGGCAGGCCGGACGGATGAATTTCGTGCCGGGCGCGCGGTGGTCGGAGACGGCGGTCGGTACGAACGCGCCGGGCACGGCGGTCGCCGTCGACCGTCCCGTGCAGGTGTTCGCGGCCGAGCACTTCATCCGGCGGGTGCAGCCCTGGACCTGCGCGGCGGCCCCCGTGCACGATCCGCGCACCGGGCGGGTGCTCGGCGCGGTCGACATCACCGGCGGGGACGGCCTCGCGCATCCGCACAGCCTCGGCTTCGTACAGGCGGTGGCACGGGCCGCCGAGGCCCATCTGGCGCTGCTCGCACCGCCGCAGGCCATGGACGGCGCCCTCGAATTGACCGCCCTGGGGCGCGACGACGCCCAACTACTCTCGGACGGACGAAAGATCAGGCTCAGCCGCAGGCACAGCGAGATCCTGATCCTGCTGGCTCGGCATCCGGAAGGCCTGACGGGCGACGAGCTGCAGTGCGCGCTCTACGAGGACGAGTCGGTGACGCCGGTGACCTTGCGGGCCGAGTTGGCGCGACTGCGCAGAATCCTCGGTCCGGGCCTGCTGGGTTCGCGTCCCTACCGGCTCACCCGGCCGGTCGAGTCCGATGTGGCGGTGGTGGAGCGGCGGCTCGGTACCGGCGCGGTGACGGCTGCCGCGGCGGTGTACGCCGGTCCGCTGCTGCCGGGTTCGACGGCGCCGGCGGTGGTACGGCTGCGGCGAAGGCTCGCCGACGGGCTGCGGACAGCGATCATCGCCCGGCGGGACCCCGACCTACTGGCCGACTGGGCCCGTGCGCCGTGGGGCGAGGACGATCTCGACGTCTGGCGGGCGCTGTCAGCCGTACGCCCGGCGGCGGCCGTGCACGCGCGTCTGGTGGAGCTGGAGTCCGAGCAGACCGCACCGGCCGGGTGGGAGCACGCCGCACGGAACGGCCGTATGCGCCCCGAGCCGCACTGACGAAGGGGGCGGCGGCCCCCGCCTGCGGAGCCGGGAGGGCGGTTCCCGGGACACGCAACGTCCTTGCAACGTACGGATTCCTAGCCTCGCGGCGAGAGCTGCCCAACGGCGGGCAGCGCTTCCCCGGGAGGCAACCAGCATGACCCGTTACGCGGCGCCCGGCAGTGAAGGCGCGATCGTCTCCTACCAGGCGCGTTACGACCACTTCATCGGCGGGGAGTACGTTGCGCCGGCTCGCGGACAGTACTTCGAGAACCCGAGCCCGTTGAACGGGCAGCCGTTCACCGAGGTCGCGCGAGGCACCGCCGAGGACGTGGAGCGCGCGCTGGACGCGGCACACGCGGCGGCACCGGCCTGGGGGCGCACCTCCGTGACCGCGCGCGCCGACATCCTGCTCAAGATCGCCGACCGTATGGAGGCGAACCTGGAGAAGCTGGCGGTCGCCGAGAGCTGGGAGAACGGCAAACCGGTACGCGAGACGCTGGCGGCCGACATCCCGCTCGCGATCGACCACTTCCGCTACTTCGCGGGGGCGATCCGCGCTCAGGAGGGTTCGCTCGGCGAGGTCGACGACGACACCGTCGCGTACCACTTCCACGAACCGCTCGGCGTGGTCGCGCAGATCATCCCGTGGAACTTCCCCATTCTGATGGCGGTGTGGAAGCTCGCTCCGGCGCTGGCGGCGGGCAACGCGGTCGTCATCAAACCGGCCGAGCAGACACCGGCGTCCATCCACTACTGGATGAGCCTGATCTCGGATCTGATCCCGCCGGGTGTGGTGAACATCGTCAACGGCTTCGGGGTCGAGGCGGGCAAGCCCCTGGCGTCCAGCCCGCGGGTGGCGAAGGTCGCGTTCACGGGTGAGACCACCACGGGGCGGCTGATCATGCAGTACGCCTCGGAGAACATCAAGCCGGTCACGCTGGAGCTCGGCGGCAAGTCCCCGAACATCTTCTTCGACGACGTGTGGGCGCAGAACGACGACTTCCGCGACAAGGCGCTCGAAGGCTTCACGATGTTCGCGCTCAACCAGGGCGAGGTGTGCACCTGCCCCTCGCGCGCCCTCGTCCAGCGCGGCCACTACCGCGAGTTCATGGAGGCGGCGGTCGCCCGCACCGAGCTCATCAAGCCCGGCAACCCGCTCGACACCGACACGATGATCGGCGCCCAGGCGTCCAACGACCAGCTGGAGAAGATCCTCTCCTATCTGGACATCGGCCGGCAGGAGGGCGCCAAGGTGCTCACCGGCGGTGAACGCATCGAGCACGACGGGGAGTTGAAGGGCGGCTACTACGTCCAGCCGACGATCTTCGAGGGCGACAACCGGATGCGGATCTTCCAGGAGGAGATCTTCGGCCCGGTCGTCTCGGTGACGTCGTTCGACGACTTCGACGACGCCATAAAGATCGCGAACGACACGCTGTACGGGCTCGGAGCCGGCGTGTGGACGCGGGACATCAACACCGCCTACCGGGCGGGCCGCGCCATCCAGGCCGGGCGCGTCTGGACGAACTGCTACCACGCATATCCGGCACATGCCGCTTTTGGCGGATACAAGCAGTCCGGCATCGGCCGCGAGAACCACAAGATGATGCTGGAGCACTACCAGCAGACGAAGAATCTGCTGGTGAGCTACTCGGCGAAGAAGCTGGGCTTCTTCTAGAACCTGAAGTCGGTTGCCTGGAGACTTCGTTGGACTCCAGGCAACCCGACATGGGAGCCGCTCTCCGCGGCCAACGCGACACCTCCCGCCACTGTCCGAACTCCAAGTGAATCCGTCCCGAACCAGACGCGGACCAGTCCCGGACCAAACGGCGTCCTTGTGACGTGATGATCAACCAGCGGCCTGCCATGGTGGAGAACCGGGCAGGACTGGGGCACGGGGAGAGGGACCGTGCGACACGAAGCTGCACGAATTCGAGTGGGCCGACCGACTGGAGAGGCGGCTGACGGCGGGGCCGTAGGTGCAGCCACGGGGCCGTCTCAGCCCCCGACTGGTGGCCCGTCGTGGTCCGGTCCTTCGGGAACGAGGACGCCTGCTTCGAGTGCCGGACCCCGGAGTTCGTCCACGGCACCCTCGGCGACCCGCACCACTCTGTCCACGATGGCCCGCCACTTCTACACCCATCCGTTCAGGAACTACCGGACGCCGACTGCCCAAGGCCTCACCGCGAACGGGATTCGCGGCCTCGTCGGCGAAGGCCATCGGTCCATGATCCGCAGCCGCCTTCAGCAGAACCGATCAGGAGGCGTGGCGGTCGAGGGACCGGAGTTCGGCCAGGTGGCCACGGACGATCGCCTGCAGTTCTTCGTCGGTCATGTCGTCCGCATCTTGGAGCCCTGGATCGATGACGTACTCGTCGAGTGCGTAGAAGACCTGGTCGAGAATCCTGGAAAAGGGTTCTCGCAAACGTTCGCGCAGGTCCAGGGCCCGTCGTCGAGCGGCCAGCCAAGACTGCGCGAACTCCTCCGCGCTGATCCGGCCGGCTGCGAGGAACTCCATGAGTGACACTTGTTCCGCGGTGGCGGATCCGGCGGCGACGCCACTCTTCGACGCCCACGCCACCTCGTGCGGCTGGAACTCGTTCGAGACGCCGACCAGGACCGGACGGCCGGGGCGACACGTTTCGCGTACCGCTTGAAGTCGACGACTGCCTGATCGCCCCCTTCGGGGACGCTGCGCCCGAGGAAGTCACGGGTTCCGCCGATCAAGGAATAGCCTTCGTCCGTCACAAGCAGCGCACTGGAGAGGTCGGGAGTGGCGAGCACGAAGTTCTCGTCACGCCACGGAAGTTGCTGGAGAAGGCCTTCTTGGGTCGAAGGGATCTCGATCTCCGGCCGTCCGGCGGCGGCATCGCTCAGGCGGCTCGCGATGACATAGGTGTGGCCCGTTCGCCTGGATCCTGCGCTGAACCGGCTCGCCAGGTGCTCATCCATGCGTGCGTGGGAAGGCAGCGGCACGACCCGTTTGCCGCCCTCCGCGATCCACTCAGGCCTGAAGGATCGTGGTCCGGAGAGGACGAGGTTGACCAGTCTGTTGTCGTTCATGTGGTGCCGTTCGGTCTCATGCCGCCGTCCTGATTCGTTCGCCACAGGAACACCCGCCGCACGAGGTCCGCGAACTGGTTCTCCACGCACACCCTGCACTACCTCACCGACCTGCTGCGACGCCATCTCAAAGCGATACGGCCGAGGTGGCGGGCGCTGCCGCCCGGCAGGATCGCGGTGATCGTCTCGGCCGTGCTGCGGCACGATCAGCGCCTGGCCGACACGGCCGGCGGCAACGACATCTCCGCCACCACCATCCGGCGCCGACGCGACGAACTGATCCACCTGCCGGCCGCGAGGACCCTCGCCTGGACCGCGCCCTGAAGAAGATCGCCCGGCGGGGCTGCAAGGTCGTCCTGATCGACGACACGCTCATCCCCCCAGCGCCGTACCGGAGAGGCGAACCGCCCGAACTGCTCCGGCAAGCATCGCCGCCAGGGCCTGCACGTCCTCGCGCTGACCGACGAGCAGGGCCATCCGGTGTGGATATCGGCCGCCCGGCCCGGCCGCACCCACGACATCCCCGCTGCCCGCCGCGACCGCGTCCTGGCCAACACGCGTACTGCGGGCCTCGGCCCCTGTCGGCCCCTGGCCGACCTGGGCTTCCTCGGCCTGGACGACGACGGGACCGAGAATTGATCTCTACCGCAGGCAGCCCACGATCAGCACATGCCCCGGAACAGCGTCACCGGGTCGGGATCGGCTGAGTGAGGTTCACCGGATTGCCGTCCGGGTCCTGGATGTGCGCGACGCGCTGTCCCCACGGCATGTCGGTGGGGCCGCCGCCGACCGAGCCGCCCAGCGCCGCCACCCGGCCGAGCGTCTCGTCGACGTCGTCGACACCGATGCTGAGCAGGATCCGCGGTGCCGCCGCGGTCCCCAAGTTCTCCTTGGCCACCAGCCCGAGGTCGGTGTCGCCGATGCGCAGGCCAAGGTAGAAGGCCGGGCCCTCCGCCGGTACCCGGAAGATCTCCTCAGCGCCGAACAATTTCGTATAGAAGCCGAGCAGAACGTCCTGGTCGGCAGTCACGATCACTGGCTGGATGGTGGACATGGCACTCCTGTCGAGAACGGTCGTGTCGCTGGGTAGACCGTTCGAGGACCGTGAACTCATCGGCGGACGATCTACGACACGGACTGCCGCCCACGACCAGCACGAGCACCCCGAAACGAGGTCACGCCATCCCGCTGACCAGCCGCTTCAAGATGGCGGAGCAAGATGGCAAAGCTTCAGTCCTCCGGTAGGGCGCCGGCTGCCTTGTTGCCTGCCGTCATCGCCCGTCCCTCACTGCTGCCTGTATCAGTTCCATTCGCCAGAGTAAGATCCTCTGCGGACTCGGTGCGGCACGAAGAGCCGGGAGAGGCCACCGACGATCCAGTAGCCACTCGCAGCCTGCATGAACAGCGCGCCCGCGAACAGCGCCCTGATGGCGACTCATGCCAGTGGAGGTGTCTGCGGCGAGGTCTTGCCATCCCGCAGAGAACCCTTCGCCCCAAGGAGCCGCACCCATGAACACCAGTCCGGCCGGCCCGAAGACGACCGGATACAGTGCGCGAGACGGCAGCCTGGCCAGAGAGGGGCAGCGTGACCGACACCAGCGATACCCGACCCGCCGACGGTGCCGTGCGAGCGCCGCGGCAGAGCCGACTGCACCGCCTGATGCGCTACATCCCCCTGATCGCCCCCGTCCTGCTGTGGGTCGTGCCCTGTTGGGTGCTCCTGTACACAGGCCAGCACTGGCCGCTGCCCGTCACGCTGGTCGGCACCGGCCTGTTCGTCCTCGGTCTCGTCGGTATGCCGCTCGCGATGGTGCGCGGCCACGGCCGGCGTCAGCAGGACCGGTTGGCGATCGTCGGTGACACCCTCCTGGGCACGAGCTGGGTTCTGTTCACCTGGTCCGTTCTGCTCGGCGTCCTCTTGCGGCTCGCTCTGACCGTGGCCGGCGTCGGCGACAGTCAGGACCGGGCGCGCATCGTCACTTGGGCCGTTCTCGGCGTAAGCGCCGCTCTGCTCGCGTGGGGGTACGCCGAGGCCCGCCGCGTACCTCGCGTGCGTCGACTCGACGTGCAACTCCCACGGCTGGGAGCCGGGTTGGACGGCGCCCGCGTCGCCCTCATCACCGACACCCACTATGGCCCGCTCGATCGCGCCGACTGGTCGGCACGAGTGTGCGAGACGGTGAACGCGCTGGAAGCCGACCTGGTCTGCCACACCGGCGACATCGCGGACGGCACGGCCGAACGCCGCCGCGCCCAGGCCGTTCCGCTCGGTACCGTGCGGGCCACCCGGGCCCGTGTCTACGTCACCGGCAATCACGAGTACTACAGCGAGGCCCAGGGCTGGGTCGACCTGATGGACGAGCTGGGCTGGGAGCCGCTGCGCAACCGCCATCTGCTGCTCGAACGCGGAGGCGACACCCTCGTGGTCGCCGGCGTGGACGACGTCACCGCCGAGTCCTCCGGGCTGGCAGGCCACCGTGCCCACCTCGACGGCGCCTTGAACGGCGCCGACCCCGACCTGCCGGTCCTGCTGCTGGCACACCAGCCCAAGTTCATCGACCGGGCGGCAGCCGCGGGCATCGACCTCCAGCTCTCCGGCCACACCCACGGCGGCCAGATCTGGCCCTTCCACCACTTGGTCCGCATCGACCAGCCCGCCGTCGCGGGACTCAGCCACCACGGCGCCCGCACCCTCCTCTACACCAGCCGTGGCACCGGCTTCTGGGGCCCGCCGTTCCGCGTCTTCGCCCCCAGCGAGATCACCCTGCTCGTGCTCCGCTCCCCGCACGTGTCCACCTCGCCGCGGTAGCACCGGGCGGGCCAAGACATCCGGTACCCCTTCCGGCCCGCGGCTCCGGTCCCCCTACTCGTCCGGCGTCTCCCGGATCACGGCGAACAGCGCGCGGTCCGTGGGGAGGCCGTCGGCGTCGAAGGCGCGGTGCCGGCCGAGGTGTTCGACCCGCCCGCCGGTGCAGGTCTTCAGCAGATACTCCGTGAGCCACACGTCAGGCGTCGGCACCATGGGAGGCAACCCGAACGACTCGGGCATCTCGTCCTCGCCGCTGTCGAAGAACATCACCTTGCCGGTCCGGGCCCAGAGCCCCCGCAGCAGGTCGGTGGCGGCGTCGAAACCCAGCCCCCGCACCAGGTGATGCCAGACGGACAGCAGCAGGGTGCAGTCGGTCGACGGCAGAAGACCGAGCGTGTCAGGGCGCAGCTCGAGGTCCATCACCGCCACATTGTCCAGCCGGTTCCTCCGCACGGCGGTCGTCGCTGTGCGGAGGCACTTCGGATCCGACTCCAGCGCGACGGAGGGTATCCCGCGCTGGGCGAGCTTGATCGGGAAGTAGCCGACGTTCGCACCCACATCCAGCGCGCTCCGCACGCGGAGCCGCTCGACGATCGGCTCCATCGCCGTCCAACGCGAACCGGTGCCGACGGATCGCTTCGCCCTGCGTACGCGGATGCCCGGGACCGGTTGATAGATGCCGTCGGGCAGTGCGTCGAGCTTGAGGCGGACCAGATCGATCGTGTCGTCGAGTGTGCGACGCGCGCTGCTCATGAGCCGAAGCGAGGGGAATCGCTGATGGAGGCGCACCATGCGCGTGGAGGTCTGAGTTCCGGCAATTCCGTCCACGGATACCTCTATCGAGTGGCGGTATACAGGTCGCTGTCTCAGGTCGCTCGTATGGCCGTTCTGGGCCCAACAATACCTTCTGACCTGGTCTTCCGCACTTGCTCGGCGCCACCCCGGGAGCCGCACGGCCGGGGCGCGGACCGAAGATGCGGCCTCAGGACCGACAGAGCACCCTTGAATGAGTGAAGGCTCAAAACGCCTACCGTGTGCGACGCGTAAGGAAGTAGCGTCATGCGTCTGACGGGCCAGCGAATCGTGTCGGCCTGGGACCGTCTCGATGTGACGAGTCCGGCGCCCCGGGACGAATGGCAGCGTTTGGTCGACAGAAGCGACGAGTCGCTGATCACCCAGACCCCGGGCTGGCTGGACTGCATTTGCGCGACCGATCCCTATGAGGATGCCAGTCGCCTCTACGAGTTCGACGATTCCGGCGCCATCGTCGTGCCGTTGGTCCGCCGACGCGGCTGGCCCGCCCGTCTGATCGCCCAGGACGCCTGGCCTTCCGAGTGGGGTATCGGAGGTCCTGTCGCCGCCGAGGCGCCCGACCCGAGGCAAGTGCGCGCCGTGTTCGGGGATCTGGCCCGCCTCCGCGCGAATCGCGTGTCCGTCCGATTCGGGCCGGACGTCGACCCCGCGTGGCTGTCGGCGGTGCCGTCCGACTTCACCACCTTGCCGCACACGACGTACGTCCTGGACCTCGAGGGCGGCTTCGACGACGTCTGGGGGCGAAAGTTCAAGGCTCCGGTCAGAACCGCCGTACGCAAGGGCGAGAAGGCGGGGGTCGACGTGGAGGTCGACCGCACCGGGCGCCTGGTGCCGGCCTTCTACGCGCTCTACCAGAACTCGATCGCCCGCTGGGCGCAGCAGCAGAACGAGCCGCTGGCGCTCGCCCGCTGGCGCAGGGAGCGAATCGACCCGCTGCACAAGTTCCAGACGGTCGCCGAGACGTTCGCCGAGTCCTGCGCCGTATGGCTGGCCACCTACCAAGGTCAGCCCGCGGCGGCCATGATGGTGCTCCGCCACGGTCCGCACGCGAAGTACTGGCGGGCCGGCATGGTCAAGGAACTGGCTCAACCGAGTCGTGCCCCCACGCTCCTGCACAAGCTCGCCATCGAGGACGCCTGTGCGGCTGGTTGCCGCTTCTACCACATGGGCGACTCGGTTCCGGGTTCCTCCGTCAGCGTCTTCAAGGAACGGCTCGGCGCCCGCGGTTACCCGTCGTTCGGCTACCGCAGGGAAGTGCTTCCGATGACATCGATCGATCAGCTCTGGCGGAGTGCGGCGAAGCGTCTCATCGGCTTCAAGGACGAGTGACGCCCGCTCCCCACCGAGATGCCCGGCCTCGGCGTCCCGCCTAGCATCGGACGTGGGCACGTCGGTCCTCGGTCCGTGAGCGCCGTCCTCGCGGGGCCCTCGCGCCCGGCGGGAGAGGCCCGTGAACGCACCTGCTGAGCTCCTGACCGACACTCCGGCCGGTCGCGTGCGCGTCATCACACCGGCTCCACGTGACGTCTGGTGGGAGTTGGCGGGCAAGGACCTGGACACCAACCCGAGCCAGACCCCGCTGTGGCTGGACTGCCTGTGCGCGACAGCGCCGTACCGGGACGCGAGCCGTCTCTACGAGTTCGAGCGTGGGCATCGGCTCGTACTCCCCCTCGTGGGCCGAACGCATCGCCCGCAGATCCTGGGCTCCGAGGAGTCCTGGCCGGCCCAATGGGGCATCGGAGGGCCGGTATGCCCCGAGCGGGTGAGTCCGGCGGAGGCGCGGGTGGTCTTCGCCGATCTCGCGCGGCTGCGCGCGCTCCGGGTCGCCGTGCGGTTGCGGCCGGCGGACCAGGCCCTGTGGTCGGACGCCGCCTCCGGCTTCCGACCCGAGCCCCACATGACACAGATGGTGGATCTCGAAGGCGGCTTCGACGTCGTCTGGGAGCGCCGTTTCAGGCGCCATCTGCGGCGGGAGGTCCGCCATGCCGAACGGTCGGAGGTCGAGGTCGAGGTCGATCGCACCGGCCGGCTCGTTCCCGCCTTCTACCACCTGTACCGGAAGTCGATCGCGCGCTGGGCCGAACAGCAGCACGAGCCGCCGGCGTTGGCCCGCTGGCGCAGGACGCGGGAGTTCCCCGAGCGGCGGCTGGAAGAGGTGGCGGCCCGGTTCGGTGACGACTGCGCGATCTGGGTGGCCTGGCGTGCCGGCGAGCCCGCCGCCGCGTGTGTCGTCCTGCGCCACGGTGGTCACGCCAAACTGTGGCGCAGCGCCATGGACCGGGAACTGGCGCATCCGGTCCATGCCGTTCCTCTGCTGTACCGGCTGGCGATCGAAGACGCGTGCGCGGCGGCCTGCCGGACGTTCGACATGGGCGAGTCCGCCCCGGACTCCTCCCTCGCCACGTTCAAGGCGGGGTTCGGAGGGGAGAGTTTCTCGTCCCCGCGCTACGTCCGGGAACGGCTTCCCGTGTCGGCGGCCGACCGCCGGCTGCGTACGGCCGTCAAACGTCTGATCCGCTTTCGGGACCCCTGAGATTCCTCCGAGTCCCCTCGTCCCTCTGATCCGCGTTCGGGACCCCTGCGCTTCCTCCGAGTCCCCTCGTCCGTCTGATCGGCTTTCAGGACGCCTGGGGTTCCCTCCTTGCCGCCTCACTTCCACACGTCGACGGGTTCCGCCTCGGCGCTGTGGTGCGGGGGCGTGAGGTCGTACGCGTCCAGCAGCATGCGCAGTAGTCCGAACTGATTGTTCGGCTGGTCGTCGTCGCCCTGTCGGACATGCTCACCGACCAGGACGGTGGGGATGTGGTTGGGCCCTTGTCCATCGTCCTCGTCCCAGGTGACGACCAGCAGGCTGTTGTGGGTCATGGCCCAGTCGGCGTAGTCGCCGAGACTGTTCCGCAGCCAGGTGTCCCCCTGTCGCACACTGCCGTCGTGCATGTCGTGTTCGAGGTCCGGGACCACGAACGAGACCGTCGGCAGATCCTTGAAGTCGCTTGGGAAGTCGGTCCAGGGGCGGTTGGCGGAAGCGGGAAGGTTGTCGAAGTTCACCCAGGGGTTGTGCCGGCGCACGTAGGCACCGCTGGAGCAGCCGGTGAAGCCGACGCGGGGCATGCTCTGCGCGTAGCCCACGAACGTCCGACCGGCCTGGAGGAGTTGTGAGCCGAGATTCCGCGACGTGAGCGTGTGCGGGCAGGAATCGTCGTCGACTCCCAGGAACGAGCCTGAGAGGAGCGCCAGGTAGTTGGGCTGGCTCGGATGGGTGAGGGCGTAGAACTGGGTGAGCGAGGCGCCCCGCCGGGCCAGTTGGTTGAGGTACGGGGCGTCCGGGCTTCCGATGACGGCGTCGTAGGACTGGTTTTCCTCGATCACCACGACGACATGGTCCGGACGGGGAATCCCGGACCCGGCCGACGACTGGTCACAGCCCGCTGTCGTCAGGAGCGTCACCACCACCGCCGCCCAGGCGAGGAGCCCCCTCGTCAGGAGACCTACGGGCCCCGGTCGTGCGCCGCACACTCGTGGCTTCACCGCTCTCCCTCCGGGCACTGTCTCGACGCGCGCCGTGCGTGATCGCCGCGAGTCGCCACTTGCAGCCATCGGATATACCGTCACAATCAGTACTAATACCTCTTACCGGTCGACATCGTGTACTGATGTGGACCGACGAGCGGAAGTGCCGTCGGCCGGTGTCACGGATGGCCGTTCGCCGGGACGGGGGACCGACAGGCCGGATCCGGAAGGTGCCAGATGCGTCGAGTCAACGCCCCTGTCGGTCGCGGTGGGAGGGTGGCGGGTTCTTGCGAGGAGCCTGTGTGCCGCGTGATGGGGATCGTCGTCGGAGCACCGGTTCCCCGAGAGACCTCTTCATGGGCAAGCTCCAGACGCTGACGAGCGGGCGCATGGCGTCCTTCACCAGCGCTGTGGCACGGCGGCCCGGTACCGCCGCCGGGGAGCGGCGTCGCTCCGACCGGGCGACGGCACGCCAGTGGACGGCGCGCCTCATCCTTCCCGTGGCTCTCACCCTCTGGCTGTTGTCCCTGCGCCATGTGCACCTCATCGGGATGCGCGACTACGGCCTGCTGCAGGTGCTGCCGGTGCACTTCTGGGTCGCCCTCGGCCTGCTCACCCTCGGCTTCTGCCTGGCGCTGACCGACCGGCGGACCGCCGGTGGATGGTTCGCGGCCTACGTCCTCGGGCTGATCGCGGTCATCCACGCGACGCCCACACTGCTCTACCCGGCACTGCGCTACAGCTGGGCGTGGAAACACGTCGCGGTGACCGACGCGGTGATCCGCCACCACGGCGAGGTGCCCCACGCGGGCAAGCTCGCCATCTACAACCAGTGGCCCGGATTCTTCGACCTCAACGCGTTCTTCCTGCAGGCCACCGGTCTGGATTCGGCGCTCGGCTACGCGACCTGGACCCCGCCCGTCTTCAACGCGGTCCTGCTCGCTCCCCTGCTGCTGCTCTACCGGACGGTGACGCGTGACCGGCGGCTGATCTGGGGGGCGGCGTGGATCTACTACTCGTGCTCCTGGGTCGGTCAGGACTATTTCGCCCCCCAGGCTTTCGCGTTCCTGCTCTTCGTGACCATGATCGCCCTGGTCATGGGGCAACTGCCCACCTCGGTGCTGCACCGCAGAGGCGACGCGCGCTACATCCGTACGGGCGACACGCGGGCGGAGGATATCCCCACGGGCCGATGGCCCGTGGGCCGGTTCGTGCTGGTCATGGTGCTCGCGGCCGTCATCATCTCCTCACACCCGCTGACACCGCTCATGCTGATCAGCGCGCTGGTGGTGCTGTCACTGCCGCGGCGCAACCGACGGATCGTGCTGCCCGTCCTGGCCGGCACGCTGCTGCTGGCCGTGGCCTGGGACGCCACCGTCGCCCGCCCCTACATCTCGGAGAACCTGAACGACTTCCTGGGCTCGCTGCTGAAACCCGACACCAACGTCGTCTCCGGTCTGGCCGCCCTCGGCACGGCGGCCCCGGGCCATGTCGTGGTGGCCTGGGTCGACCGGGGCCTGTCCGCCGCGGTCTTCGTCCTGGCGGCCATCGCCTTCGCGGCCCGCCCCTGGGTCCGCCGCACCGGCCTGCCCCTGCTCGTACTGGCTCCGTTGCCGGTCCTGGCGGCGAACGCCTACGGCGGAGAGATGATCTTCCGCGCCTACCTCTTCGCGCTGCCCGCCGCCTCGCTGCTGATCGCGGTCCTCCTCCTCGAGCGGGGCAGACGGCCGCGCCTTCAGGTGCTGGCCGCCTGTCCGCTGCTGCTCGCCCTGCTCGGGGGGCTCATGTTCGGCTACTACGGCAAGGAATCGTCGAACTACTTCACGAAGGACGAGGTGGCGGCCGGGCGCTTCGTCGCGGCCACCGCTCCTCCCGGCTCCACGGTCGTCTCGCTGACCTCGGCCGTCCCCGGCCTGTACGCGCGCTACGACGACAACGCCCAGGTGGAGTTCGACCAGCAGGACATCGACGACCGGCGGCGCCTGGTGAAGGATCCGGTGAAGGGCCTGGAGGGATTCCTCCAGCAGGCCACCCCGCAGCAGCCCGCCTTCATCATTCTGAGCCGGGCTCAGGCCGCCGACATCTACCAGACGGGGGTCCTGCCCGCCGGCACCGTGCACCGCATGGACTCGGCCCTGTCGAGGAACCCGGACTACTTCCCCGTCTACCGCACCAAGGACGCGGTGGTCTACCGGTATCAGGGTACGAAGAGCTGAGGGGGCCATGACCTCCCTGCGCTGGGGGCTCGCACTGTCCGGCTGGGTGACCCTGGCGGTGGTCACCCTCCTGCCGGACGCCCAGGTCCTGCGCGGTGTGGTGACGACGGCGTTCCTGCTCGTCTGTCCCGGCCTGGCGGCCTCCCGGTGGGCCCGTCCGGGTGCCGTACGCGCCAGGGACCGCACGGCGCTTCTGGAGACGGGCGTCCTGGCGTTGACCCTCAGTGTGTCGATGGCGGTGCTCGTCGTGGAACCGCTGTTCCTGCGGGACGCCTTCACCGTCACCCGGGCACTGCTCACCCTGGCCGCCCTCACCTCCGTCCTGGCCCTGCTGCCCAGGCGTGGCGGATGGCACCGCCCGGCGCCGCGAGCCGCCGGGAACCCGGCCGCGAGGGCGGCCGAAAGCAGTCGGCCCGAGCCGCCGTCCTCGGAGTGAGACACCGGCAGCCCCTCCGAGCTGCCGCAACAGTCCACGTGGGACGCCGTCCGAAGATTCCCGTCGCCGCCTTGACGTCTCTCGCAAATCGGGTAAAGGTGTAGATATACGTTGTAAACGTATACCGTAGGCGCGCACTCGGAGATGCATGATCATGGATAACGGCCCGATCATCAGTGACCAGCGAGAGACCGAGGCACACGGCACCGTCAGCCTGGTCGTCCCGGCCCTGAACGAGGCGCGCAACATCGCGTGGGTCTTCGAGCAGATCCCGGCCTGCGTCGACGAGGTCATCCTCGTCGACGGCGACTCCACCGACGCCACGGTCCCCATGGCACAGCACTGCCTGCCGACCGTGCGCAACGTCCGGCAGAACGGCCCAGGCAAAGGCAACGCGCTGCGCACGGGCTTCCTCGCGGCCAAGGGCGACTACGTCGTGATGATGGACGCCGACGGCAGCATGTCACCGGCGGAGATCCCCCACTTCGTGCACTTCCTCGACCACGGCTACGACTTCGTCAAGGGGTCGCGGTTCGTCGCCGGCGGCGGCTCGCTCGACATCACCCCCATCCGCAAGATGGGCAACCATGTGCTGCTGCTCGCCGCCAACCGGCTGTACGGCGCGTGCCTGACCGACCTGTGCTACGGCTTCTGTGCCTTCCGGCGCAGCTTCCTCGACCAGCTCGACCTGCATGCCGTCGGTTTCGAGATCGAGGCCGAGATGATCGTGCACGCCCTGCGCTCCGGTCTGCGCATCGCCGAGGTTCCCAGCCTGGAACTGCCCCGGCGCAGCGGCTGCTCGAACCTCCACGCCATATCCGACGGCCGCCGGGTGCTGCGCACCCTGCTCTCGGAACGCCCGGGCGCCCGCTCCTCCTCCGCCCGGCACGCCTCCGCACACCCCTCCTCCGCCCGGCCCGAGCGGAGCGCGTCGTGACGGCCGCGGCGGTCCGCTCCCCTCTCGTCCGGCCCCCGCTGCCGGTGGTCGACATCGACCTGGCCCGTCCGGGCGAGTTCCGGCTGCCCGGTGACCGGGGTCCGGCCCGACCGCAGCGACAGGCCCGCGCGCTCGTACGACTGCACGGCCGCCCCCTCGGCATGGTCAGCGCCGCGGACGCCTCCGGACCCGACGGACTGTGGCGGGCGCTGGCCGACACCGCGAACGTGGAACTGGGCGAACAGCTCACCCGGCTCCGCGCCGTGGACCGGGCCCAGCCCTCCGGCGGCGGCATCCGGCACCCCGCACTCCAGCAGGCACCCGCCATCAGCGTCATCGTGGCCACACGTGACCGGCCGGAGATGCTGCGGCGCTGCCTGCGATCCCTGCTGCGCTCGACGTACCCCGAGTTCGAAGTCGTCGTGGTCGACAACGCCCCGGCCGACGGTGCGACCGATGCCCTGATCCACGAAGAGTTCGCCGGACGGGTCCGCTACGTCCGCGAACCCGTGGCCGGGCTGGCCCGCGCCCACAACACGGGGCTCTCATCGGCCCGCGGATCCGTCGTCGCGTTCACGGACGACGACACGCTCGTCGACCCCGGATGGCTGCCGGCGCTGGCCGGGACCTTCGCCCGCGACACACGGATCGCGTGTGTCACGGGGCTGATCGTGCCCGCCGAACTGGAGACCCCGGCCCAGAACGCCCTCGAACGGCAGGGCGGTTTCGCGAAGGGGTATGTGCCGCGCACGTGGTCCCTGTCCGATCCGCCGGGAGACCCGCTGTTCCCGTTCACCGCCGGCCGCTTCGGCTCCGGCGCCAACATGGCGTTCCGTGCCGACGCGCTCCGCGCCCTGGGCGGCTTCGACACCGCGACCGGCGCCGGGACCCCCGGCCGCGGCGGTGACGACCTGCTCGCCTTCTTCGAGATCCTGACGGCCGGTCACACCCTCGCGTACCAGCCGAGCGCCATCGTCTGGCACTGTCATCGCCGCACACGGGACGCCGTGGCCGCGCAGGCCTTCGGCTACGGCGCCGGACTCGGCGCCTATCTCACCGGCGCGCTGCTGAGGAACCCCCGCCGGCTGCCCGGCCTGCTGCGGCGGCTGCCCCGCGGCATCCAGTACGCCATGACCAGATCACGCGCCCGCGGCGCCGATCCCGAGGCCGGCTGGTCCCGGCACCTGGCGCTCCTGGAGACCAGGGGCATGGTCTACGGACCCTGCGGCTATCTCCGCGGACGTCTCGCCGGCGCCGGAACCCGATGAGGTGGGCGGCTTGGACACCACTCCGGTGACCGGCTCCGCCGCGAAAGGCACCCTGCGGCGACGCCCCCTGGTCATGCTGCGCGCCGGTGTCGCCGCGGTGCTCCCGGGCGAGCCCGTACTCCGCACGGGACACGTCCTCGCGGTGAGTTCCCTCGTCAACGCCGGCCTCGGCTTCTTCTTCTGGACCTTCGCGACGCACTGGTACGACGAACGGACCGTGGGCCTGAGCTACTCGGCACTCATGGCGTCCCTCCTGCTCACGGGCATCGGGCAGCTCAACCTGAACGACTTCCTTGTGCGGTTCGTACCGACCGCCGGCCGCCGCAGCCGCCGTCTCGTCCTCACCTGCTATGCGGCGAGCACCGCCTTCAGCGTGGTGGTGGCCCTCGTGTTCCTCGCGCTGGTGCCGCTGATCTCACCGAAGCTCGGCTTCCTGCTGACACCGGTCACCGCGACCTGCTTCGTGGTCGCGACCGCCGGTTACGCCGTCTTCGTCCTGCAGGACGGCGCGCTCACCGCGGTCCGCATGCCGGGCTGGGTCGTGGGCGAGAACCTGATTTTCGCCGTCGTGAAGATAGGTCTGCTCGCACTCGGCGCGGCCCTGGGCTTCCTCTCCGGGATATTGCTGTCGTGGGCGGGCGCCCTGCTGGTGTCGCTGGTCGTCGCCAACTTCGTCCTGATGGGCCGGGGCATCCCCCGGCACGAGCGGGAGACGCAGACCGCGCCGCCACCGCCCCGCATGCTCGGGTACGCCGCGGCCGACTATGTCGGCTCCCTGTTCCGGGTCGCCGGATACACCGTGGTCCCGCTGATCGTGCTGAACAACTGCGGTGCCGAGCAGAGCGCCTTCTACTCGGTCGCCTGGGGTGTCGCCTACGTGCCCTACCTGATCGCCCGCAACATGGGCACGTCGCTGCTCGCGGAGTCCGTACGCGGGCCCGGACGACTCGTGCAGCACTCCCTGCGCGTCCTGCGCCACTCGGGCCTGCTCCTGGGCGCCGTCACCGTCGTCCTGGTCGTCGCGGCCCCGCAGATCCTGTCGATCTTCGGTGCCTCGTACGCCGCCGCGGGAACCACCCTGCTGCGGCTGCTGGCCCTGTCCGCGCTGCCGAACCTGCTGCTGAGCGTGGCCGTCGACGTGGCCCGGGCGCAGCGGCGCCTGCGCTGGGCGGTGTGGCTGCAGGCGGCGATGTGCGTTCTGGTGCTCGGGCTCACCCATCTGCTGCTGCCGGTGCTCGGCCTCGTGGGCGCGGGCGTCGCCTGGCTCGTCACCCAGTGCCTGATCGCCGGCTTCCTGATCGTGTCCCGGTCCCGCTGGCTCGTCCCCGTCACCGAAGGATCGTCATGAACAGCGCACCCTCCACCGAACGCGCCGTCCCCACCCTGGTGGTCGTCATCTGCGCCTACACCCTCGATCGCTGGGAGGACCTGCGGGCCGCGATCGCGTCGGTGCTGGCCCAGGACCCGCCCGCCGACGAGGTCGTGCTGGTGGTCGACCACAACCAGGCCCTCCTGGCGCGGGCCGAGCGGGAGCTGTCCGGCGTCCGCGTGGTGCCGAACCAGCGGCGCCGCGGCCTGTCCGGGGGCCGCAACACCGGAGTGGCGGTCTCCCATGCCGACGTGGTGGCCTTCCTCGACGACGACGCCACCGCGGAACCGGGATGGACGGGCCGTCTGCTGGCGCCCTACGGCGACCCCCGCGTGAGGGGCGTCGGCGGTTTCGTCCGGCCGTGGTGGGCCGGCGAGCGCCCCCTGTGGTTCCCGCCGGAGTTCGACTGGGTCGTGGGCTGCTCCTACCGGGGACAGCCCCTGAAGGCCGCCCACGTACGCAACTTCATCGGCGCCAACATGTCCTTCCGCCGAAGCGAACTGATCGCCGTCGGCGGCTTCCTCGACGCCCTCGGACGCGTGGGCAGCCGTCCGGCGGCGAGTTGCGACGAGACCGACCTGTGTCTGCGGATCGCCGCCCGCGACCCGGAGGCCGTCCTGCTGTACGAGCCGAGGGCCGAGATACGACACCGGGTCCCCGAGTCCCGTACGAGCTGGGCGTACTTCCGCAACCGCTGCTACATCGAGGGACTGTCCAAGGCGCTGGTGGCACGGCGCTGCGGCAGCGGACCGGCTCTGTCCAACGAACGCGTGTACGTGCGGTCGGTCATCCCGCGTGCCCTCGCCCGCAACCTCACCCGGATCCGCCGCCCCGGCGCGCTGCGCACGATCGCGGCGCTGTCCGGGGGTGTCGGCGCGACGGTCGCCGGCTATCTCGTCGGATCGATCCGGCCGCTGGGTTCCCGGGACTCCTCCCGCCAGGCGCGAGAAGCGGCGGAGCCGACGACGGTGGCCCGGACATGAGGACGGAACCGACGGAAGGCCCCGTCATGAGCGTCGTACCCGTCTTCCTCTATCACGCGGTGTCGGACGACTCTCCGCCGTGGCTGGCGCAGTTCACGGTCAGTCCCCGCACGTTCGTGGAGCACCTGGACATGATCGCCGACAGCGGACTGCGCGTGATCGCCCTGCGGCGACTGGTCGCGGCACTGCTGGGCGGCCCTCCGGTGCCATCGCGGTCGGCGGTGCTGACCTTCGACGACGGATACGCGGACTTCGCCTCCACGGTGGCTCCCCTGCTCGCCGCACGAGGACTTCCCTCGACCCTGTACGTGACCACGGGCGCCCTGCGGCCCTCGGACGGCATGCCGTTCCCGTCCGCGACGACGCTGACCTGGGCCCAGGTCAGGGAGTTGGACGCGGCCGGGGTCGAGATCGGCGGACACACCGAGACGCATCCGCAGCTGGACACGCTGCCCCGGACCTGGGTGCGGGAGGAGGTGGCCGGCTGCAAGCGGCGGATCGAGGACGAACTCGGGCACTCCGTCGACTCGTTCGCCTACCCGCACGGCTATTCCAGCCGTACCGTGCGCGCGCTGGTCCGGGAGGCCGGCTGGACGTCGGCCGCCGCCATCCGGGCGGCCTCGGCCTTCAGTTCGGAGCGGGACGACCCCATGCGGTTCGCCCGGCTCATGGTCCGGGCCGACACCGGCCGGGACCGCTTCGCGCTCTGGACAAGCGGCGCGGGAGCCCCTGTGGCACCGTTCCCCGAGGGACTGCGGACCAGGGGCTGGCGAGCCTACCGCCGGGCGAGAGCGGTGGCCGGCGTACCGTACCGGGCGATACCCGCCTGACTCACCGGCCCGCGGCAGGACGGGCCGCTGACGGCGTGTCAACGCTGCCAGACCCGGATCCAGTCCACGCGCATCCGCGCCGAGTCGGTGCCCGGGGGCGGGGTGTAGGGAAGGCCGACGGCCAGGTTGAGGATGACCTCCATGGGCTCGTGGGGAATGCGCTCGGGGTCGCTCACCCGGAACCGTTCGATCCCGTCCACGTACCAGACGAGCCTGTCCTTCTCCCAGAGCAGCCCGAAGACGTGATAGCCGTCGGGAAAGCCGTCCGAGGTGAAGGTCCCCCTCTGTTTCCTCTCCCCGCCCTCGGCGTTCCGCCAGTGCACGAACATCGACAGTGTGCGCGGCGTGCCGAGGAACTCCATGATGTCGATCTCGGGCGGGGTGTAGCGGCTCTCGGGCATCATCCAGAACTCGGGTGCCATCCCTCCCTGGGGCGGGATGCGGATCGCGGCCTCGAAATAGCCGTAGGTGAAGGTCTTCCGCGGCTGGGCGTACCAGTTGTCCCGGCCGGTGGAGACCATGCCGGACACCCAGGGGTAGACCTTTCCGTCGCTGCCGCGGATGGACCGGCGCTGGGCGTCGAGGCTCAGTTTCCCGCCGCCCAGGGTGACCTGACCTGGCTGGTACCACTCCAGTTCGTGGTTGGTGCTGATGGTGCAGCCGTGGTCGTTCCAGTCGTAGCACGTGGTCCAGCGGCCCTTGTCCAGACGTGAGCCGTCGAAGTCGTCGTGGAAAACCAGTCGCCAGTCGCCCTGTGCCGGGGGCCGGGGCGTGGTCGTTCCGGAGGTGATTCCGGGCGTGGGCCCGCCGGCGCCGCATGCCACCAGCAGCAACATGAGCGCGCCGAGCAGCACACCTCGCGCCCTCATCGGCGGGTACGTGTCCCTGCCGCGACGGAGCAGGCCACCCGGCGCGCGGCGAATCCCGTGCCGGCGACGAACCTCAGCACGGGTCCGAAGGTGGGGGCGGCGGCCAGTCCGGTGAAGAACAGGCCGGGCACGGAGGACTCGAACCCGGACGACAGCCTCGGTGCGCCGTGGACCGTCCAAATGTCCCGGCGGAGTCGGGGTGCCAGCATTCGGAGCCGGTCGACGTCCACCCGGTATCCGGTGGCCAGCAGCAGATGGCCGGCCCGCAGCACCCTCGTCCGCGCGTCGGCGTCCACGACATCGAGGCGCACCATGCCGTCCTCGACCCCCGAGGAGCGGACCGTACGGCCGCACAGCACGGGGATGTCGTCCATGCGGGGCCGCAGCCACCAGCCCCCGGACGGTCCGAGCACGTCGTGCAGCAGCCGCATCCGCAGCCCGTGCGGCAGATGGCGGATGGCGCCGCCGCCGTGGCAGCACGCCAGCAGCGACCAGCCCGGTCCCAGGGGCGATCCCGGCTTCAGCAGCCGTACCGGACGCGGCCGGTCGGACGGTCTGTCGGTGTCGGGCGGGCTGCCGAACGCGACGGACGCCGCGCGGACGATCACGGTGGGTAGGGCCCCGGCCTCGTGCAGCAGCGCGGCGCTCTCCAGAGCCGACTGCCCCGCCCCGAGGACGGCGACCCGCTGCCCCGAGAACCGGGAGAGATCACGGTGCCGGCTGGTGTGGGAGACCAGTTCGCCGGGGAGGTGGCCGGCCAGTTCCGCGGGCTCGTGGGCGAAGGGGACCTGCCCGGTGGCCATCACCACGTTCTCGGCGAGGAACTCCTCCCCCGAGTCCAGGGTGACGCCGAACAGCCCGTCCACATCCTCGACGCCACGGACGCTCCGGCGCTCCAGTTCCGGCACGCGCCGCTCCTGGAACCACCGCCCGTACGCGATCATCTCCTCGACGGGGATGGGGTACCGGTCGCCCACGGGTCCCAGTCCCCGCGCCGCCCGGAAGTCCTCCAGGCGGTATCCGGACTCCGGCGCGGAGATGGAGGAGGCGCTGGGGACCGACTTCAGATACATGCCCGCGGGCATGTTGGTGTGCCATGACTCCATGGGTTCACCGAACACCCTCCGTGGTGTCCCCGACGCGCTCAGCCAGGCGGCCGTGGCGAGCCCGTAGGGGCCCGCTCCGATGACGACCGTGGGCGCCGACGCCGTCACAGCCGCACACCGGCCCAGCGGGCGCATTCGTCGAGCACGGGGGCCACCGTGTGGGTGAGCCACCCGTAGCTGTGACCGAACCTCGGCGACTTGCGCACGTTGTTCGCCACATGCCACAGCCAGCTCAGGAGGGGAATCGCCACCGGGTCGGCGACGTCGTGGTCCGGGTCGAGGCCGGCCAGCGCGAGCAGGGCGCGGTCGGCGTCCGGTACCCGGCCCGTACGCAGCGTCTCGGCGACCAGACCGCCCAGCGGGCGCCCGGTGAGGGTACTGCGCAGGGCCACCACGAAGGTGTAGGCGTCGATCTCGCAGGGCCCGTCGACGCGGCCGCTGCTCCAGTCGAAGACACCGGTGACCTGGAGCGGGACGCCGCCGAGCAGCACGTTGCCGGGGTGGTAGTCGCCGTGGGTCCAGCCCTCGGTCAGCACGGCACCGGCCAGGGCCGCGTCCAGCCGGTGGCGCAGGGCCTCGAAAGCGGCGGCTCGCCGGCCGGACCGGTAGCGGGGCATCCCGGCCGACAGCGCCGTGAGCTGCGACTCGCACCAGGCCGGGATCCGGTCGGCCGCCGCGCGGCGTCGCCCAGTGGCGGCCCGCAGATCCGCCAGCAGGCGCAGGGCGGGGGCCACTATCGCGTGGGCGTCGTCGGGCGTGTCCAGGATCAGTCGCTCCGCCGGGACGCCCGGGAGCGTGTTCTGGGCAAAGGTCCCCTGGGGTCCGGGCGATCCGACGACCCGGGGCAGGAGGGAACGCCAGGGAGCGAGTCGGCTGTCGGCGTCGAGCTCCTGGAGGACTTCCCGCTCCCGCGCCGTGACGGCGGCCCCGGCCTCGTTCCTGGGGTGTTTGACGACCAGGCTTCCCGCGCCGCGCCGCAGCTCGAACATCAGCAGGCCCGCCTCGGGCAGCGAGGGCCGCCGGACGACGGTGATGTCCCTGGGGCCGGCGCCGCGTACGAGCCAGTGGGCCCGGAGGCGGTCGTCGAGGCCGGCCAATGCCCGCGGGAAGTAGAGGGGCAGCAAACCGGAGAGCGAGGACATCTTGGCGGGTGTCTTCATACCAGACCTCGCCGGGCCGTCAGCGGCACGACCCGCGGTTGCCGGGGATAATGGATACGGCGATCTGCCACAGATGAGTTGATCTACAAGCTTTATCCATATTAGTTCCTTTCGGGAGAACCTTCCCGGAGAGGGGCGGGTGGTCTCCTTGCTGGACGACGAAGTGCCCGTTCTCCTCGCCCGGATCGGCAACTATCCGCTGCACCACGGCAGTCTGGGCGTGGTGCGCACGGTCGGACGGCTGGGCGTCCCGGTCCACGCCGTCGTCGAGGACCGCTTCACCCCGGTCGCGCTCTCGCGCCACCTCACGAGCAGGTTCGTGTGGCCGACGACCGGCCGCGAGGAACCCGAGCGGCTCGCGGACGGCCTGTTGTCCATCGGCCGCAGGATCGGCACCCCGTGTGTGGCGGTGCCGACCGACGACGAGGCCGCGATCGTGCTCGCGGAGTACGCGAACATGCTGAAGGAGTGTTTCCTGATTCCGCCCGTGCCGGCCCGTCTGCCGCGGCTCCTGGCCTGCAAGGCGAGCCTGCACCGGATCTGCAACGAGGTCGGGGTCCCCTCGCCGCGGTCACGGGCGCCGACGAGCCGTGAGGAACTGGTGGAAGCGGGCCGAGAGCTCGGATATCCGCTGGTGCTCAAGAACCTGGCACCGTTCAGCCGGCTCCGCACTCCGGCCGTCAGCGGCACCACCACCGTGGTGCCCGACGAGCGGGCGCTCCTCGACCGCTTCCCGAGGGCCGCGCCACCGCCTGTCCTCGTGCAGGAGTACATCCCCAGACAGCAGGCGGAGGACTGGATCACCCATATCTACTCCGGTGCGGGCGGTGTGCCACGCGCCCTGTTCACGGGCCTGAAACTGCGCTCCTGGCCTCCGTACGCGGGCATGACCGCCCGCGCGGTGGCGTTGCGCAACCCCGAACTGGCCGGGCTGGCGGAGCGACTGTGCCGCCGCATCGGGTACAGCGGACTCGCGGACCTCGACTGGCGTTACGACCGTCGCGACGGGCAGTACAAGCTGGTCGACTTCAACCCGCGCACGGGCGCCCAGTTCCGTCTGTTCGAGAACGTCCACGGAGTCGATGTCGTCCGCGCCATGCATCTGGACCTGACCGGCCGGACCGTGCCGGACGGCGCACAGGCCGAGGGGCGGGTCTTCGTCGCAGGCCAGTTTGACTTCGCGTCGGTGGCGGCGTGGCTGTGCCATGAGCGCCGGCTGCCGCCCGACCTCCTGAGCGAGCGGCCCACCGAGCGGGCCTGGCTCTGCCTGGACGACCCCCTGCCCGCCGCGGCCGAGACGGTCCGTTTCACGGCGCTGGTGGCGTGGCGTCTGCTGCGGCCGGGGCGTTCCGGCCGGGCGAGGTGCCCCTGACCCACGTGCGTCGCGCCCGGGCACCGGCCGCGTGAAGCGGTCGGCGCCCGGGCGCGACAGTGGGGTGGGTGCTGCGGGACCTCACATCAGTGCTGCCAGACCCTCACGTAGTCGACCTTCATGTCGGCGGGAGCCACGTTGGTTCCGCTGTGGCTGGGGTTGATGGCGTTGTTGAGGATCAGATACATCGGGGCGGAAGTGATCCCGGAGGTGATCTGACCGACCTGCTTTCCGTCGTAGTAGTACGTGACGGAGCCCTGCTTCCATTCGGCGCCGAATGTGTGCCAGCCACCGGAGTAATTGCCGGAAGCGCAGCCTCCGGGACCACCCGCCGTGGAATGGAAGTGATAACAGGCGGAGCCGCCCAGGCCTTCCAGGACGTCCAGCTCGCCGTCCGTCGGCCAGTTCTGCCCGTCCGCCCAGAACGAGGGCCAGTTGGCCATCTGCGACCCGGACGAGGGCGCGTAGATCCGGGCCTCGAAAGCGCCGTAGGTGAACTGGGCCTTCTTGTTGCTGGTCACGATCCCGGAAACGTATGGATACGTCTTGCCGTCGACGGTGGTCGGCTTCTGGATGAGGTTGAGGTGGAGAGATCCGTCGCCGACGGTGACCTGCGACGGGGAATAGGCGGACCCTTCAGCGGAGTTCGGCGGCTTGGTGACACACCCGGAACAACCGAACCAGTTCGCGTTCCACTTGGAGGTGTCGAGACTGGTGCCGTTGAATTCGTCGCCGAACACCTGGTGCCAGGTGCCGCCGATACCGACAGGCATGGCGGCGCTCGTGGGCGGCGCCGAGGATGTCGTGCTGGGGGTCGGCGTCGATGCCGGGGTCGAAGCGGGCGTGCTCGCGGGTGTCGAAGTCGGCGTGGACGCCGGGGTCGAGGCCGGAGTCGACGAGAGCGTGGACGTCGGTGCCGGCGTCGCGGTGGACGTCGGCGTCGCGGTCGGTGTCGCGGTCGGTGTCGCGGTCGGTGTCGCGGAGGAGCCGGTACCGGTCGTGGTGCCGGCCGTGAAGGATTTCACCGGGGGGACGCTGTGCCAGCGGTCGTGGAACTTGTACGCCACGTAATACGTGTAGGTGCCGTCCGGGAATGCGCGGGAGCCCGAAGTGTACGTGGTGGGCCCGGTTCCCAGAGTGGCCGTGGTGGCTCCGGGGAAGTCGTACTTGCCGCCGTTGGCGGACCGAACGGCGACGGTCAGCGCCTGCAGTTTGATCGTTTTGGCGCTATGGACCGCGGCGGTGGCTTTGGACTGTCCGTTCGAGGCCGCCGAAATGGAGAGGGAATCGACCACGACGCCGGGAGTGGATGCCTGCGCCTGATCGGTTTGCGTAAGGACGCCTCCGGCGACCGCGGCGGTGGCGACCGCGAGCGCACCCAATTTCGTTCGCATGGCGCGAGGACGGCGGTGTTTAGGAATATCAGTTGTGCGATTCATTGGCATGTACGCGTGACCTTTCGCCCCCATGCGACACAGGTGTGCCACGCAAAACCGGTGGGCAATGGCGGACTGAACGGTCATGGACTCTGCGGGAGGTGAACTGGATCCGCAAGTACCTGACCGACGGCGGGACAGTCCATTCCTCACGGGAAATTCATGTCCCGCAGTCGAGTTGGCCGGGTCGAGCCCGACCCAGTGATGTCCGACACGCCAGGGGGCAATTCGGTCATATATGCCAAATCGCATGCCATCGGCCCCAGTCGGCGACTGCCGGGCACCGAGGCGGGCGTCGGGGCGGCCCGCATCACCGACGGCGCGCGAAGGGCCACTGTCAGTGGCGGGTGGCAGCATCGGATCATGACCGAGACCACGACATTCGCCTGGCGGCCCTTCCTGCGCACCTGGAGCCGGGAGTGGGCGGATTCCCTGCCCGAGGACGAGACGCGGGACGAGGACGCGAGCGCCCGGCAGTCGCGGTGGCTGGGATTCCCGCCCGCGTCCGAGGAGCGGATCGCGGCCATGGAGGAGCGCCTGGGCAGGCGCATGCCCCCGTCGTACCGGGAGTTCCTCAAGGTCACCGACGGCTGGCGGCACGCGGGCGGGTTCGTGTGGCTGCTGGCCGGGACCCAGGGCGCAGGCTGGCACAACGACGCGTCGGGACTCGGGGAGTCGTTCGAGGAGTATCTGGACGAGGACGCCGGGCCCGAGGAGCGCCGAGAAGTGGACATCTGGCGACGCGGACTGCAGCTCGACGTGGAGTCCGACGCCACCTACGTCCTCATGGATCCCGAGGACGTGGACGAGGACGGCGAGTGGGCCGTGTACACATGGGCGAGCTGGCGCGCCGAGTCACCCGAACGGCACGCGAGCTTCCTCGAGTTCATGCGGGACATGCACCGGGAGTTCCACAGCCTGCGGGCGCACCGGCACGACGGGGAGCCTGAGTTCGCCAACGACACGACACGGGAGCAGGACGCCCGGGTGGCGGAGGCGCGGCTGGGGGCGCTGGGCGGCGGCTGGGAGCGGGCCGTGGCGGCGCTCGACGAGGCCCGGAGGTATGGCAGGCCCCGGGCCGCCGGTCTGGGTGACCAGATACGGCGTCTGCTCGGCCGGACCTACATGGTGTATTTCGAGGACCTGGTGACGGACCCTCGGTACGCGCCCGATCTGCTGCCACCGCTGGTCGCCGAGCACGCGGCGAACTCGCACTGGGACGACTCCATGCTGAAGTACAACCTGCGGGGTGCCGACGACGACCTGGTGTCAATGGCCTTCGCGACGCTGGATCAGGTGAGGGGTGGCACCTATCGGTACGCACCGGGCGGACCGTTCGGAGAGGCGGTCGGGCGGGCGCGGGAGTCGGCGCGGTGGGGAGACACCGACGGGGCGTGGCAAACGCTGAGGAACGCCGTGCCCCTGTGGGAGCCGTTGGGACCCCATCATCTGGCGCCTCTGGGGTGGGTGGCCGACCCCGTGCTCGGGCCGCTGCTGACCCCGGAGCGGGGCCGCGAGCTGCTGTCCACCCCGAGAGGAGGGCAGGCCGGTGAGGTCCCCGATCCGACGCCCGGTCTCGACCCGGGCGGACTGGCGTGGCTCGCGGATCCGGAGCAGGGCGACAGCCACAGGTCCTACCGGTTCGTCCTGGTGGAGGGTGTGGAACCGCGGGAGTTGCCCGGACGTCTCGCGGACGACAGCCCCGGGCTCCTCGAGCCCATGCCCCTCTGGGAGGCACGGAGCAGATCGCTCCGTGGCAAGAGGGAGTTCTCCTCCTACCGGGACGAGGCCCTCGTGGCCGTCGGCCGGGCCGGCAACGGCTGGAGCTTCGCCTACGACGGCGACCCCGCCTCCTTCGGCGGGCGGCGGTTCGTCTCCCCGGCGGCACGCGCCGGCGCGGCCGGCCGCGCGGTGGTGGTGTGGAGCGGCCTCGGGGCGCGGCACGGGGAGCCGTTCTTCCACCTCTCGGTGGCGCGGGACGGTACCGAGCAGTACGCGTTCACGTACACGGAGGGGGAGGTCCGGCGGAGCGGGGAGATACCGGAGACGCTGGATCCCGACCGGTTCTTCGGCGGATCGGAGGGCAGCGCGGAGGCGGAACGGCGACTGCTGGAGGCAGTGGCCGCCGAGTTCGGAGTCCATCTGCCGCGTCACGCGATCCGGGCCGGGCGGCTGCACTCGTTCACCACCCGTTCGTGGACCCGGCCGCCCGGGGACGGGGAGGCGTACATGGTGATCCAGATGAATGGGGGAGCCCCGCTCCCGGCGGACGGCGAACCGACGGGAAACGACGGACCGGGGACCGAGTAGCGAGCGTCCGGGCCGACGGCTCCGGCCGGCACGGGCGCCTCCGGCTGACACGGGCCCTACCGCCAGCCGGGGGCCCTCCCGCCGGAACGGGGCCCCGCCCCCAGGACGGGACCCCGCGGCTCACGGCTGGCTCGGCCGGTGCGGCTAGCGCGCGAAGGGGCCGTGGTGGGGAGTGGCGAGCGGGTCGCCGGCCTTGCCGACCACCTCGGCGATCCAGGCCATGGCCTCGGGCACGTCGTAGTTGCCGGCGTGCGGCTGGTTCCAGGCGAGCCGGTAGTCGACGTTCTTGACCAGCTTGTCCGCCTCCAGCGCACGGTCAAGGTTGACCGAGATGATGAAGGAGGTGTCCCGGTCGCGGGTGCCGTTGCGGACGTACCAGTTGGGCGCCGTGTCGGCGCTCGTGCCGACGAAGTCCATGGGGTCGATCAGATGGATCTGGTCGTCGAGAGTCGTGCTTTTCCTGCCGGTGTACTGGTCCCAGGTCAGCCCGGTGTCGTCGGTGCCGCTGCCGTCACCGGCGACGTCGTTGTGGTTCCAGCTCCACTCGGTGTAGTTCATGTACGTCTGGGTGTACGGGCCGAAGAGGTTGGTCTCCGTCCGGCTGGTGGTGTTCCCGTGCACGCCCACGGCGTCGAAGGCGGGCGTCGTCTTCAACGTGGCTTGGGTGGCCACGAACTTCAGGTACTTCGCCATGTCGACCGACAGCACCTTGTCCGTCGCGTTGTCGACGTCGATCCAGTCGTTGACGTACGACTTGGTGGTGGTCCCGCCGGGCCCGCCGGACGTGATGTCGAAGGTGGCTCCGAGCGCCGGAACGTCGTTGGCCGGGTCGGCCTTCATATAGGTCTCCGCGGAGCGGATCACCTCCTTCTTGATCGTGTCGAGCATGTCGTCGGCGGTCAGCCTGGAACCGTCGGGGTTACGGAGCTTGAGGCTCTTCTCGTACGCGGGGAACCCGGCCACGATCTCGGCGGCGTCCTCGGGCGTGGCGTTCGAGCCGGTCGCGTCGCGGGTGCCGAGGACGTTGTAGAGCCACTCGTAGGCCGTGTCGGCGTTGCCGAGGTCGGTGATCGGGCAGTACGCGTTGACCGCGAACACGTCGTCGCGCAGGGTGCTGCGGCCCTTGGAGTCGATGCCCGCCGCGCCGATCGCGGCGAGGTAGGAGTCGTACTCGGCGCTGTTGCCCGAGGCGCCCAGGATCGAGGACAGCGCGCCGCCGCCGCTGGTGCCGTTGACGACGATCCGCTCGGCGCTGCCGGGCATGGCGGCGTCGTTGAGACGGAGATAGCGCACCGCGGCCTTGGCGTCGACCACCGCGGCGGGGGCCTTGCCCGGCGAGGATCCGTCGGCGCCGGCCAGGCCGCGGCTGCGGTTGGCGACGTCCACGAAGACGTACCCGGCCTTCAGCGCCGCGCCGACGTTGCTCGTCGCGCTGTTGTAGGAGGCGCCGTCGGTGACGCTCGCTTTGATGTAACTGGCCATCCAGCCCGCGTTGTTCACCGCGAAGTAGACAGGCGCGCGCTGGTCGTCGAAGGCGCTCTCGGGCACGAAGACGTTCACGCTCTCGTAGCCGCAGCGCGTGTTCGCGATGGTGGTGGAACCGTTGATGCCGGACTGCTGCGCGGCCGCGGCGACCGGGTCGGCGACGTAGCAGAGTTCCTTGTAGGAGCGCACCTTGATCGGCTGCCCGTCGACGGTGACGGTGAGTGTCGTGTAGGCGCCGGCGTCGAAGGCCAGAGCGGCGTCCTCCGGGTCCACGACATGCGCATGCGACGCGGTCTGCCCCTGGGACGCGACCGCGGACGATGGCACCGCGAACGCCGTCAGGGCGAGTGAGCCCGCTATCGCCATGCCCCTCACACGACGCCCGCGGCCGGGGGCGCGTCCTTGCCCTTCACCCGCCGGACGGGCGGAGGCTGCTCGATCGGAGGATTCCGAGAGCGACTGCATGGGGTCTCCTCTTGTTGCGTATCGAGTGATCCACTGACACCTCGGGCCCAAGGCGTCACGCACGCTACAAGATTGTTAACAAAATACCCAGCAATTTTGCGAACATTTCGCGCCGTCCGATGGCCGCCACACGACCCGCCGCCACGGACACGGGTGCGGGGCGGCGATAGGGCCCGTTCACACTTACCGTCGGCGCACCTGGGCGGTAACCATGGGAAAAGCTGTTTGGCCAGTTATGACCTGAATGAGCTGATTCCCAGGAGGGCTCATGAACGCCCCGACCGCGACGACGGCCGATCCCGCCGCGCAGGACGACGCGCAGGAGGACCCGACCGTCCACATTCTCTGGATCAACGCGGGGCTGAGCTGCGACGGGGATTCGGTCTCGTTGACCGCCGCGACCCAGCCGAGCATCGAGGAGCTGGCGCTCGGTGCCCTGCCAGGGCTGCCCAAGGTGGCGGTCCACTGGCCCCTGATCGACTTCGAGTGCGGGCCCGTTCAGGGCGCGGACAATTTCGTCGAGTGGTTCTTCAAGGCCGACCGCGGCGAGCTGGAGCCCTTCGTGCTGGTCGTCGAGGGGTCCATACCGAACGAGCGGGTCAAGCCGGAGGGGTACTGGTGCGGCTTCGGCGACGATCCGGAGACGGGTCAGCCGATCACGACCAGTGAGTGGCTGGACCGCCTCACCCCCAAGGCGCTCGCCGTCGTCGCCATCGGGACCTGTGCGACGTACGGCGGTATCCACGCGATGGCCGGCAATCCGACCGGCGCGATGGGAGTGCCGGACTATCTGGGCTGGGAGTGGAAGTCCAAGGCGGGCATTCCGATCGTCTGCATCCCGGGCTGCCCCGTGCACCCGGACAACGCCTCCGAGACCCTGCTCTACCTGCTGTACCAGGCGGCGGGTGCGGCACCCATGATCCCGCTGGACGAGGAGCTGCGGCCGACCTGGCTGTTCGGCGCCACCGTGCACGAGGGCTGCGACCGTGCCGGTTACTACGAGCAGGGGCAGTTCGCCACCGAGTACGGATCGCCGGAGTGCCTGGTCAAGCTCGGCTGCTGGGGCCCGGTGGTCAAGTGCAATGTGCCCAAGCGCGGCTGGATCAACGGCGTGGGCGGCTGCCCGAACGTCGGCGGGATCTGCATCGCCTGCACCATGCCGGGCTTCCCCGACAAGTTCATGCCGTTCATGGACGAGCCGCCGGGCGGCCATGTGTCCGCGACGGCGAGCGGTATCTACGGATCGGTCATACGGCGGCTGCGGAACATCACCGCGAAGACCGTCGACAAGGAACCGAAGTGGCGCGGCAAGGGCGAGGAGCTCACGACCGGCTACAAGGCCCCGTGGTGACCACGGTTACCCACCCGCTGAGCAGGACACTCGACAGGAAGGTGGCGCGGCACCATGGCGACGGCGACGAACAAGCCGGCCGGTGACGGCCTCACGGAGATGTCGTGGGACCCGATCACCCGCATCGTGGGCAGTCTCGGCATCCACACCAAGATCGACTTCAAGGCGAAGCGGGTCGCGGAGTGCTACAGCACCTCGTCCGTCTTCCGCGGGTACAGCGTGTTCATGCGCGGCAAGGACCCGCGCGACGCGCACTTCATCACCAGCCGGATCTGCGGCATCTGCGGCGACAACCACGCGACGTGCTCGGTCTACGCCCAGAACATGGCGTACGGCGTGGCACCCCCGCACCTCGGCGAGTGGATCATCAACCTCGGCGAGGCCGCGGAGTACATGTTCGACCACAACATCTTCCAGGAGAACCTGGTCGGCGTGGACTACTGCGAGCGGATGGTCCGCGAGACCAACCCCGGCGTGCTCGAACTCGCCGAGCGCACCGAGGCCCCGCACGCGGCCGACCACGGCTACCGCACGATCGCCGACATCATGCGCTCGCTCAACCCGCTGGAGGGCGAGTTCTACCGTGAGGCGCTCCAAGTGAGCCGCTACACACGGGAGATGTTCTGTCTGATGGAGGGTCGCCATGTGCACCCCTCCACGCTCTACCCGGGCGGCGTCGGCACGGTCGCGACCATCCAGCTCTTCACCGACTACCTGACCCGGCTCACCCGCTACGTGGAGTTCATGAAGCGGGTCGTCCCGCTCCACGACGACCTCTTCGACTTCTTCTACGAGGCACTGCCCGGGTACGAGGAAGTGGGCAGACGCCGTGTGCTGCTGGGGTGCTGGGGCGCGCTGAACGACCCGGAGTACTGCGACTTCCAGTACGCCAACATGGAGAACTGGGGCCGGCGGATGTTCGTCACCCCGGGTGTCGTCGTGGACGGCAATCTGGTCACCAACAGCCTCGTCGACATCAACCTCGGCATCCGCATCCTGCTCGGCAGCTCGTACTACGAGGACTGGTCGGGCATGGAGAAGTTCGTCGAACGGGACCCGCTCGGGAACCCCGTCGACGAACGGCACCCGTGGAACCAGCACACCATCCCGGCCCCGCAGAAGCGGGACTTCGAGGACAAGTACAGCTGGGTCATGTCTCCGCGCTGGTTCGACGGCACCGACCATCTGGCCCTGGACACCGGCGGCGGCCCGATCGCCCGGCTCTGGTCCACGGCGCTGTCCGGACTCGTCGACATCGGCTACATCAAGGCCACCGGGCACAGCGTGCAGATCAACCTGCCGCGCACGATGACCAAGCCGGAGATGGCGCTGGAGTGGAAGATCCCGCAGTGGAGCAACGCCCTCGAACGCAACCGGGCCCGCACCTACTTCCAGGCCTACGCCGCAGCTGCCGCCCTCTACTTCGCCGAGCAGGCGATGGAGGAGGTGCGCGCCGGACGCACCCAGACCTGGGAGAAGTTCGACGTGCCGGACGAGTCGATCGGCTGCGGCTTCACCGAGGCGGTCCGGGGCGTGCTGTCCCACCACATGGTGATCAGGGACGGCAAGATCGCGAACTACCACCCGTATCCGCCGACGCCGTGGAACGGCAGTGTGCGCGACAGCTACGGCACACCGGGCCCGTACGAGGACGCGGTGCAGAACACCCCCATCTTCGAGGAGAACCCGCCCGAGAACTTCAAGGGCATCGACATCATGCGGGCCGTCCGCAGCTTCGACCCGTGCCTGCCGTGCGGCGTGCACATGTACGTCGGCGGCGGGAAGACCGTCCAGCAGACGCACCTGCCGACCGGGCTGAGCGGACTGGCGGTCTGACCTCCCCCAGGATCCGACCTTCCCCAGGATCTGACCTCCCGCAGGATCTGACCTTTCCCAGGAGAGGGGCTTGCCGATGGCCGGACAGGAGACGGGCGAGCGGATAGGCGCGCTGCTCGACGAGCTGGCGCAGCAGGCGGGACCGGAGGCGCGCGACACCGCGGACGAACTAGTGCGCTGCCTCATGGAGTTCTACGGCGAGGGCCTGGCCCGGACCGTACGCCTGCTGCGCTCCGCCCCGGACGGCGCGGATCCCCTCGCCGTCCTCACCGCCGACGAACTCGTCAGCGATCTGCTGATCCTGCACGATCTGCATCCCGAGGACACCGCGACCCGAGTGGGCCGCGCCCTCGACAAGGTCCGCCCCTACCTCGGCTCGCACGCGGGCGACGTCGAGGTGGCCGGGCTCGACCTGGACGCGGCCGACGGCCCTACGCTGCGGCTCAAACTGCGCGGCAGCTGCGACGGCTGTCCGTCCTCCACCCAGACCGTGCGCTGGACCATCGAGGAGGCGGTCGCCAGGATCGCCCCCGAGGTCGAGCACATCGAGGTCGAGGGAATGGCCGAGGAGAGCCCGCAGCCGGCGCTGCTCCAGATCCTGCCGCACCGCCCGGATGAGGCACCGGGCGAGGCGGCGCCACCCGCGGAACCGGGCGATCCGGCGCGCTGGTACACCCTCGGCCCGCGCGCGCTGCCGGTGGGCGACCGGGCCACCGGGGTCACCGAGGTCGCCCGCCGCACGCTGCTGCTGGTCCGTCTGCCGGGGCAGCTGTACGCCTACCGCGACCGCTGCCCGGTCTGTGCCGCGAGCCTGGCTCCGGCGGCCCTGGAGGGCGAGTTGCTGCGGTGCGCGGGCTGCGCCGCCGAGTTCGACGTGCACCGGGCGGGCCGGGGCGACCAGGGCCACCTGGAGCCCGTCCCGCTGCTGGAGGAGGACGGGTCGGTGCGGGTGGCACTGCCCGGCGAGCTGCTGGGGGCGGGGCCATGACCACCGACGTCCTCAAGCAGTTCACCCGGAGGCCGCCGCCGGAGGGCGAGCGCTGCGACCTGTGCGGGGAGCCGCTGCCCGCCGCGCACCGGCACCTCGTCGACACCTCCCGGCGGTCGCTCAAATGCGCCTGCCCGCCCTGCCATCTGCTCTTCACCCGGCCGGGTGCGGGGCAGGGCCGCTTCCGGGCCGTCCCGGACCGGTATCTCACCGATCCCGGGTTCGACCTGGACGAGTCGGACTGGAACCGGCTGCAGATCCCGGTCGCGCTCGCCTTCTTCTTCCGCAACTCCGAACTCGACCGGCTCGCGGCCTTCTATCCGAGCCCGGCGGGCGCCACCGAGAGCGAGCTCGATCCGGAGACCTGGGACGCGGTCCTCGGACGCAGCCGGCTCGCGGAACTGCTGGAACCCGATGTGGAGGCGCTGCTGCTGCACCGCGGACGCGGCGACTCGGTCACCTGCACGCTCGTCCCGGTCGACGTCTGCTACGAGTTGGTCGGCCGGATGCGGCTGCATTGGAAGGGCTTCGACGGCGGTACCGAGGCACGGGCGGACATCGCGGAGTTCTTCGAGCGGATCACGGCGGCCGCCCGGCCGCTGGACCCGGAACCCGGGCCCACCGTCGCATCGGCGCGACCCGAGCCCTCCACCGCATCGGGGGAAGCCGGTCCCCCGGCCGCTCCGGCACCGTCCACGGGCCCGGCCACGCACACCAGGGGCGCCCCGTGACCGACCTCCAGTTCACCTGCACCGGTGTGCGCCCCGAGCCGTACGGAGCCGGGCCCACGCTGCTGTTCGGGCTGCGCATCGAGGAGGCCGACCACCAGCCGGTGCACGCTCTCGCGCTGCGCTGCCAGATCCGTATCGAGCCCGCAGGGCGGTCCTACGAACCGGAGGAAGTCGGCATGCTGGGCGACCTGTTCGGCGAGCCGAGCCGCTGGAACAGCACGCTCAAGCCGTTGCAGTTCGCCCACGCCTCCATCACAGTGCCGGGGTTCACCGGTTCGACGGAGGTCGATCTCCCGGTGCCCTGCACGTACGACACCGAGGTCGCGTCCGCGTCGTACTTCCGGGCGCTGTCCCGCGGCGAGGTCCCGCTGCTCCTGCTCTTCTCCGGCACGGTGTTCACCGGCCGGGACGGCTTCCGGGCCGAGCCGGTGCCCTGGCACAAGGAGACGTCGTACCGGATGCCGGTGGACGTGTGGCGGAACATGATCGAGCAGTACTTCCCCAACTCGGGCTGGCTGCGCGTGCGGCTGGACGTGCTGGACGCCCTGCGCCGCTACCGCTCCGCGCGCGCCCTGCCGTCCTGGGAGCGGGTCTTCGACGAACTCCTCGCCACCGCCGACGCGAAGAAGGGGGCCGACTGAGATGAGCAATCCCCTGGAGAACCAATTCGAGCAGGTCCGCACGGTGGCCGACGCCGTCCTGTTCGAGGGATATGTCCTCTACCCCTACCGCGCCTCGGCCGCGAAGAACCAACTGCGCTGGCAGTTCGGCGTCCTGGTGCCACCCGCCTGGTCCGCCACGACCGGAGAACACTCCGTCCAGCGGACCGAGTGTCTGCTGGAACCCCGCGAAGGCGACCGGCTCCACGCCGAACTGCGCTTCCTGCACGTGCGGCGGCGCACGGTCGAACGGCTCGACGCCGACGGCGGCTACACGGAGGTACCCGAACTCGATCTTCCCGACCGGGTGTTGGTGCCGTGGGACGAGGGACACGAGGAACGCGTCCTGATCCATGAGTCGCTCGCCGAGCTGATGGGTGATCAGGCCGCCGTCCACGCCGTACGGTTCGACCTGCCGGACGCCGTCGAATACGAGCCGGTGACCGACGCCGAGGGCCGGACGCTGGGCCGTCTGGTGCGGCGCAGGCGGCGACTGACGGGCGAACTGCGCCCGCGTATCGAGGAGTTGCCCGGACCCTACCGGGTGCTGCGGCTCACGGTGGGCGTGCACAACACCACCGCCGCCCCGGAGCACGCCGGCACCGACCGGGAGACCGCCCTGGCCCACAGCCTGATCGGCACGCATCTGCTGCTCGGCGTGCCCGGGGGACGGTTCCTGTCGCTGACCGACCCGCCCGAGTGGGCCCGCCCGGCCGCCGCGAGTTGCCGGAACGACCACACTTGGCCCGTGCTCGCGGGACCGCCCGGCACGGACGACGTCATGCTGTCCTCGCCGATCATCCTGGAGGATCACCCCGCCGTCGCCGAGGAGAGCCCGGGGCCCCTCTACGACGCCACCGAGATCGACGAGATCCTCTCGCTGCGCACGGCAGCGCTCACCGAGCGGGAGAAGCGCGAGGCCCGTGGCACGGACGCCCGCGCCGCCGGGGTCATCGACCTGGTCGACGACATGCCGGAGGCGGTCCGCGAACGGCTGCACGGGGCGATCCGGGGGCTGCGCGAGATCACCGGCGACGCCCCTGCCGACGAGCCGCTCCCCCCTGCTCCCGACACCGGGCTGAGCCTGCCTCAGGGCCCCGGACACCCTTGGTGGGACCCTGCGCAGGACGCCGAGGCCACCGAGGTGCCGGGCGTCGTCATCGTCGACGGCGAGACCGTACGGGCCGGCAGCAGGGTCCGGCTCACGCCCGGCGCCCGCCGCTCCGACGCCCAGGACGCCTTCCTCTACGGCCGGCACGCGACGGTCGAGGCCGTGGTCGGCGACCTCGACGGCGAGACGCATCTCGCCGTCGTGGTGGACGACGATCCCGGCACCGACGTACGCCGTGCCCAGGGCCGCTTCCTGTACTTCAAGCCCGACGAGGTGGCCCCGCTGAAGGAGGAGCCGACATGACCGGACCTGAGCACGCCGACCCGTCCGGTACGGCCGAACGGGTCGAGACCCGCCGGATTCTGGTCGCCGGAGTCGGCAACGTGTTCCTCCAGGACGACGGGTTCGGGGTGGAGACCGTACGGCGGCTCGCCGTACGCACCCCCGAACTGCCGCCCGGCGTCGAGCTGATGGACGCCGGCATCCGCGGAGTGCACCTCGCCTACCGGCTGCTGGAGGGCTACCAGGTCCTCGTGCTGGTGGACACCGTCAGCCGCGGAGGCCCGCCCGGCACGCTCTACACGATCGACGTCGGCCCCGAACCCCCTGCCGCACGGCCCGAGCCGGGGCCGCTGGACACGCACGCCATGGACCCCGCCACCGTGCTGGCCCTGCTGCACGATCTGCACGCCGGTGCGGGCGGCACGCTCCCCGAGGAGGTGTACGTCATCGGCTGCGAACCCCGCGACACGAACGAGGGCATGGGGCTGACACCCCCGGTGGCCGATGCCGTGGGGGCCGCCGCCGACCTGGTGCTCGACCTGGTACACCGCGCTACCTCTGTACCCCAGAGGAGCTGACCACGATGGAGGCAAGGATGGAATGGCAATGGGTGGGCCTGGCCGCGGGCCTCGTAGTGGCCTACGGAGTCGCGAGGAACCTGTCGGACATCCGCCGCTACTTGCGCATGCGGCGCATGTGATCCGCCGTACGCGCGTGATCCGGTGGACGCGCGCCGGCGCCCGGACTCCCGCCCTCGCGCCCCGCGCGGCCACCGACATCCTCGAGCTGCACATACCGCTCGAGGAAGAGATGCAGGGTGCCGTGGAGTTCGCCCAGTCGGACGAACCACAGGGCGAGGTTCATCGCGCCCTGCTGGGTGATCGCGTAGACACGGCGCGCGGGACCGCTCTCCGAGGCATGCCAGTGCGAGGTGACCTCACCGCTGCTCTCCATGCCCCGCAGCAGCCGGTACACATGCGCCTGATCCGCGTCGCCGCAGCCGAAAGCGCCCAGGCGCTGCACCAGTTCATAGCCATGACCTTGGCGTTCGGCCAGCAACAGGAGCAGCACCGGGGTGAGCAGAGCGCGTCGCTCGACCTCATGCCCAGTCATCGTCTTCTCAGAGTAACCAGCCGGGCGGGAGCCTCACATCCGGGCGCCGCGGCGCCCGGCGGCTCGACAGCGGGAGGTGAGGGCCATGCATGAGCTGTCCATCGCCGTGGCGGTCGTCGAACAGGTCGAGGAGGCCGTGCGGGAACAGGGCCGCCCGGTCGCGTCGCTGACCCTGCGGATCGGCGAGCTCGCGGGAGTGGTTCCGGACGCGCTGGACTTCTCGTTCGGCCTGGCGACGGAGGGCACCGCGCTGGCGGGGGCCCGTCTGCTGATCGAGACTGTCGAAGCACGGGGGCGCTGCGACGGCTGCGGCCGCGAGGCGCCGACCGGGATGCCTCCGGTGCTGTGGTGCGCCGTGTGCGGGGCCACGCTGACCCTGCTCTGCGGCCGGGAACTGGAGATCGTCCGGGTGATGCTCGCCGACGGGCCGCCGGACGGGAAGAGCGCGGACGACGGGCCAGGGGCCGCGCCGTCCGGGCTGCCGGTACGCGACGAGGAGGCGAGCCATGTGCCGCACCGTTGACCTGCATCAGGCCGTGCTCGCCAAGAACGACGAGAACGCGCTGGCCCTGCGGGGCTATCTGGGTGACCGCGGCACGGTGGCGGTGAACCTGCTGTCCAGTCCGGGCAGCGGCAAGACGGCCCTGCTCGAACAGTTGCTCGCGCGGGCCGTCGCGGGCGGCACGCCGGCCGCCGCCGTCACCGCCGACCTGGCGACCGAGAACGACGCGATCCGGCTGGCCCGTTCCGGCGCACCGGTGCAGCAGATCCTCACCGACGGGCTGTGCCATCTGGAGGCGGGCATGCTCCAGCGGCGGCTCGAGGGCTGGCTGCCCGAGGGCACCCGGCTGCTGTTCGTCGAGAACGTCGGCAATCTCGTCTGCCCCGCCTCCTACGACCTCGGGGAGACCCTGCGCGTCGCGCTCGCGTCGGTGACCGAGGGCGAGGACAAGCCGGTCAAGTACCCGGCGGCCTTCGGACTCGCACACCTGGTCGTGATCACCAAGACCGACATCGCGGACGCCGTGGGCTTCGACCGGGAGGCGTTCCTGCGGGGTGTCCAGCAGGTCAATCCCGGCGTGCCGGTCCTGGAGACCTCGGCCCGCACCGGCCAGGGGGTCGACGCTCTGCTGGAGCACGTCCTGCGGTGCGCGGCCGGCGACGAGACGCACGTACCCGTCCTGGCGCGGCAGCACGAGCGGTACCTGCACAGCCACGAGAACGGCCACGAACACGCGCACACGGACGGGCACGGGCGCGCGGACGGGCACCCGCACACCGACGGACACCCTCATGAGCGGGAAGCCGGAGCCGGCCGGAGCCGGGAGCAGGGGCACGCGCGGTGAAACGGACCCCGGGGCGCGAGCGCAGGCACATCACCGTCACGGGCGTCGTCCAGGGAGTGGGATTCCGGCCCTTCGTGTACACCCTCGCGGAGGAACTCGGGCTGACCGGCTGGGTCACCAACAACGCGCGGGGCGTCGAGGCCGAGGTGGAGGGGCCGGCCGCCGACGTGGCGGCCTTCTGCGCGCGGATCGGGACGCGGCCGCCGCCGCTCGCGGTCGTCGAGTCGGTCGAACACCGTGCCGTGCCCCTGGTCGACGACGGCTCGGTGTTCACCATCCGCCCCTCCTCCGGCGGGCCCGGCCGCACGCTGGTCTCCCCGGACACCGCCACCTGCGACGCGTGTCTGAGCGAGCTCGCGGACCCCGCCGACCGGCGGTACCGGCACCCGTTCATCACCTGCACGCACTGCGGTCCGCGGTTCACCATCGTGACCTCGCTGCCGTACGACCGGGACAGCACCACCATGGCGGGCTTCCCGATGTGCGCGGACTGCGCCCGTGAGTACGCGGACCCGGCCGACCGGCGCTTCCACGCCCAGCCGATCGCCTGCCCCGCCTGCGGCCCCCGGCTCACCCTGCGCACCGGCCCCGGTGATCCCGGCGAGCTGAGCGACGGGCAGGCGCTCGCCGAGGCCCGGCGGCTGCTGGCCGAGGGCGCCGTGGTGGCGGTCAAGGGGATCGGCGGCTACCACCTGGCGTGCGACGCGGGCGATCCCGCGGCCGTCCGCACCCTGCGCAAGCGCAAGAACCGCGGCGGCAAGCCCTTCGCGGTGCTGGCCGGCTCGCTGGAGACCGTCCGGCGGCTGGCCCATGTCGGCCCGGTGGAGCGGGAGTTGCTCCTCGGTCCGCGCAAACCGGTGGTCCTGCTGCGACGCCGCGCGGGGGCGGGCGAGGAGATCGCGGCGGGGGTCGCGCCCGGCAGCCCCGACCTCGGCTTCATGCTCCCGTACACCCCGGTGCACCGGCTGCTTCTGGGGCTGCCCGGTGATCCGCCGGGCCCGGCCGTCCTCGTCATGACCAGCGGAAACCGCTCGGGCGAGCCCATCGTCACCGACGACGCCGAGGCGCTGACCCGGCTGGCGGGGCTCGCCGACGCCTGGCTCGCCCACGACCGTCCCATCCATGTGCCCTGCGACGACTCGGTGGTTCGGGTGTGCGCCGGCGCCGAGCTTCCGGTCCGCCGCTCGCGCGGCTACGCCCCTTTCCCGATCGCGCTGCCGGTGCCGGTGGTCCCGGCGCTGGCCGTGGGCGGGGACCTCAAGAACACGTTCTGCGCCGGGGACGGCCGCTACGCCTGGCTGTCCGCGCATGTCGGGGACATGGACGACCTGGCCACCCTGACCGCGTTCGAGCGGGCCACCGGCCATCTGACGGACCTCACCGCCGTAGCGCCGCGTCTGCTGGTCGCGGACCGGCATCCCGGCTATCGCGCCACCCAGTGGGCGCGGCGCGCCGCCGAGGCCCGCGGCCTGACGCTGCGCCAGGTGCAGCACCATCACGCCCACGTCGCCTCGGCGATGGCCGAGCACGGTCTCGACGGATCGGCGCCGGTGATCGGGGTCGCGTTCGACGGGACCGGTTACGGCGACGACGGTGCCGTGTGGGGCGGTGAGGTGCTGCTCGCCGACTACGACGGATACCGGCGGTTCGCTCATCTGGGCTATGTGCCGCTGCCGGGCGGCGACGCTGCCGTACGCAATCCCTACCGGATGGCGCTGTCGCATCTGCGGGCGGCGGGACTGCCCTGGCGGGACGAGCTGCCGTGCGCCGCGGCCGCCACCCCCGAGGAGCGGCGGCTGCTCGAACGGCAGCTGGAACGGGGGCTCAACTGCGTTCCCACGTCCAGCATGGGACGCCTTTTCGACGCGGTGTCCTCGCTCGCGGGGGTCTGCCACCGGGTGGAGTACGAGGCGCAGGCGGCGATGGAACTGGAGAACGCGGCACTGGACGACCTGGCGGGCCCGCTCGCCGACGACGAGCGGAACGACGCGTACCGGTTCATGCTGAGAGCGGTCCGTCAGGACCCCGAGGTGCCGCTGATCGCCGATCCGGCGCCGGTCCTGGCCGCCGCCGTCGCGGACGTCCGGGCCGGTGTCACGGCCGGTCCGGTGGCCCGTCGGTTCCATCGGGCCGTCGTCGATCTGGTCCTGGAGGTGTGCACGGTGGCGCGAGAGAGGACCGGCATCAGCACGGTCGCCCTGAGCGGCGGGGTGTTCTGCAACGCCCTGCTCACCGAGGGCTGTGGCGCCGTCCTGGAACGGGACGGCTTCACCGTACTGAGACACCACAGGGTTCCCCCCAACGACGGCGGTCTGGCCCTCGGGCAGCTGATCGTCGCCGCCCGAGCACGGGACTAGCGCGACAGGAGCGCTGTAGCGAGTCAGGAGCGAGTCATGTGTCTGGCCGTACCCGGCCGAGTGCTGGAGATCGAGGAACGCGACGCGACGCGGATGGCCAAGGTGGACTTCGGCGGTGTCGTCAAGGACGTGTGTCTGGAGTACGTACCGGACATGAAGGTCGGTGACTACGCCATCGTCCATGTGGGATTCGCGTTGCAGCGGCTGGACGAGGAGTCCGCGAAGCAGACCCTGGAGCTCTTCGAGAACCTCGGGGTGCTGGAAGAGGAGTTCGGCGACGCCTGGGGCAAGGCCGCCCGGGACGCGGGCGCCGAGCGCCCCGTCGGAACCGGACTCCCGCCCCTGGAGGGTGTCGAGAAGGAGGCGCGGTCATGAAGTACCTGGACGAGTTCAGCGACCCGGTCCTCGCCAAGCGGCTGTTCGACGACATCAGGGCGGTCACCACCCGGCCCTGGTCGATCATGGAGGTCTGCGGCGGTCAGACGCACTCCATCATCCGCCACGGCATCGACCAACTTCTCCCCGAGGAGATCCAGTTGATCCACGGTCCGGGCTGCCCGGTCTGTGTGACCCCGCTGGAGATCATCGACAAGGCGCTGGAGATCGCCTCCCGCCCGGACGTGATCTTCTGCTCCTTCGGCGACATGCTGCGCGTGCCCGGCAGCGGACGCGACCTGTTCAAGGTCAAGAGCGAGGGCGCGGACGTCCGCGTCGTGTACTCGCCGCTGGACGCGCTGAAGATCGCGCAGGAGAACCCCGACCGGCAGGTCGTGTTCTTCGGCATCGGCTTCGAGACCACGGCGCCGCCCAACGCGATGACCGTCTATCAGGCCAAGAAGCTGGGCATCGCCAACTTCAGCCTGCTGGTCTCCCACGTCAAGGTGCCCCCGGCCATCGACGCGATCATGAACTCGCCGGACTGCCGGGTACAGGCGTTCCTCGCCGCCGGGCACGTCTGCACGGTGATGGGCATGTCCGAGTATCCCGAACTCGCCGAGCGGCACCGGGTGCCGATCGTGGTGACCGGATTCGAGCCGCTCGACATCCTGGAGGGCATCCGCCGCGCGGTACGGCAGCTGGAGGCCGGGCAGCACACGGTGGAGAACGCCTATCCGCGCGCGGTGCAGCCCGAGGGAAGCCCGGCGGCCCGCGCCATGCTGTCCGACGTCTTCGAGGTGACCGACCGGGCCTGGCGCGGGATCGGCATGATTCCGCAGAGCGGCTGGCGGCTGTCGCCCAAGTACCGCGAGTACGACGCCGAGCACCGCTTCTCGGTGACCGGCATCGACACCGAGGAGTCGACCGTCTGCCGCAGCGGCGAGGTGCTCCAAGGTCTCATCAAGCCGCACGAGTGCGCCGCGTTCGGCAAGGAGTGCACCCCGCGCAATCCGCTGGGCGCGACCATGGTCTCCAGCGAGGGCGCGTGCGCCGCCTACTACCTCTACCGGCGGCTGGAGACCCCGGACAAGGAGGCGAGCTCCGTTGGCTGACTCCGCCTACGCTCCCGTCGACTTCTCCTCCTGGACCTGCCCGGCGCCGCTGCGCGACCACGACAGGATCATCATGGGGCACGGCGGTGGCGGCACTCTCTCCGCGGAACTGGTGGAGCACCTGTTCGCGCCCGCCTTCGGCAGCGATGTGCTCGCCGAACTCGGCGACTCCGCCCATCTGCTGATGGGCGGCGCCCGGCTCGCCTTCTCCACCGACTCGTTCGTCGTACGGCCGCTGTTCTTCCCCGGCGGCAGCATCGGGGACCTCGCCGTCAACGGCACGGTCAACGACCTGGCCATGGCGGGGGCCGTACCGGCCTACCTCTCCTGCGGGTTCATCCTCGAGGAGGGCGTCGAGCTCTCCGTCGTGGGGCGCGTGGCCGAGGCACTGGGCGAGGCGGCCCGGACGGCCGGGGTAGTGGTCGCGACCGGTGACACCAAGGTCGTCGACGCGGGCCACGGCGACGGCATCTTCATCAACACCGCCGGGATCGGCCTGATCCCGGACGGCGTCGACATCCGCCCGCAGCGCGCGGCCCCCGGTGACGTGGTGCTGGTCAGCGGGCCGATCGGCGTGCACGGGGTGGCGATCATGAGCGTGCGGGAGGGGCTGGAGTTCGGCGTCGAGATCCAGAGCGACACCGCGTCGCTGGCCGGTCTGGTCGCGGACATGCTGGCCGTCTGCCCCGACCTCCATGTGCTGCGCGATCCGACCCGCGGCGGTCTGGCCACCTCCCTGAACGAGATCGCCTCCGCGGCACGGGTCGGCATCACGCTCGATGAGCGTTCCCTGCCCGTCCCGGAGACGGTCGCCAACGCCTGCGCCTTCCTCGGCCTCGACCCGCTCTACGTGGCCAACGAGGGCAAACTGGTGGCGTTCGTGGCGGCCGAGCACGCCGACGCCGTGCTCGCGGCGATGCGCGCCCACCCGCTGGGCAAGGAGTCCGTGGCGATCGGCCGCTGCGTCCCCGAGCACCCCGGCATGGTGGTCGCGGCCACCGGCCTGGGCGGCACCCGGGTGGTGGACATGCCGCTGGGCGAGCAACTCCCGCGCATCTGCTGACCCACCACGTCGGCCGACTCCCACCCGTGCGCGGCTGACACCTCGTCCGCCGGCATCCAGCACTCCCGAGGCCGGTCCTCGGTGACGACCCGCAGTACGCGGGCGTCACCGGGGGCCGGTCTCTTGTGCGTCCGGGGCGTGCAACCCTCTCGCAACGTCCGGGATGGTCGGCTGAGTCGTGCTCCGCGTCGGCGTTCCGCGCACGACCGTGAGAGCCGTGAGACCCGAGGGGGAGAGCCGATGGACGTCGTCCCGCGCGTGGAGCTGACGCCGGCGGCCGCCGAGCTGCTGCGGCGACTGCGCACCCAGCACGGACCGCTGATGTTCCATCAGTCGGGAGGCTGCTGCGACGGCAGCGCGCCCATGTGCTACCCGGAGGGCGAGTTCCGCACCGGTGGCTCCGACGTGCTGCTGGCCGAGCTGGAGGTCGAGGGCGTCGACGAGCCCATCACCTTCTGGATCTCGAAGAGCCAGTACGAACTGTGGAACCACACGCGCCTGATCGTGGATGTCGTGCCGGGCCGGGGCAGCGGCTTCTCCCTCGAAGCACCCGAAGGAGTGCGTTTTCTGATCCGTTCCCGCGTCGTCGGCGTCTAGCCACCGGCCCGGGTACCAACCTCTGGTGCAATTCCCCTGAGTCCTGGGAAAGTTGACGAGACATCAGGGGGCACGGTGACACGTCGCGGCAGACGGTTCAGAACGGCACTGACGGTCTTCACGGCAAGCGGAGCGCTGGCCGGTGCGGCCCTGACGGGGGCGGCACCGGCCAGCGGCGCGGAGGGCGCGACCGACATCGCGCCCGGCGTCGAGTACACACAGCTGGACATCCCGGCGGCCAAGGGAGTCGCTCACGCACACGTGTTGAACGTCGATCTGCGCAATCCCCATGTGCGCGTCGACCTCCTCTACCCCGGCGCCGTGGCGTCCCGGGAGCCCGTGTCCGAGCTGGCCGACTCCCGAGGCGCCGTCGCCGGGGTCAACGGCGACTTCTTCAACATCACGGAGACCCAGCATCCGGGTGTCGAGGCGACGGGCGCGACCGTGGGTCCGGCGATCGCGAGCGGCCATGGGCTCAAGGCCGCGGTCCCCGACGGCCAGCGATTCGGACCGGCGCTGCCGCCCGGCACCACCACCGAGGACGTGTTCGGTGTGGGCGTCGACCGCCGGGCCCGGCTGGACAGCGTGGCCCTGGACGGGTCCGTCCGCAGCCCCGAAGGCACCTGGCCGCTCGGCGGGTTCAACCAGTACGCGCTCCCGGTCGGCTCCGTCGGCGCGTTCACCGCGGACTGGGGCAGCGTCTCGCGGGTGCGCGCGACCTGTGGCACGGACACGAACCGGGCCGCGCCGTGCAGCACCGACACCTACGAGGTGACGGTCCGCCGCGGCCGGGTCGTGTCCGCCGCCGACACTCCGGGCGGCGGGGCCATCGCACCCGGCACCACCGTGCTGGTCGGCCGTGAGGCGGGCGCCCAGGAGCTGCGGAAGCTGTCCGTGGGTGAATGGGTGGGGGTGCGGCACCGGCTGGTGGCGAAGTCCTCCCGGGTGCCGTACCGGTTCGCGGTCGGGGGGTATCCGATGACGACCGACGGTGTGCCGCTGCCGGGTCTGGACGACAAGACCTCCGCCGTACGGACCGCGGTGGGCTTCTCCGACCACGGGCGCCGGATGCAGCTCCTTGCCCTGGACGGCGCCCCGGAGTTCCGCAACGGGCTCACCATCGCCGAAGTGACGGCGGTGATGAAGCAGTTGGGGTCGCAGGACGCCTTCAGCCTGGACGGTGGCGGATCCACCACGATGGTCGCCCGGCAGGCGGGGGCGGACGGCGTCAGTGTCCTCAACCACCCGAGCGGCGGCGCCGAGCGTCCCGTCCCCAACGGCATCGGGGTGTTCGCGGGCCGGTGACGCGGCGGCACGTCATGGCGTCAGACTGCCCACGATGTCAGCCGTCGCGGTGAGACCGCTGTGGATGGTCGGGGCCATGCTCGTGCTGGCCAGCAGGAACCCGAGCAGGGCGCAGACCAGCGCGTGGGAGATCTTCAGCCCTCCGTTGCGCAGGAAGATCACCGCCAGCACCAGGAGCAGCAGCACCACAGAGATGGAAATGGCCATCGTCAACCTCCTCCGCCACGTCCACTTCGCGGCGTTCGGCCGTAAGTGTGGCGTAGCGGAGGGATCGTCCGGGCGGCTGACGTGTCCCCCGAACGGGTGGTCTTCTACCGTCGGTCGTGAGCGTCCAGGAACTCTTCGAGACCGCCCAGGTCATCGGTGTTGAGGTAGTCCACGTCGGCGGCCAGGAGTTCGCGCCAGAGCGCCTCGCGTGTCGGACCCGCAAGGTCGGGTGTGGCCCAGAACCGGACCTTCTGCCGACGCGCGTGCGCGGCCGCCACGATGGCCCGCAGCTTCTCGCGCTCGGCGTCCGGGAACGGTCCCTCGCCCAGCCAGCTGAAGTTGAGTGTCCAGTTGTCACTGATCAGCGGGATGAAGGAGGCGGGGGCGGCGGCGCCGAGGTCGGCGAGTCGGCCGTCGTAGAAGGCGAGCCGCTCGGTCTGCGCCTCCATGGGCGTCCGCGCGGCGCGGTCCCCGGAGATCACGGCCGTGATCGGGCCTCGGTGCACCCGACCGTGCGCGTACCTCGTGAACAGGTGCCGGTGGCGGCGCAGATGACGGTCGAGTTCGAGGTACGTCGAGGAGCCCTCGGTCTTGATGTCGATGAGCAGTTGCAGCGGCCTGTGGTAACCCCGGTACACCGAGCCGTGGTCGGCCCTGACACGGGCGGCCAGCGGTTCTAGGTAGAGGGATTCGAGCGTGCGGGTGGGGTCGAGCTCCACCGGGTCGTGGGCGACGAGGAGTTGGTCGCCGACGAGGTAGATGTCGGCCTCGACGCTGCCGAAGCGGTGGTCGACGGCGTCGAAGAGGGGGCGCGGGTGCTCGTAGTCGTTGTGCGCGTGCGCGCGCCACAGCGGGCGCGTGCGGGGCTTCGCCTCGGCCGCGAGAGCCCGCGACGCGGGCAGGGCGAACGAGCCCGCGAGGGCGGCGCCGAAGGTGGTGAGGGCTCTGCGACGGGTGGTAAGGGCCATGCTCCGCCTCCCTTGAGGATGCCGTACGGGACCTCAGGGAGTATGCGGCCGACGGGGCTCAAGAAACCCTGCCCTGAAGGGAGTTGGCCGGACCGACGCGACGCGTTCACTTCACCGGATCCGGGCGGGATGTGGCGTTCCCCCCTTGCCTCCACGCGTTTCGTCGGCACACGAAGAAAGCCCGCCCCAGGTGGGGCGGGCTTCACTCGGGACGGTGTCAGGGCGCCTGGAGATCGACCAGTTCGGCCAGGGCCGCGCGGTGCGCGCCCGCCGTGCCGTAGGCGATCGAGTCGGCCTTGGCGCGCTTCAGATACAGGTGCGTCGGGTGCTCCCACGTCATGCCGATGCCGCCATGCAGCTGGAGCGCCTCCTCGGCGGCGTGCACGGCGACGGGTGCCGCGTACGCCTGGGCGACGGCGACCGCCACGTCGCTGTCCGCGCTGCCCGTGGCCAGCGCGTCGGCGGCGTTCCTGGCGGCGGCGCGGGTGTTGACGACCTCCAGCCACACCTGGGCCAGCCGGTGCTTGAGCGCCTGGAATCCGCCGACCGGCCGGTTGAACTGCTTGCGCTCCTTGAGGTAGCGGACCGTCTCGGTCAACGACCAGTCGGCGAGACCGAGCTGCTCGGACGCGAGCAGTCCGGCGCCGGCCCGCAGCGCACGCCTTACGGCCGTCGACGCATCCGCGGTGAGCGGCCGTGCGGGCGCCGAGTCGAAGGTGATCCGGGCGAGCGGCCTGGTCTGGTCGAGACAGACCTGCGGGACGATCGTGACGGCGTCCGCGTCGACGGCGTACAGCCCGCCGTCCTCGGCCGGAACCAGCAGTACGTCGGCGGCGGCCGCGTCCGCGATGCCCGTCAACTCGCCGTGCAGGAAGCCGTTCTCCAGCCGTACGAGCTGGTGAGCGGCGCCCGGTCCGACGTTCAGCGGGACGGCGAGGGCGCCGACCGTCCGGCCGGAGGCGAGAGCGGCGAGCAGTTCGGCCGCAGCCGGTCCCTCGCAGGCCAGCAGCGCCTCGGTCGCGACCACGGCGCTCGTCAGGTAGGGCACGGGCGCGACCGCGCGGCCCAACTCCTCCAGGACCACGGCGGCTTCGCGGTGCGTGGCACCCTGGCCGCCCTGCTCCTCGGGCACCAGCAGGCCGGCGAGGCCCATGCCCTCCGAGAGGGCCTTCCACAGCTCTGGGTCGTGCGGAGTGCCCGACTCGGTGCGGGTGATGACGTCCGCCGCGGCGCAGCGGTCGGCGAGGAGGTCGCGCACGGCGGCGCGCAGCGCCTCCTCCTCCTCGGTGTAGAGCAGATCGGGCTCGGTGCTCACCTGGCTCATCGGGCGAGGTCCTTCCATGCGACGTCCTTGTCGGTGCGCGGCTCGGACGGCAGGCCCAGGACGCGTTCGGCGACGATGTTCAGCAGGACCTCGCTGGTCCCGCCCTCGATGCTGTTGCCCTTGGAGCGCAGGTAGCGGTATCCGGCGTCCCGGCCGGTGAAGTCGACCAGTTCCGGCCGGCGCATCGTCCAGTCCTCGTACAACAGGCCTTCCTCACCGAGGAGTTCGACCTCCAGTCCGCTGATCTCCTGGTTGAGCCGGGCGAAGCCGAGTTTCATGCCGGAGCCCTCGTGGCCGGGCTGGCCCTGGGCGAGCTGCTGGCGCAGCCGCTCGCCGGAGAGCCGGGCGACCTCGGACTCGACCCACAGCTTCAGAAGCCGCTGGTGCGTGTCGTGCGTGCGCAGCTCGGGCCGCTCGCGCCAGGTCTTGGAGACCGGGCCGATCATGCCGCCCTCGCGCGGGATGCGCATGCCGCCGATGGACACGCGCTCGTTCATCAGCGTGGTCTGGGCGACCCGCCAGCCGTCGCCGACCTCGCCGAGGCGATGCGCGTCGGGGATGCGGACGTCGGTGAGGAAGACCTCGTTGAACTCGGCCTCGCCGGTGATCTGGCGCAGCGGCCGTACCTCGACGCCCGGGTCGGTCATGTCGCAGATGAAGTAGGTGATGCCGCGGTGCTTGGGCACGTCCGGGTCGGTGCGGGCGATGAGGATGGCCCAGCGGGCGACGTGGGCGCTGGAGGTCCACACCTTCTGCCCGTTGACCACCCACTCTCCGCCGCTGCCCGCCTCATCTCCGTCCGTGCGGACCGCGCGGGTGCCGAGGGCGGCGAGGTCGGAACCCGCGCCGGGCTCGCTGAAGAGCTGGCACCACACCTCCTCGCCGACCCACAGGGGCCGCAGGAAGCGCCGTTTCTGCTCCTCGGTGCCGAAGCCGAGGATGGTCGGGGCGGCCATGCCGAGGCCGATGCCGATCCGCCGCGGGTCGTTGTCGGGTGCGCCCGCGGCCGCCAGCTCGGCGTCCACGACGGCCTGGAGGCTGCGTGGGGCACCGAGACCGCCGAGGCCCTCGGGGTAGTGCACCCAGGCGAGCCCGGCGTCGAAGCGTGCCTTCAGGAAGTCCAGGCGATCGGTCTCCCGGGGAGGATGCTCGGCCAGCAACTCCTGGGTGCGGCGGCGCAGGTCGGCTGCGTCGGTCATGCGGCGGCTCCGTTCTCCAGTGTGGGCACCACGGCGATCCGCCCGGTGGTGACTCCGTCGGCGACCCGCTGCACGGCGGCGGCCGCCCCGCTCAGCGGCACCCGCTCGCTCACCAGCGGCCTGATGGCGCCGCGTGCGGCCAGCTCGGTGAGCTGCTCGTGGCAGTGCAGGACCAGCTTCGGGTTCTTGGTGTTGTACAGGCCCCAGTGCAGGCCGAGGATCGCGTAGTTCTTGACGAGGGCGTGGTTCAGCGCGGGGCTCGGGATCGAGCCGCTCGCGAAGCCGACGACCACGATCCGGCCCTCGAAGGCGACGACCTTCGTGGACTGGGTGTAGGCCTCGCCGCCGACGGGGTCGTAGATCACGTCGGCGCCGCGTCCGCCGGTCGCTTCCTTGACGGCGCCTACGACGTCCTCGGTCCGCCGGTCGATGACGACGTCGCAGCCCAGCTCGCGCGCCACGGCAACCTTGTCGGCGCCGCCCACGACACCGATGACCGTCGCGCCCGCCGCCTTTCCGAGCTGCACGGCCGCGCTGCCGACCCCTCCGGCGGCCGCGTGGACGAGCAGGGTCTCGCCGGCCTCCAGGCGGGCCCGTCGGTGCAGGCCGAACCAGCCGGTCTGGTAGCCGATGTGCAGGGCCGCGGCCTCGGCGTCGTCGAGGGCGTCGGGCGCCGGCAGCAGGGCTGCGGCGTCCGCGATCGCGTACTCGGCGAATCCGCCGTGCGGCAGCGCGGGGTTGGCGATCACCCGGCGTCCGTCCTCGGTCTCGCCGCAGATCTCCACGCCGGGCGTGAACGGCAGCGGCGGCCTGACCTGGTAGTGGCCGCGGCACATCAGCGCGTCCGGGAAGTTGATGTTCGCGGCGCGCACCTTGAGCAGGACCTGACCGTCACCGGGCGTCGGCCGATCCACCTCCTGGAGGCGCATCGCCTCTGCGGGCTCGCCGTTCTGGTGCACTTGCCATGCCTGCATGCGGGGCCTCCAGGGGACTGCGTCGTCTGACCGGGGTCGATCGCATACTAAGCGGTCGCTTGCCGACCTGGGAACAGCCGGCGGCCGTCGTCTTCGCCACGCCGGCGCAAGGTCCTTCGCCACGCCCGGCGCGAACGTCTTCGCCACGCCCGGCGCGAGCCGCCCCGCCGCCCGTTCTCACAGCTCCTTGCCCCGCACCTTGGGCCGCGCCCGTACGTGCATCCGCTCCCCCTGCGGCCCGAACAGGCTCAGGAACTCCACGGGCCCCTCCCCCGTCGACCCGAACCAGTGCGGAACCCGGGTGTCGAACTCCGCCGCCTCCCCCGCCCCGAGCACGACGTCGTGCTCGCCGAGCACCAGCCGCAGCCGCCCGGACAGCACGTACAGCCACTCGTAGCCCTCGTGCGTCCGGGGGTCGGGTGCCATGGTCCGCTGCGGTTCGAGCATCTTGTAGGCCTGGAGTCCGCCGGGCTGGCGGGTCAGCGGCCAGTACGTCCGGCCGCCCCGCACGATCGGCTCGGCGCGCACCCGGGGGTCTCCGACCGGCGGGGCGCCTACCAGCTCGTCCAGCGGGACCTGATGGGCCCGCGCGATGGGCAGCAGCAGCTCCAGGCTGGGCTTGCGCAGCCCGGATTCCAGGCGCGAGAGCGTGCTCACCGAGATGCCGGTCGCCTCGGACAGTCCGGCCAGCGTCGCGCCGCGCTCCTTCCTGATCCGCCGCAGCCGCGGACCGACCTCGGCGAGAACCTCGTCCGTCGCCGCGTCGCCGGCCGCTCGCCGCCCGGCTCCGACACCCCCAGGGGCCGCGTCACTCATCCCATCCCTCATCACCTCATTGCAGAATCGGCAAAGCCATTTGTCAATCCGGCCGCATCGGGGCGACCTACCGCGTGGAGGTGGTCGCCGCGGACGCCGCGCGCTCTCCGCCTCCGAACGGGTGTGAACCCGGCGTCCGCGTTGCACCATGGCTGCATGCTGCTGAGTCGGCTCGCTCATGTGTCCCAGGAGGTCGCCGCCACCTCGGCGCGGTCCCGGAAGACCGCTCTGCTCGCGGAGCTGTTCCGCGACGCCGGGGCGGACGACGTGCCGATCGTGATCCCCTATCTGGCGGGGCGGCTGCCTCAGGGCCGGCTCGGCATCGGCTGGAAGGTGCTCAGCCGGCGGGTCGACCCGGCCGCCGAACCCACCCTCACCGTGCGCGAGGTGGACGCCCGGCTCACCGCGCTAGGCAAGGTCTCCGGCACCGGATCGCAAGCCGAACGGACCCGCCTGGTGGGCGAGTTGATGGCGGCGGCCACCGAGGAGGAACAGCGGTTCCTGTTCGGGCTGCTCACCGGTGAGGTGCGCCAGGGTGCTCTGGACGCCGTCGCGGTGGAGGGGCTCGCCGAGGCGACCGGCGCGCCCGCGGGGGACGTACGGCGGGCGGTGATGCTCGCCGGTTCGCTGCAGGCGGTGGCGCGGGCCCTCCTGACGGACGGCCCGGGGGCCCTGGACGGCTTCCGGCTCACCGTCGGCCGCCCGGTGCTGCCGATGCTGGCGCACACCGCCGCCTCCGTGTCCGAGGCGGTCGGCAAGCTCGGCGCCTGCGCGGTCGAGGAGAAGCTCGACGGCATCCGGGTACAGCTGCACCGCGCCGGCGAGGACGTCCGTGTCTACACCCGCACCCTCGACGACATAACCCACCGCTTGCCCGAACTCACCGCCGCCGCACTGGAGTTGCGGGGCGAGCGGTTCATCCTGGACGGCGAGGTGATCGCGCTGGACGAACAGGGGCGGCCACGTTCCTTCCAGGAGACGGCCGGCCGGGTGGGGTCCCGCGTGGACGTGGCGGCGGCAGCGGAGACCGTGCCCGTCTCCCCCGTCTTCTTCGACGCCCTCTCCGTCGACGGGCGGGAGCTGCTGTACCTGCCGTTCACCGAGCGGCACGCGGAACTGGCACGGCTGGTGCCCGAGCCGATGCGGGTCCGGCGGACGCTGGTCTCGGGGCCGGGCGATGCCGCCGAGGCCGAGACCTTCCTGGCCGACACCCTGGCCCGGGGCCACGAGGGCGTCGTGGTGAAGGCCCTCGACGCCCCGTACAGCGCGGGCCGGCGCGGCGCGTCCTGGCTCAAGGTCAAACCCGTACACACGCTGGATCTGGTGGTCCTGGCGGCCGAATGGGGTCACGGGCGGCGTACCGGAAAACTCTCCAACCTGCATCTGGGCGCCCGCACCGGCGACGGTTCCTTCGCCATGCTCGGCAAGACGTTCAAGGGCATGACCGACGCGATGCTCAGCTGGCAGACGGAACGGCTCCGGGAGCTGGCCGTCGAGGACGACGGCCACGTGGTGACCGTACGGCCCGAACTCGTCGTCGAGATCGCGTACGACGGTCTGCAGCGGTCCACCCGCTACCCGGCCGGTGTCACCCTGCGCTTCGCGCGGGTCGTGCGCTATCGCGAGGACAAACCACCGGCCGAGGCCGACACGGTCGACACCCTGCTGGCCGCCCACCCGGAGGTGACGCGATGAGCGCAGGACAGCGCGGAAAGAGGAGCGCGGGACTGCTGTTGTTCCGGCACACCGACAACGGCCCGGAGGTATTGCTCGGCCATATGGGCGGCCCGTTCTTCGCGCGGCGGGACGCCGGGGCCTGGACCCTTCCCAAGGGCGAGTACGAGCCCGACGAGACGGCCTGGGACGCCGCTCGCCGCGAGTTCCGGGAGGAGCTCGGGCTGCCGCCGCCGGACGGGGAGGCGGTCGCGCTCGGCGAGGTCACGCAGACGAACGGCAAGGTCGTCACGGCCTGGGCGATCGAGGCGGATCTCGATCCGGCGGCCGTGGTCCCCGGCACGTTCACGATGGAGTGGCCGCCGAAGTCGGGACAGCGGCAGGAGTTCCCCGAGCTGGACCGGGTCGAGTGGATGACTCCGGAGCGGGCCCGGACGCTGCTCGTGAAGGCGCAGACGGTGTTTCTCGACCGGCTGGCGGAGCACTCGGGCTGAGAGCCGGTGTCCGGCCATGTGCACCGGCTCACCCGGGACCCTCCGCGTTGCGCCGGGCCGCACCGCGCGGGAGGGTCGAGGAACAGCCCGCTTTCAGGAGGTCGGCCATGCCCATCGCGACGGTGAACCCGGCGAACGGCGACACGCTCAAGACGTACGACGCCCTCGGCGCCGAGGAGATCGAGCGCAGGCTCGCTGCCGCCGAGGCCACGTTCCGCACGTATCGCACCACCTCGTTCGCCGAGCGCGCGCGGCTCATGCACCGAGCCGCCGATCTCCTGGACGAGGACCTGCAGGACATCGGCCGGGTGATGACCCTCGAAATGGGCAAGCCGGTCAAGCAGGCCCGGGCGGAGGCCGCCAAGTGCGCCAAGGCGATGCGCTGGTACGCCGACCACGCCGAGGAACTGCTCGCCGACGAGGTGGCGGACGCCGCCGACGCCAAGGACTCCGGCGCCTCGCGTGTCCTCGCGCGCTACCGGCCGCTCGGCCCCGTGCTCGCGGTGATGCCGTGGAACTTCCCGCTCTGGCAGGTGGTCCGGTTCGCCGCGCCCGCCCTGATGGCGGGCAATGTGGGTCTGCTCAAGCACGCCTCGAACGTGCCGCAGACCGCCCTGTACCTGGAGGACCTGTTCCGTCGGGCGGGCTTCCCCGAGGGCTGCTTCCAGACGCTGCTGATCGGCTCGGGGGCGGTCGAGGGCATCCTGCGCGACCCGCGTGTCAAGGCGGCCACCCTCACCGGCAGTGAACCGGCCGGCCGGGCGGTGGCCTCGGTCGCCGGGGACGAGGTGAAGAAGACGGTGCTGGAGCTGGGCGGCAGCGACCCGTACGTCGTGATGCCGTCCGCCGACATCGAGCGCGCCGCGCAGATCGCCGTGACGGCGCGGGCACAGAACAACGGGCAGTCCTGCATCGCCGCCAAACGGTTCATCGTGCACACCGACGTCTTCGACGCCTTCGCGGAGCGGTTCGCGGCGGGCATGCGGGCCCTCAAGGTCGGCGACCCGCTCGACGAGGACACCGAGATCGGGCCGCTCTCCACCGAGCAGGGCCGCGCCGACCTGGAGGAACTCGTCGACGACGCCGTGGAGAACGGCGCGACGGTGCTGTGCGGCGGCGAACGCCCCGACGGCTTCGGGAACGGCTGGTACTACGCGCCGACCGTGCTCACCGACATCACCCCCGCGATGCGCATCCATCAGGAGGAGACCTTCGGTCCCGTCGCGACGCTCTACCGGGCCGACGGCCTGGACGAGGCGGTGGCGCTCGCCAACGACACCCCGTTCGGGCTGAGCTCGAACGTCTGGACGCGTGACGAGGCCGAGGTGGAACGGTTCGTCCGCGATCTGGAGGCCGGCGGTGTCTTCGTCAACGGGATGACGGCCTCGCACCCGGCGTTCCCCTTCGGCGGGGAGAAGCGGTCGGGCTACGGACGTGAACTGTCGGGGCACGGAATCCGCGAGTTCTGCAACATCACCACCGTATGGCACGGAGCGTGAGCGTTCCGCAGTTACGATCCCCTGTGTGAACCGCGAAGTGACCCTCCCTCTGATCGTCGACGACCGCGGCACGTTGCAGGTGGCCGCCGCCGACGTCAGCAAGCTGCTGCGCACGGTCGGCGGCCGATGGCTGCATCTGGTGGAGGCCGGCCAGGACGGCCTCGACGAGGACACGGTGGCCGCGCTCACGATCGAACTGGCCAAGCTGGCCGACCGGATCGACGTGGCCTGCATCGCGCACAGCAGCGGGACGAGCGGTCGCTGAAGCGACGGCGCCCGGCCGCGCATCGGCCTCCGTCCGGGGTACGGCCCGTGTCGGGCGTGCAGCCCTGGCCGGGCGTACGCCCTCTGTCCTGGCCGGCGCCGGGCGGCCCGATCGGTGCATGCCGGGCTCCCCGTAGGTCCCGCGCCCGGCTCCCCCGGTCGGTCCCACCCGGGGCGCCCCGCCGGTCCCGGCCTCAGACGACCCGCTGGTCCAGCTCCCACAGGGCGTGCCAGAACTTCGCCTCGTAGGCCTGGAGCAGCCGCCCGTGGCGGTGGACGTCGTCCTGCGAGATCCGTCCGGCGTCGAGCCCGGCCTGTACGGCGGCCAGCGCCCTGCTCTCCAGTTCGGGCGCGGGCGCGGCGAAGAAGTCGAAGAAGCCGCAGGCCTCGTCGTCGAAGCCGTAGTGGCGGCGCAGGGCCTCGGCGATCGTCTCGCAGTAGCCGCCCCACGCGGCGAAGTCGGCGCCGAGCGCGAGGACCACGTCGGTCGGCTCCCCGTTCAGGGCGAGCCAGGCGACGTACGCGGGATAGGCCTGGCAGTCGGCGAGCGGTTCGTACACCGCCGCCTGTGCCTCGTCGGCTCCCACCGCGGCCGCGAACGCGTCGAGCCGTTCCCCGGCCAGTGCCTCGCCCTCCGCGAGCATCGCGAAGAAGGCCGCGCTCGCCGGGTCGGCGGCCGACGTCCCGGTACCCGCGGCCGACCGTTCGGCCAGATGCAGGAACGCGCGATGGTCCGCGGCGATCACATGGCGTTGTTCGAGGGCCAGGGCCGCGAGCGTGGTGCGCTGGGCGGCGCCCCGGGCGATCAGTGGCAGCAGCCGGTTGGCATGGGGGTCCGGGGCCAGTTTTCCGGTGATGTCCTCCAGCACTTCTCTGGCCGTCCGCGTCATCGCGCGCTCCTTCTGTCCGGCAGACTCCGAGCCCCTTCGACCAGGGTGCCATGCCCGGCCCCGGCACCCCGGTTCCGAGCGGTCCGCCGCGATTCCCCAGGTCCGGCGAGTGACGGTCGTACTCGAAGGCGAGGCGGACGTGCCCGCCTTCGAGCCGCGCGTGTGCGCCCTGCGGCGCTCGGGACACCGGGGCTCCGCGTCGCCTCGTCAGGGGCGCGAGGAACGCGACGGGGCCGTGACCGGCCCCGGCCCGCGCGGTGGCCTCAGCGGATCGGCATCCCGGACAGGGTCCGGGCGATCACCAGCCGCTGGATCTCGCTGGTCCCCTCGAAGATCGTGTAGATGGCCGCGTCGCGGTGCATCCGCTCCACCGGGTACTCACGCGTGTAGCCGTTGCCGCCCAGGATCTGGATCGCCTGGCCGGTGACCTTCTTCGCCGTCTCGCTGGCGAACAGCTTGGACATCGATCCCTCGGCCGCCGTGAACTGCTTGCCGTTGACTGCCATCCAGGACGCCCGCCACACCAGCAGCCGGGCCGCGTCGATCGAGGTGCGCATGTCGGCGATCTGGAAGGCGACACCCTGGTTGTCGATGATCGGGCGGCCGAACTGCTCCCGCGTCTTCGCGTAGTCGAGGGCCACCTCGTACGCGGCCCGCGCGGTGCCGACCGCCATGGCGCCGACGGCCGGACGGGACGCCTCGAAGGTGGCCATCGCGGCGTTCTTCACGCGCTCGCCGCCACCCGCCCTGACACGCTCACGGGCGCGGGCGAGGCGCTCGTCGAGCTTCTCCTTGCCGCCGAGCAGGCAGGAGCCGGGGATGCGGACGTTCTCCAGGACGACCTCGGCGGTGTGCGAGGCGCGGATACCGTGCTTCTTGAACTTCTGGCCCTGGGACAGGCCGGGCGTGTTCGGCGGCACGATGAAGGAGGCGTGGCCCTTGGAGCCGAGGTCGGCGTCGACGACCGCGACGACGACGTGGACATTGGCGATGCCGCCGTTGGTGGCCCAGGTCTTCGTGCCGTTCAGGACCCACTCGTCCTTGGCCTCGTCATAGACGGCACGCGTGCGCATCGAGGCGACGTCGGAGCCGGCGTCGGGCTCGGAGGAGCAGAAGGCCGCGACCTTGACATCGTTGGCATCGCCGTACATCTGGGGGATCCAGGTGCCGATCTGCTCCTCGGTGCCGTTGGCGAGGACGCCCACGGCGGCGAGGCCGGTGCCGACAATGGAGAGGGCGATGCCCGCGTCGCCCCAGAACAGCTCCTCCATGGCCATCGGTATACCGAGGCCGGTGGGGTCGAAGTACTGCTGGGCGTAGAAGTCCAGGGAGTAGATGCCGACCTTCGCGGCTTCCTGGATGACCGGCCAGGGAGTCTCTTCGCGCTCGTCCCATTCGGCGGCCGCGGGGCGGATGACATCGGCGGCGAAGCCGTGCAGCCAGTCCCGGACCTCCTTCTGTTCGTCGTTGAGCTCCATGGTGAACTCGGCCATATCCCCTCCAGGGCTGCACTAAACTGTTACTTGCGGTAACTGGAGTCTGTTACTGGCTAGTAGAGAAAGTCAACTCCCGAGCTTCGCTCGGCAGCCCGTTCGATACCCATACGGCGATCAGTGTTAGTTTGCGCAGGCGTCACCGAATCACCACGGGTGGGGAGAGCACATGGACACCACACAGCGGACCGATCAGCAGAGGTCCGCCGACCGCCGCCGGCGCGAACTGCTGGAGGCCGCCGACAGAGTGGTGCTCCGCGACGGCCCCGGGGCCTCCATGAACGCCATCGCGGCCGAGGCCGGCATCACGAAGCCCATTCTGTACCGCCACTTCGGCGACAAGGGCGGCCTCTACGCCGCACTCGCCAAGCGGCACACCGACGCCCTCCTCGAAGCGCTGCGGGCGGCACTGGACGCCCCGGCCGAACGGCGTGAGCGCGTCGAGGCGACGCTCGATACGTACTTGGCCGCCATCGAGGCGCGACCGCAGGTCTACCGGTTCCTGATGCATCCGGCGGAGGGCGGCCAGCCGGGCGACGCCGGCTTCGACGTGGGCAAGTACTCCGCGCCGGTGCTGCGACGCATGGGTGAGGAACTGGCCGAGGTCATCGAGGAGCGGGTGGATCTCGGACCGGGCAGCCAGCAGCTGGCACGGGTGTGGGGCCACGGCATCGTCGGCATGATGCACGCCGCCGGGGACTGGTGGCTCGGCGAACGGCCGTGCACACGCGCCGAGTTGGTGCGAAGCCTGGCCGACCTGCTGTGGGGCCGCCTCGCGGCGGCGGGCGACCGGGTCGGCGGACCGGGCTTCTGACCCGGACTCATGCGGCCACCCCGTCAGGGGCATCGCCCCGCCGGCCGGAAACGGCCGGCAGGGCAGGACCGCCCTCAGCCGCTCCAGGAAGCCCGTGCCACCTGACGAAGAAGCCGCCGCCTGCGCCAACCGGTCAGCCGGTCCGCGTACACCCCGCCGTCGAGGTGGTCGCACTCGTGCTGGAGGCACCGCGCGAACCAGCCGGTGCCGTGCACGGTGACCGGCTCGCCGGTGACGGTGCGCCCCTCGACGACCGCGTGGTCGTACCGCTCGGTGCCGGCCTCCAGGCCGGGCAGCGAGAGACAGCCTTCCGGTCCGCGCAGGACCACACCGTCCGCCTCGACAAGACGAGGGTTCACCACATGTCCGACATGACGGACATCGTCGTCGTCCGGGCAGTCGTACACGAAGACCCTGAGGCCGACGCCGACCTGGTTCGCGGCGAGGCCCACGCCCTCGGCCGCGTACATCGTCGCGAACATGTCCTCGACGAGCTCAGCGAGTTGGGGGCCGAAGTCGGTGACGTCCTCGCAGGCCCCGCGCAGGACGGGGTCGCCGAGCAGGGTGAGGGGCCGGACGCGCCCGTGGGTGCCCGGGATGGAACCGTGTCGCATGGCCGCAAGGGTACGGTCCTGGTAGGCGCGCGCATGTCGCGCCGGCACCGAGGTGGTGCCGCGATTCGGGCCCGTGAGTGGATCTCGATAGGCTGACCCCCACATGTGCCGGGGGCAGGGGCGCGGCGCGTACGCAAGGAGGATCGAGAAACGATGTCAGGCAACTCGGACCCGCTGTCGCCGCGGGCCAAGCTGGCCGTGACGGCGGGCAAGGCGGCGGCTGCCGTCTCGCGGGCCGCCGGACGCGGCAGCGGATCGGTGATCGGCGGCCGGGTGGCACTCAAGCTCGACCCCGACCTGCTGGCGAGGCTCGCCACGCACCTGGACGTGATCCTGGTGTCGGCGACCAACGGCAAGACCACGACGACCCGGCTGATCGCGGAGGCTCTGGGCGCCGCGGGCCCGGTCGTGTCCAACGCGCTCGGCGCCAACATGCCCGCGGGCATCACCTCGGCGCTTGCCGGGGGGTCGGACGCCAAGTTCGCGGTCATCGAGGTCGACGAGAAGTACCTCTCCGGCGTGGCACGTGACACCGACCCGAAGTGCATCGCGCTGCTGAACCTCTCCCGCGACCAGCTCGACCGGGCCGCCGAGACGCGGATGATGGCCGAGCACTGGCGTGAGGGACTGGCCGGTTCCAAGGCCGTCGTGGTCGCGAACGCGGACGACCCGCTGGTCGTCTGGGCGGCTTCCTCCTCGCCGAACGTCATGTGGGTGGCGGCCGGACAGATGTGGAAGGACGACGCCTGGTCCTGCCCGTCCTGCGGCGGCGTGATGCAGCGTCCCGGCGACGACTGGTTCTGCGGCGACTGCGGCTTCCGCCGTCCGAACCCGACCTGGGCCCTGTCCGGGGACCACGTCCTCGACCCGCACGGTTCCGCGTGGCCGATCCACCTCCAGCTGCCGGGCCGCGCCAACAAGGCGAACGCGGCCTCGTCGGCCGCCGTGGCCGCCGTGTTCGGTGTGCCGCCGCAGGTCGCCCTGGAGCGCATGTACCAGGTGCAGGCGGTGGCCGGACGCTACGACGTGGTGCAGTTCATGCAGCGCGACCTGCGTCTGCTGCTCGCCAAGAACCCCGCGGGCTGGCTGGAGACGTTCTCCCTGATCGACCCGCCGCCGACCCCGGTCATCCTGTCGGTGAACGCGCGCGGTGCCGACGGCACCGACACCTCCTGGCTGTGGGACGTCGACTACACCCGCCTGACCGGACACCCGATCTTCGTTCTCGGCGACCGCAAGCTGGACCTCGCCGTACGCCTCGAAGTGGCCAACCAGCAGTTCCAGGTCTGCGAGAACCTCGACCAGGCGGTGCAGCAGGCACCGCCCGGACGCATCGAGGTCATCGCGAACTACACCGCTTTCCAGGACTTGAGGCGTCGTGTCGGCAACTGAGCCACGGAGGACGAAGAGAATGAGTGACAACAGCCTGCGTCTGGTGTGGATCTATCCGGACCTGCTGAGCACCTACGGCGACCAGGGCAACGCCCTCGTCGTGGAACGCCGGGCCCGTCAGCGTGGCCTCGACGTGGCCCGCGTGGACGTGCGCAGCGACCAGCCGATCCCCACCTCCGGCGACATCTACCTCATCGGGGGCGGCGAGGACCGGCCGCAGCGGCTCGCCGCGGAGCGGCTGCGCCGCGACGGCGGTCTGCACCGCGCGGTCGGCAACGGCGCGATCGTCTTCTCCGTCTGCGCCGGCTACCAGATCCTCGGGCACGAGTTCATCAACGACCTCGGCCAGCGCGAGCCGGGCCTCGGCCTGCTCGACGTGGTCTCCACGCGTGGCGAGGGCGAGCGGTGCGTCGGCGACGTCCTCGCGGACATCGACCCGCGGCTCGGCCTGCCCCAGCTGACCGGGTTCGAGAACCACCAGGGCGTGACCCACCTCGGGCCCACCGCCCGCCCGTTCGCGAACGTGCGGCTCGGCAAGGGCAACGGCACGGGGGACGGCACCGAGGGCGCGTACAACGACACCGTGTTCGGTACGTACATGCACGGGCCCGTCCTCGCCCGCAATCCGCAGATCGCGGACCTGCTGCTCAAGCTGGCCCTCGACGTCAACGCGCTGCCGCCGATCGACGACCGCTGGTACGAGGCGCTGCGCTCCGAGCGCATCGCGTCCGCCCAGCAGCCCGCGTAGGGCCTGCCCGCCCGGCGGGCCGGAGGAACCGTTTCTCAAGGAGGAACGGTTCCTCTTCGCGTTTCCCGGGAGGAACCGTTCCGGCTGCGGAGAACGGTCCGTCCGACCCCCTCCAGGGCCCGTCTGAATCCGCATCCGCACAGGTGAGCGGGTGCGTCCAGCAGGCGGACGCACAGTGCGGCCGGGCCCCCTCCCGCCGGTAGGGTGGCGGGGATCCTCGCCGGACAACGTGGTCCGGTTCCCCGGACCACGTTGAGAAGGTATTTCGGGCTATGCGCATTGGTGTCCTCACGTCCGGCGGCGACTGCCCCGGCCTGAACGCCGTCATCCGGTCGGTCGTACACCGTGCCGTCGTCGACCACGGCGACGAGGTCATCGGCTTCCGGGACGGCTGGAAGGGTCTCCTGGAGTGCGACTACCTCAAGCTCGACCTCGACGCGGTGAGCGGGATCCTGGCTCGCGGCGGCACCATGCTCGGCTCCTCCCGGGTCCAGCCCGCGCATCTGCGTGACGGTGTGGAGCGGGCCAAGGGCCACGTCGCGGACCTCGGGCTCGACGCGATCATCCCGATCGGCGGCGAGGGCACGCTGAAGGCGGCCCGCCTGCTGTCGGACGGCGGCCTACCCATCGTCGGCGTGCCGAAGACCATCGACAACGACATCGCGGTCACGGACGTCACCTTCGGCTTCGACACGGCCGTCGGTGTCGCGACCGAGGCCCTCGACCGGCTGAAGACCACCGCCGAGTCCCACCAGCGCGTGCTGATCGTGGAGGTCATGGGCCGCCACACCGGCTGGATCGCGCTGCACTCCGGCATGGCCGCGGGCGCCCACGCCATCGTCGTACCGGAGCGGCCCTTCGACATCGAGGAGCTGGCCGCGCGGGTCGGCGAGCGGTTCGAGGCGGGCAAGCGGTTCGCCATCGTCGTCGCCGCCGAGGGCGCGAAGCCCCGCGAGGGCTCAATGCAGTACGACGAGGGCGGCAAGGACGTCTACGGCCACGAGCGCTTCGCGGGCATCGCCCGGCAGCTCTCCATCGAGCTGGAGGAGCGGCTCGGCAAGGAGGCCCGGCCGGTCATCCTCGGGCACGTGCAGCGCGGCGGAACGCCGACGGCGTACGACCGCGTGCTCGCGACCCGGTTCGGGTGGCATGCCGTGGAGGCCGTGCACCGCGGCGAGTTCGGGATGATGACCGCACTGCGCGGCACCGACATCGTGATGGTGTCGCTCGCGGAGGCGGTGGAGACCCTGAAGACGGTTCCGGACGAGCGCTACGCCGAGGCGGAGTGCGTGCTCTGAGACGTGCGCAGTCGGAACTGCCCCCGGTCGCAGCGGCGGCCGGGGGCAGTTCTACTCTGGTGCGGACAGACAGCACACAACCTCCCCCACTGCCTTAAAAGGGCCTGGGAGGCACCCCCAGAAACAGGAGCCGGCGGATGGATCACAGCGGGCACGGCATGACCATGGATCTGCCGCCGTTCACGCTGGGGCGGGGGCTCGAATGGTCCGCGGACCCGTTCTTCCTCGTCGCGTGCCTGCTCGGGCTCGGGCTGTACGGCTGGGGAGTCGTGCGCCTGGCGCGGCGCGGCGACGCCTGGTCGTGGGGCCGTACGGCCTCCTTCGTCGTCGGCGTACTGACCGTACTGCTCATCACCTGCACCCGGCTGAACGACTACGGCATGGTCATGTTCAGCGTGCACATGGTCCAGCACATGGTGATCAGCATGCTGTCGCCGATCCTGATCCTGCTGGGGGCGCCGATCACGCTGGCACTGCGCGCGCTGCCGGTGGCGGCGAAGCGGGGCAGCAAGGGGCCGCGTGAACTGCTGCTGATGTTCCTGCACAGCCGGTACATGCGGATCATCACCCACCCGGCGTTCACCATCCCGCTGTTCATCGCGAGCCTGTACGCGCTGTACTTCTCCCCCGTCTTCGACTTCCTGATGGGCTCCACCACGGGCCACGTCGTGATGATGTGCCACTTCCTCGCCGTCGGCCTGGTCTTCTTCTGGCCGATCATGGGCGTGGACCCGGGCCCGCACCGCCCGGGTTATCTGATGCGGATGCTGGAGCTGTTCGCGGGCATGCCGTTCCACGCGTTCTTCGGCATCGCGCTGATGATGGCCTCGCAGCCGATGGTCGAGTCGTACAAGAATCCCCCGGCCTCCCTCGGCATCGACGCGCTCGCCGACCAGACCGCCGCGGGCGGTATCGCCTGGGCGTTCAGCGAGATCCCCTCCGTGCTCGTCCTGCTCGCGCTGCTCTTCCAGTGGTACAGCTCCGAGCAGCGGCAGGCCAAGCGTCAGGACCGGGCCGCGGACCGGGACGGCGACAAGGAACTCGAGGCCTACAACGCCTATCTGGCCTCACTCAACGCACGCGGTCACTGAATTAACCGTGCCATTCGTGCTTGCGTGAAAGGCATTTCCATTCAGTAGCATGGAGGCGAAGCTCCGCGTCCGGTCCTCGGTTCGCGGGGTCCAGGGGGAAACCGCGAGGGGGAGCGGTCATGACATTTCGCGCGTCCATGCGAAGGGCCGGATTATCGGCGGGCCGCCGGACGGCTTTGCTGCTGGTTTCCGTACTGGTAATCAGCGGGTGCGGTAAATCCGATCAATTGTTCGCCATACGTGCCGTGGCCGCGGGGGTTTCGCAGGCCAATCCCTTCTTCAAGGAGGACGGCACGCTCGGCAAGGACACCACCGGCACACTGCGGGCCCGGCCGATCGGCGGGGTGCAGGCCAGCAACAGCCCGGGGCTGTACGGCGGCACACGCGGGGGAAAACCCGGAGGTGAAACCGGCGGCCACAACAGCACCGGTGGGCAGGACGGGAACCACGGCACACCCGGACCGAACGGCTCCGGTAAACCCTCCCCGGACTTCGGCGGCTCGGCACAGCCCGGCACCTGCGTCGTCGGGAAGCTCAAGAAATTCCTCACCGACCCCAAGAACTCCGCCAGGGCGCGGGAATGGGCACGCGTGCTGAATATCCGGCCGAACGACATCTCCGGATATATCGATCGACTCACACCCGTTGTGCTGCGTCACGACACCCTCGTGACGAATCACGAGTACAAGCACGGCAAAGCCGCCCCCTTCGACGCCCTGCTCCAGGCCGGAATCGCCATTCTGGTCGACCGCCAGGGGCTGCCCGCGGTGAAGTGCTCCTGCGGTAATCCACTGCGCCCGTCCAGGGTCGACATCAAGAGGGCCTCGGTGGGGTTCGAGGGCGGAAACAGGAAATGGTCCGGCTACCGGCAGGACCAGATCGTCGTCGTCGAGCCGCCGCCCGGGAAGGCGCCCATCGAGCGGCTCCGGCTGGTGGACGTCGAGAACCCCGACCGGGGGATCGCCCGTCCGCTCGGCACGGAGGGCGAGGACGACAAACCCTTCGACCCGCACGCGGAAACGACCGTCCCGCAGATCACGGGCCTGACGTTCGCCGAGGCGAGCGGACGGCTCGCGAAGGCGGGGCTGGCCCTCTCCTACGGCGGCAGCTCCTTGCCGCCGGACGACGCCCCGGTCACCTCTTCCCAACCCGTCGAGGGCAGTGCCCTGGAGTGGGGCAGCCAGGTGACGCTGTTCGTGTCCGACCCGGGCGACGGCGGGGGCCCGGACACCCCCACCGACACCGGCGGCCTGACACCGAGCCCGGACCAGTCCGGCACGGGACCGGGCGAAACCAGCACGGGTGCCTCCACGGGCGAATCCACCGCAAGCGGGACCGGCTCGGGCGAGACCAGTACGGGAGCCACCTCGGGCGAGACCGGTACCGGCCGCACCACCGCGGGCGAGACCACTACGGGAGCCGGCGCAGGCGAGACCAGCACGGGCCAGACCGGTACGGGCCAGACCACGACCGGCGAGACCACGACGGGCGCCACGACCACGGGCTCGACCACGACAGGTGCCGCGACAGGCGGGACCACAACAGGTCGAACCACCTCAGGCGCCACCACGGGCAGTGCCGCTTCAGGCGCCACCACCACAGGCCAAACGACGACCGGCGCAACCACTGGAGGCGCCGGCACAGGTCAAACCAGCACAGGGCAGACCGGCGGCGATACCACCACGGGCAGCGGCACCACCGGTCGAACCACCACCGGCGCCACGACGGGCGAGACCACCACAGGCACCGGCGACACCGGCGCCTCCGGCTCGGCCGCCTCCGGCGGCGTCGGTGACTCGGTCGGACCCTCCTCCTCCGTGGGGGGAGCGACCTGATGGCGCCGGGGTCACCGCAGTCAGGGGTGGGCCGGACCATCGCCGGCCGGTATCTGCTCGTGGACCAGGTCGGGTCGGGCGGGATGGGGCATGTGTGGCTCGCGCACGACCAACGGCTCGACTGCGATGTGGCGCTCAAGGAGATCAGGTTCCGCGACGTCCCGGAGAGCGGCGCGGAGCACGAGTCCCGGATAGCGCGGGCCCGCGCCGAGGCCCGGCACGCGGCGGTGTTGCGAGGGCACCCGCACGTCGTGACGGTCCACGACGTCCTGGAGCACGACGGCCTGCCATGGATCGTCATGGAGTACGTGGCGGGTGCGGAGGACCTGCGCGACCGGCTCGCCCGGCGCGGCCCGCTCGCCCCCGACGCATGTGCCCGTATCGGCATCGCGGTCCTCGACGCCCTGACCGCCGGGCACGAGCGCGGCATCATGCACCGGGACGTGAAGCCGGCCAACATCCTGCTCGCCCCGGACCGCACCGGGAACCCGGAAGCCCGCATCCTGCTCACCGACTACGGGATCTCGGTCCAGCCCGACTCCCTGGAGACCCGCTGGACCCAGACGTCCGTGCTGGTGGGGACGGCCGGCTATCTGGCCCCGGAGCGGGCGACGGGGGGTCCGCCGACCGCCGCGGCCGACCTGTTCTCGCTGGGCTGCACCCTGTACTTCGGAGTGGAGGGCCACGGCCCCTTCGACCGGGACACCGATCTCGCGGCGATCACCGCGGTGGTCCTGGAGGAGGCCCCGCCGCCCCGGCGGGCCGGCGCCCTGCGGCCGGTCGTCGAGGCGCTGCTCGTCAAGGATCCGGCCCTGCGGCTGTCCGCCGAGGACACCGCGTCGGCGCTGGCCCGGATCCTCACGCCGCAGCCCCATCCGCCGACCCGTCTCGACCCGGGCTCGCAGCCACCGTGGTCGGCGCTCGTCACGTCCGACGGGTCTCCGGGTGTGTCCGGCCCGGCGGCGGACCGGAGCCGGGCCCTGCCGGGCGCGTATCCGGCGGCGGAGGGCGCCACCGGGTACGGCCCGGCCCAGGGCAAGGACCGGGGTCCGGTCGTACCCGGTGGTCACTCCCCCACCACCCCCTGGGCGGGCCCGCACCCGGCGACGGCCGAGGCACCGGGCCCGTACGCGCCCACCGGCCATGCCCAGGGCGCGTACACACCGCTGCCGAGGCTGGGGTCCGACGGTCCGCCGCCGGGCGGACCGCAGCCGGGCGGACCGCAGCCGGAACACGGGCAGGGCTTCGGACCGCCTTGGCACGGAGCACCGCCGACGTCGGTCCCCGGACCCCCGGGACGGCGACGGCGAAAGCCACCGCACGCCCTGCGAGCCGTGGCCGCCGTGCTGCTCGCGCTCGGTCTGGCGGCCGGTCTGGTCTGGTACGCGGGGGCGCACCGGGCGGCCCCGCTTCCCTACGGCGACACGGTCGGGCTCGTCGAACCGCTGCACCAGCGCGACTGCGTCTTCGGTGAGCCCTCCCTGTGGAGGACCGCCACCGTGCCACGGCTGCAGTTGGATCGCAGCTGTCACGACGCGAGCCCCGACGCGCAGGTCATGGCGGTGTACAAGGCACCCTCGTTCGAGGCGGCCCGCCGCGACGGCTCCCGCCGGTGCGAGGAGCGGACCAAGGACACCGCCCGCAAGCTCGCCTGGAACGTCAGGAGCATGGCCGTCGTGCCCACCCGGGAGGGCTTCGACACCACCGGAGGCACCGTCGCCTGTCTGCTCGCGGGCCTGCACGGCCCGGTGTTCGGCCCGCTCGGGGACCTCCGTCGGTACGGGATGACGTTCGCGGACGCGACCCAGATGCAGCTGGGCGACTGTCTGGGCCATGTGGGCGGCGACCACCGGGTGAGCACGCACTTCGAACTGGTCGCCTGCGACAAGGACCCTGTGGGAAAGGTCGTCGAGATCACCCACCTCCGCGTCTACCGGCCAGGGACGGACCCGTTGGAGCAGGCGAACGACCAGTGCGCGGTCGACGCTCCACCGGACCGGTACGGCTACGACCCGGCCACGCACTGGAGTCATGGTGTGCGCAGTACGGGTGTGTGGGCCCAGCCGTACTACCTGGTGGTCTGCTTCGTCGAGGAGGGACAGCGGCCGGGGCAAGGGGCCCAGTAGTCCGCGCGGCCCTGGCGAACCGCCCCCCTCCGGGTGAAAATGGCCCCAAAGGCCACGGCCCGCGTTCGCGGACCCGCCTGGAGGAGGGTGCTGCGATGCCCGGCTCGACTAAGACGATGGGGGTGCTCACCGTGGGCGGGCTCGTCATGGTGACGGCCTACACGGTGGCGCTGGGCAGTAACGGCTGGCTGTGGTTCGGCTGGGTCGTGCTCGGTCTGATCACTCTGGGGATGGTGGTCTCCCGCAGCGCCTGACCTCGGCCGACCACCGTGAACGCGCACGTCTCGGGGCACCGCCCGCAGGCTCCGGCCACCGGTCTCCCGGGGTCTCGGCCCGTCGGCTGCGCCGGTCACGGGCGGGGGCGCCGTGCCGCCGAGTGCACGCCCGGCTGGTATTTGGGGAGCCGGGCGGTGATCTTCATTCCCGCTCCCACCGCGGTCTCGATGACGAGGCCGTGATCGTCGCCGTACACCTGGCGCAGCCGTTCGTCGACGTTGGAGAGCCCGATGCCCCCGGAGGGGCTGACCTCTCCGGACAGGATGCGGCGCAGCCGGTCGGGGTCCATGCCGATGCCGTTGTCCTCGATGACGACGAGCGCCTCGGCGCCGGCGTCCTGCGCCGTGATGCTGATGTGGCTCTTGTCGGTCTTGCCCTCGAGTCCGTGTTTGACGGCGTTCTCCACGAGGGGCTGGAGACAGAGGAACGGCAGCGCGACCGGCAGTACCTCGGGCGCGATCTGCAGGGTGACGGACAGCCGCTCGCCGAAGCGGGCCCGGACGAGCGCCAAGTAGTGGTCGATGGCGTGGAGTTCGTCGGCGAGGGTGGTGAAGTCGCCGTGCCTGCGGAACGAGTAGCGGGTGAAGTCGGCGAACTCCAGGAGCAGTTCGCGGGCGCGCTCCGGGTCGGTGCGGACGAACGAGGCGATCACGGCGAGCGAGTTGAAGATGAAGTGCGGGGATATCTGGGCACGAAGCGCCTTGATCTCGGCCTCGATCAGCCGCGTTCGGGACTGGTCCAGGTCGGCCAGCTCCAGTTGGACGGAGACCCAGCGCGCGACCTCGCCCGCCGCGCGTACGAGGACCGCGGACTCGCGGGGTGCGCACGCGACGAGCGCTCCGTGCACCCGTTCGTCGACGGTGAGCGGCGCGACGACGGCCCAGCGCAGGGGGCAGTCGGGTTCGTCGCAGGTCAGCCGGAAGGCCTCGCCGCGGCCGGTTTCCAGCGGGCCGCCGAGGCGTTCCATGATCTCGGTGCGGTGATGGGCTCCGACTCCGTCCCAGGCGAGGACGGTCTCCTGGTCGGTGAGGCACAGCGCGTCCGTGCCGAGCAGCGTGCGCAGCCGCCGGGCGGACCGGCGGGCCGTCTCCTCGGTGAGTCCGGCGCGCAGCGGGGGCGCGGCCAGCGAGGCCGTGTGCAGAGTTTGGAAGGTGGCGTGCTCGACCGGGGTGCCGAGTCCGCCGAGGCTCTCGGGCCGCGCGGTGCGCCTGCCGAGCCAGAACCCGGCTGCCAGCAACGGGAGCACGGCGACACACAGCCCGGCGATGAACCCGCTCACCCGCCCACCACCCCGCCCGCGGGGGCGCATCCGCGCGGACGTCCCGGCGACCCCGGCTCCGGCTCCGGCTCCGGCTCCGGCAACACTCCCGCCAACACCCGCACCCCGCACCCCACCTTCACCCCACCCGCGAAGCCACGCCCGTACGACCACCCCGACGACCGCCGATCCAGCAACACCCCCGGCAACGCCCCCTCATCTCGCACCCCGGCCGGAACCCCGCCCGCGAGGCCGCACCCGCGCAGCAGTTCCGGTGGCCGGCGGTCCCACCGCGTCCCCGCCGACAGGCCCTCACCTCGCTGCCCGGTGGCCAAGGCCCTCACAGTTCGGACTCCTTCGCGCCCGCTGCCGCGCTCGCTGTCCCGCTGACCGCAGCGCGGACCTGGCCGTCCGTGAGTTCCTCCGGGAGGTGGAAGCGGGCGAGGATCGCCGCCGTCCCGGCCGGGACGCGGCCGGCGGTGGCCAGGGAGACCAGCACCATGGTCACGAAGCCGAGCGGCACCGACCAGAGCGCCGGCCAGGCGAGCAGCGCGTGCAGGGACCCCGTCGTCCCCGGATAGCCGGCCATGGTCGCGCCGACGGCGACGAGTGCCGCGCCGCCGCCGCCGAGCATCCCGGCCGCCGCCCCCGGCGGGGTGAGCCGCCGCCACCAGATGCCGAGCACCAGCAGCGGGCAGAAGGAGGACGCGGACACGGCGAACGCGAGCCCCACCGCGTCGGCGACGGGCAGTCCGCCCACCAGCACGCTCGCGGCGAGCGGTACCGCCATCGCCAGCACGGTGCCGAGCCGGAAGTGCCGTACGCCGCGGGAGGGCAGCACGTCCTGGGTCAGCACGCCCGCGACGGCCATGGTCAGTCCGGACGCCGTCGACAGGAACGCGGCGAAGGCGCCGCCCGCGACGAGCGCCCCGAGGAGGTCCGCGCCGGTTCCGCCGATCATCCGGTCGGGCAGCAGGAGTACGGCGGCGTCCGCGTCGCCGGTGAGGCTGAGTTCGGGGGCGTACATCCGGCCCAGCACCCCGTAGACGGGCGGGAGGAGGTAGAAGGCGCCGATCAGGCCGAGGACGGCGACGGTGGTGCGGCGGGCGGCGACTCCGTGCGGGCTGGTGTAGAAGCGGACGACGACGTGAGGCAGGCCCATCGTGCCGAGGAAGGTGGCGAGGATCAGCCCGTAGGTGGCGTACAGCGGACGTTCCTCGCGCCCGGCGGCCAGGGAGGTCGACATGGCGCTGCTGCTGCCTCGGTCGGCCGCCGGGACCGGGTCGCCCCGGTCGAAGGTCAGCCGGGTGCCGCTCTCGATGTGATGGGCGCCCTGCGGGAGTCGGACGCGCGCGTCCGCGTACCGGCGGCCGTCGACGGTGCCCGTCGCGGTGACGGTGAGCGGCCGGGCCAGCTTCAGGTCGAGCGTGGAGTCGACCTGGACGAGGCGCTGTTCGCGGAAGGTCGGCGGTTCGTCGAAGGCGTCGCGGGGGGCGCCGTGGGACTGCCAGGCGAGGACCAGGAAGACCGCGGGGACGAGCAGGGCGGTGAGCTTGAGCCAGTACTGGAAGGCCTGTACGAAGGTGATGCTGCGCATGCCGCCCGCGGCGACGGTGGCCACCACGACGACGGCGACGAGCACTCCGCCGAACCAGTCGGGTGCGTCGGTCAGCACCGCCAGCGTCAGCCCCGCCCCCTGGAGTTGGGGCAGCAGATAGAGCCAGCCGACGCCGACGACGAAAGCCCCTGCGAGCCGCCTGACGGCCTGGGAGCCGAGCCGGGCCTCCGCGAAGTCGGGCAGCGTGTAGGCACCGGAGCGGCGCAGCGGTGCCGCGACGAAGAGGAGCAGGACGAGATAGCCCGCGGTGTAACCGACCGGGTACCAGAGCATGTCGGGTCCCTGGACGAGCACCAGACCCGCGATGCCGAGGAAGGAGGCGGCGGAGAGGTATTCGCCGCTGATCGCGGCCGCGTTGAGGCGGGGGCCTACGGTGCGTGAGGCGACGTAGAAGTCGGAGGTGGTCCGGGAGATGCGCAGCCCGAACGCGCCGACCAGGACGGTCGCGACGACGACGAGGGCGACGGCGGGAACGGAGTAGTTCTCGTTCACGGTTCAGCGGTCCTCGACCAGGCGCACGAAGTCCTTCTCGTTGCGCTCGGCGCGCCGTACGTACCAGCGGGCGAGCAGCACCAGCGGCGGGTACAGACAGAAGCCGAGGACCGCCCATTCCAGGGTCGCGCCGTCCGGCATCGCGGCGAAGACCAGCGGAAGCGGTCCCACAAGCAGGACCAGTACGGCGAACACGACGATTGCCACGCGGAGTTGACTGCGCATCAGCGAACGCACGTAGGTGTGACCGAGGGTGGTCTGTTCGTCGATCTCGGTCCTCGGCCGGTAGTAGCCGGACATCCGCCGGGTGCGCCGTGGCACTCCGGTGACGACCACGCGACGTTCGGTGGGGTCCTGCGGCACGCGGTGCTCCTCAGCTCGTGGTCCGGCGCAGCAGCAGATCGCGCAGTTGGCGGGCGTGCCGGCGGCTGACCTGGAGTTCGACGGAGTCGACGAGGACGCTCACCGTGCCCGCGTCCAGGCGGAGTTCGCCGATGTGGCGCAGCGCGACGAGGTGGCGCCGGTGGATGCGGACGAAGCCGCGGGAGCGCCAGCGCTCCTCGAGGGTGGACAGCGGGATGCGCACCAGGTGGCTGCCCTGCGCGGTGTGCAACCGGGCGTAGTCGCCGTGGGCCTCGACGTGGGTGATGTCCTCGACGGCCACGAAGCGGGTCACTCCGCCGAGTTCGACGGATATGTGGTCGGGGTCGGGCTCGTGGACGGGTATCAGGGGTGCGGTGTCCCGCAGTTGGACGGCCCGCCGGACCGCCTCGGCCAGCCGTTCGCGGCGTACGGGCTTCAGGACGTAGTCGACGGCCTTGAGGTCGAAGGCCTGCACGGCGAAGCCCTCGTGGGCGGTCACGAACACGACGAGCGGCGGCTGCGCGAACCCGCCGAGCAGCCGTGCCAGGTCGAGCCCGTCCAGGCCGGGCATGTGGATGTCGAGGAAGACGACGTCGATCGCCTCGGGTCCGCCGGGTCCGGACTCGAGGGCCCGGTTGATCCTGCGCAGCGCCTCGGTCGCGTCGCTCGCGCCCTCGGCGCTGCCGACCCGGGGATCGGCGTTCAGCAGATACAGGAGTTCCTCGAGGGACGGTTGTTCGTCGTCGACGGCGAGCACGCGCAGCATGACAGTGGAGTGTAAGAGCGATCGGCATGGCTGGACATGTGCGGGACATGGCCGTTGTCCCCGGCCGGGTGGCGGTTGTCGCTGGATACAGTGCGGCCATGAACAGCAAGCCCGCGATGTTCGACGAGCTCGACCGCAAGATCATCACGGCCCTGATGGCCAATGCCAGGACGAGCTTCGCGGAGATCGGCGCGGCGGTCGGTCTGTCCGCGACGGCCGTCAAGCGCCGTGTCGACCGGCTGCGCGAGACGGGCGTGATCACCGGGTTCACGGCCACGGTGAAACCCGCGGCGCTCGGCTGGCGCACGGAGGCGTACGTGGAGGTGTACTGCGAGGGCGCGGCACCGCCGCGGCGGCTCGCGGAGGTGGTGCGCAACCATCCGGAGATCACCGCGGCGATGACGGTGACCGGGGGCGCGGACGCGCTGCTGCATGTGCGGGCCGTCGACGTGGAGCACTTCGAGGAGATCCTGGAGCGCATCCGGGTGGAGCCGTTCATCCGGAAGACGATCAGCTACATGGTGCTGTCCCATCTGCTGCCCGAGGCTCCGGAGGCCGGGGCGACCCACGCAGCCCCGGACGACGCAGGAAACGTGCGCTGACCCAGCCGATCACGCAGCAGTACTGCGTATACGCGCAGCTCTCGGCGCTTGTCGCCCGTATCCCCCGCTTCTTACCGTGGAGGCATCCCACTAGCCGACACCGCAGGAAGCGGAGGAACCTCTTCGTGCCCGACAGCCGTGTGCCGCGCCCCCGGCGCTTTCTCGTCTGCGAACCCAGACACTTCGCCGTGCAGTACGCGATCAACCCCTGGATGCGTCCCGACACCCCCGTGGACGTCGATCTCGCGCGCGATCAGTGGCAGGCGCTGATCAGCGCCTACCGCGCGCACGGCCACACCGTCGACTCCGTCGAACCGGTCGCGGGCCTTCCCGACATGGTCTTCGCCGCGAACTCGGCGCTCGTCCTGGAGGGCCGCGTCTTCGGCTCGTCCTTCCACGCACCCGAGCGCCGCCCCGAGTCGACCGCGTACGAGACCTGGTTCAAGACGGCCGGTTTCGACGTCTACCGCCCCGAAGCGGTGTGCGAGGGCGAGGGCGATCTCGTCCCGACGCGCCGTTACGTCCTCGCCGGTACCGGATTCCGCACCTCGCCCGAGGCCCATCGCGAGGTCCAGGAGTTCTTCGGCGTCCCGGTGATCAGCCTCCACCTGGTGGACCCGCACTTCTACCACCTGGACACCGCGCTCTTCGTCCTCGACGACGACAACATCGCGTACTACCCGGAGGCGTTCTCGCCGGGCAGCCGCGAGGTGCTGAGCCGGCTGTACCCGGACGCGGTGCTCGCGACCCGTGAGGACGCCCTCGTCTTCGGCCTCAACTCCGTCTCCGACGGACGTCATGTCTTCATCGCGCCGCGCGCCGAGGCCCTCGCCGACCAGCTCGTCCGGCACGGCTACGTTCCCGTCCCCGTCGACCTGTCGGAGTTCCACAAGGCCGGCGGCGGAATCAAGTGCTGCACTCAGGAGATCCGTTCATGACCGCTCCCGCCCGTACGACCACGTCCGCCGGCGCCGGTGCGCGCAGTTCCGCCGAACTGATCCGAGCCGAGGAACCCGTCCTGGCGCACAACTACCACCCGCTGCCCGTGGTCGTCGCGCACGCCGAGGGCACCTGGGTCGAGGACGTCGAGGGCCGCCGCTACCTCGACATGCTGGCGGGCTACTCGGCCCTCAACTTCGGCCACCGCAACCCGGTGCTGATCGAGGCGGCGCACCGCCAGCTGGACCGGCTCACCCTCACCTCGCGGGCCTTCCACAACGACCAGCTCGCCGGATTCGCCGAGTCGCTGGCCGCGTTGACGGGCCTGGACATGGTCCTGCCGATGAACACCGGCGCCGAGGCGGTGGAGAGCGCCATCAAGGTGGCCCGCAAATGGGCGTACGAGGTGAAGGGCGTCGAGCCCGACCGGGCCACCATCGTGGTGGCGGCCGACAACTTCCACGGCCGTACGACCACCATCGTCAGCTTCTCCACCGACGAGACGGCCCGCTCCGGTTTCGGCCCCTTCACGCCCGGCTTCCGGGTCGTGCCGTACAACGACCTCGCCGCGCTCGAAGCGGCGATCGACGAGACCACGGCCGCGGTGCTGCTCGAACCCATCCAGGGCGAGGCGGGCGTGATCATCCCGGACGACGGCTATCTCGCCGGCGTCCGCGAGCTCACCCGCCGCGCCGGCTGCCTGTTCGTCGCGGACGAGATCCAGTCCGGCCTCGGCCGCACCGGCACCACGCTCGCCGTGGAGCACGAGTCCGTCGTCCCCGACCTGCTGCTGCTCGGCAAGGCGCTCGGCGGCGGCATCGTGCCGGTCTCCGCGGTCGTGGGCCGGCGGGACGTGCTGCAGGTGCTGCGTCCGGGTGAGCACGGCTCGACGTTCGGCGGCAATCCGCTGGCCGCCGCGGTCGGCTCGGCGGTCGTGGGCCTGCTGGAGACCGGTGAGTACCAGCGCAGGGCGGCCGAGCTGGGCGTCCTGCTGCGGGACGGGCTGACGGCCCTGGTGGGCCGGGGTGTCGAGGGCTTCCGCTCGCGTGGGCTGTGGGCGGGCGTCGACATCGACCCGTCCATCGGCACGGGCCGGGAGATCAGCCAGGGTCTGATGGACGAGGGGATCCTGGTCAAGGACACCCACGGCTCGACCATCCGGCTGGCGCCGCCGCTCACCATCACGGCCGAGGAACTCCGGTCGGCTCTCGGATCCCTGGAGAAGGTGCTGACGCAAGGGGTCTGACCACATCGGTCGTGGCTCCGACGGGTTCGCCGTCCCACGGTGTCAGCGCCACGGAACCCGTCGGAGCGGCGAACCTGGACGGACGCGGAGACGCCCACCCGCGCCGTGCAGACCGCCGTCCCGGCTCCGGGACGGCAGCGCCCGGGGCTGTGTCCTGCCGGGCGCTGTCCACAGGCGCCGGGCCCCGGCGCCCCCGTCCGTGGTCACCCCGCCCACAGCCCGACGTGCGCCCGATCCGCCACCCAGGTCTCCGACCAGCAACGGACCTGTCCGTCGGCCGGGGCCGCCACGTGGAGGTTCCCGACGGCCCCCGCGTGCAGGCCGACCAGTCGCGCCGGTCCGGCGTGGAGGATACGTTCCCGGTCGCTGCGCAGGTCTCGGTCGTCACCCACTCCGGGAGGCCGCCGGGGACGGCGGGCCGGGTGCAGCAGGTGACCCGGTCGGGCTCGGCGACCAGGACGGCGGCCCTGCCGTCGGCGCCCCAGGCCGCCGCCGGCACCCGCGAGCCGAGTACCGGCTGAAGCACCTCCTGGCCCGGCGGGGAACCGTCGGACGACGACCGCACCCGCGCGATGCCTTCGGGCCGGGCCGTCCGGATCAGGACCTCGCCCCGTACCGAGACCAGGACCGCCAGGCCCCGCGCGTGCCCGGTCGGCACCGTTCAGCCCCTGTTCCGGTCGGCGGGCCACAGCCGGTCGCCGCCAACGAGCCGAACGGGTAGCGTCGGAGCCAGAAGGAAGAGGCGATTCCGGTCAAGGGCGCGCGCGGCTCCGCCACCGGTCGGCGCCTCCGCTCACCGTCAAGGCCGAGGAACTCCGGTCGGCTCTCGGGGCCCTGGTGAAGGTCGTGACGCAAGGGGTTCGATACCGGCCAAGAGGCCACAGAGGGTGACACCGCGATGCTTACGCCCGGACACGGCCGCGCCTACACTGATCGCTCCCCGGGGGAAAAGAGGAGCGCCCCAGTGTTTTATTACGTGCTCAAATATGTGCTTCTGGGTCCACTGTTGAGGCTGGTCTTCCGGCCTCGGATCGAGGGCCTTGAGCACATACCGTCGTCGGGTCCGGCCATCGTGGCCGGCAACCACCTGTCCTTCGCGGACCACTTCCTGATGCCGGCGATCCTGAAGCGCCGGATCACCTTCCTCGCGAAGGCCGAGTACTTCACCGGGCCCGGCATCAAGGGGCGGCTGACGGCGGCCTTCTTCCGCAGCGTCGGACAGATTCCGGTTGACCGTTCCGGCAAGGAGGCGGGGCAGGCAGCCATCCGCGAGGGACTCGGCGTGCTGCGCAAGGACGAACTGCTCGGGATCTACCCCGAAGGCACCCGGTCGCACGACGGACGGCTCTACAAGGGCAAGGTCGGCGTCGCGGTGATGGCCCTGCGGGCCCAGGCCCCCGTCATCCCCTGCGCGATGATCGGCACCTTCGAGGCCCAGCCCCCGGGCAGGAAGCTCCCGCGCATCCATCCCGTGGTGATCCGCTTCGGCAAGCCTCTCGACTTCTCGCGCTATGCCGGGATGGAGGACGAGAAGGCCATCCTGCGCGCCATCACCGACGAGATCATGTACGCCATCCTCACCCTCTCCGAGCAGGAGTACGTCGACCGGTACGCGGCCGTCGTCAAGGCCGAGGAGGCCGCCGAGAAGGCTGCGGCGGGCCGCAAGTTCCCCCGGATGCCGCTCAGCTGAGCCGAGCACCGGGCAGAGTCCGCGGCAGGAACGAGTGAGGGGGCGGCCGGTCGGACCGGCCGCCCCCTCGTGCAGCGAGGACTACGGCTGCGGAGTGGCGTGCGGGGCGCACGTCACATCGGCGGCGTCCGTCTTGCCGGTGAGCAGGTAGGAGTCCACCCGCCCGTTGATGCACGGGTTGACCAGACCGGTCACACCGTGCGAGCCCGCGCCCTGCTCGGTGATCAGGCGGGAACCCTTGAACCGCTTGTGCAGTTCGACGGCGCCGGGGTACGGAGTGGCGGCGTCGTTCGTGGACTGCACGATCAGGACGGCCGGCAGACCCTTGCCGGTCTTCACGTTCACCGGGGACTGCTGCTTGACCGGCCAGCTGGCACAGGGCAAGTTCATCCACGCATTCGCCCAGGTCATGAACGGATACTGCGTGTTGAGCCGCGTGTTGTCCCGGTCCCACTTGCGCCAACTGGTGGGCCACTGGGCGTCGGTGCACTCGACGGCCGTGTACACGGCGTTGCCGTTCTCCGAGGAGATGTTGCCCGCCGTGTCGGTCAGGTCGGGTGCCGCGGCATCGACGAGCGCCTGGGTGTCACCGGCGACGTACTTGCTGAACACCGAGGCGACCGGCACCCACGAGGAGTCGTAGTACGGGGCGCTCTGGAAGAAGGAGATCAGCTCGGCGGGGCCGACGACGCCGCCCAGCGGGCTCTTCTTCGCGGTGGCACGCAGCTTCAGCCACTGGTCCTGCACCTTGGCGCGGGTGTCACCGAGGTGGAAGGCCGCGTCGTTCTTGGCGACCCAGTCCTCCCAGTCCTTCCAGCGGCCCTCGAACGCGATGTCCTGCTCCAGGTTGGCCTGGTACCAGATGTTGTCGCGCGACGGGTTGACGACGCTGTCGACGATCATGCGGCGCACATGCCCCGGGAAGAGCGTGCCGTAGACGGCTCCGAGATACGTGCCGTACGAGACGCCCAGGTAGTTGAGCTTCTTCTCGCCGAGCCCGGCCCGGATGACGTCGAGGTCGCGTGCCGTGTTGGGCGTGGTCATCTGCTCCAGCACGGCCTTGCCGGTGCGCTCGGCACAGCCGTCCGCGTACTCCGCTGCCAGCTTGCGCTGGACTCGCTTGTCCGCCTCGGAGTCCGGGACCGGGTCCGCCTTGGGCGCCTTGACGAACTCCTGCGGGTCGATGCAGGAGATGGGCGCCGAGTGGCCGACACCGCGCGGGTCGAAGCCCACGAAGTCGTACGCCTTCGCGGTGTTCGTCCACAGCGGGCTCTTGGTGGTGACACGGCGCGGGAAGCGCATGCCCGAACCACCGGGGCCGCCCGGGTTGTAGACGAGCGCGCCCTGGCGCTCCTCCTTGGTGCCGGTGTTCCCGATGCGGTCCACGGCCAGCTTGAGCTGCTTGCCGTAGGGGTGGGCGTAGTCCAGCGGCACGCTGACCCAGCCGCACTGGATCGGCTTCTCGAAGCCCCAGTCCGCCGGGCAGTCCTGCCAGTCGATCCCGGCCTTGGCGGCCCGCTCCGCGGCGATGGCCGCTCCGCGCTGCTCGCGGTTCTGTCCGTAACTCTGGCCGTGGCTCTGGCCGTGGCGCGAGTCGGCGGTGGCCGACGGGGCCGCGACGGCTCCGGCTATCAGGGTCGCGGTGACGAGCGCTCCGGCCGAACCGAGCGCTGCCACCCGTTTCGTCGGTCTCTTGGACCTCAAGTGTGACCTCCCCGTACATCGTTGCGATGGATACGGGGATCCTTTCTGCTGTGAGGTCCCTGGCAACAGACGTGACCGGTGTTCTTTACCAATCCGATAGCCGGTATGCCGTGTTCCGTTGAGCGGTGAATCTGGCGTGAATACACCTTCTCCAGCGGACAATTGACGTCACGTGAGATCACGCAGCGCCCCGTCGAGCACCCGCCGCAGCAGCAGCGCGTCGGGGGCGAGCGCGGTCACGAGCACGGCCGGCCCGGCGAGCGGGGTGAGTGCCGCGTACTCGCCCAGCAGACGCGCCGTCGGCACCTCCTTCTCGTACTCCGGTCGTACGACGACGAGTTGCCCGAGTGCCCGATGCCCCGCGAGGACAGCGGGCCCGTCCCAGCCACCGGGCGCACCGGGACCGCACGCCAACTCCTGGTCGAGCAGGGCACGTCCGTCGCGTCGAACGGTGAGACGGCTGGTGAGCCGCCCGGGTTGCTCACCCACACGCCCGAGCACCTGCTCCTCCCGAAAGACGAGTCGTGCGTCGCCCCGGAGGTCGACGAGCGAGGAGACGGACAGCTCACTGCCACCGGCGGAGATCAACTGCTCCGGCAGCCACAACAGTTCACCGCCGTCGGCGACGTCGAGGCGTACGTCGTAGCGGGCCTCGCCCTTGGCCTGTCCTGGGAGCGCGATGGTGGCGGCGGCGGAACCGACCCTCAGCCGCGCGCCCGGACCGACCTGGGCCTCGACGGCGAGGTGGTCACCGCCGAGCGGTCCGCTCATCGCCCCGACCAGCATCACGCGCGCCTCGGACCCGGTGCTCCTGATCCGGCGCAGGGCGAGCGGCCCCTCTCCGTCCAGCACCGGCAGCGAGGTCCCGCCCCGGCCGTCGTCCCTGGCCTCGATCCGCGCGGTGGCGCGCACTCCCGCCGTCGTCATGCCGTCCACGCCGCGAGCCGTTCGCGCACCCAGCCGGCGACCTCCGTGACGCCGCTCTCGGTGCGCAACGACTGGAAGATCACGGGTAGTTCGGCCCGCTGCGCCTTGGCGTCGGTCGCCATCCGTCCCAGGTCGGACCCGACGTACGGCGCCAGGTCGGTCTTGTTCACGACGAGCAGGTCGGCCGTCGTGACCCCGGGCCCTCCCTTGCGCGGGATGTCGTCCCCGCCCGCGACGTCGATCACGAAGATCTGCGCGTCGACCAGCCCCTTGGAGAAGGTCGCGGTGAGGTTGTCGCCGCCGGACTCCACGAGGATCAGGTCCAGCGGCCCGATCTCGTCCTCCAGGTCCTCGACCGCTTCGAGGTTCGCGGAGATGTCGTCCCGGATCGCGGTGTGCGGACAGGCGCCCGTCTCGACGGCGGTGATCCGCTCGGGGGGCAGCACCGCTTCCCGCAGCAGGAATTCGGCGTCCTCGCGGGTGTAGATGTCGTTGGTGACGACGGCGAGGGAGAGCTCGTCGCGCAGCGCCCGGCAGAGCGCGGCGACGGTGGCGGTCTTCCCGGAACCGACGGGTCCGCCGAGCCCTATGCGCAGGGCGCGGCGCGTGCCGTCGGGCCGGTGGGCATCGGCGCTGATCGCGGACGGCCCGTCGTGAGTGTGGTCGAGATGCACGGTACGGCTCCAGCTTCGTTCGGTCCGCGCCGGCCCCCGTGCGGCCTGTCCGTCGTTCGCGGACCAGGCCTTTCGGGGCGGGGCGGCGGGGTTGGGGGCGGCTGACCCGGAGGCTATGGGTCCCCTGACGGATCGAGAGGGACCGACACCTCCGGGAAGGTTGGGGGGCAAGGGGTGGCCGCGTCCTACGGCGGCGGCCCCGCGGGTTTGCTGTGACGCGGAATCCCGCGGAATCTCCGCGACGCAAGGATCCGTGGACTCCGCGCGCCCGAAGGCCCACGGACTCCACGCGACCCGAAGATCCGCAGACTTCCCGCGATCCGAAGACCTCCGGACTCCCCGCAACGCGAAGATCCGTGGACTCCCCGCACGCGAAGGCCGGCAGACTCCCCTGGGACGCGAAATCCCGCGGGACCTCCGCAACGCGAAAGCCTGTGGACTCCTTGCGCTGTGAAGTCCAGCGGACTCACTTCCTGCGCTGTGAAGCCCCGCGGCCTCCCAGCAGTCTGAGAAGTCCGAGGTTCCCAGCGATCCGAGAGCCCGCAGGCTCCCCGGCGACTTGAGAGTCCGCGCCGTCTACGACGCGAAGAGACGTACCGGCCAGGCCGCATGCGCCTCCGCACTGATCTCCAGCAGCGGCGCCGACGCCGCGGGCAGCGCCTCGACCCCGTCGTCGAGGACCCGCCGCGCCGCACTCGCCGCCGCGTGGGCGACGACATCCAGCTCCGGCGCGAGCCGGGCCAGCGCGGCCGTCGCGTCGAACGGATCGAGACTCAGCAACCGCACCGTCGCCGACGCCGGCCCGCTGACACACTCGTACGCGGAGCAGTACGCGGCGTCCTCGGGCCCCAGGCCGGCAGCCCGCGCCGCCACACCCAGCACGACCGGCTGATGAGCTCCCTTGGGGAACTCCCTTGCCAGCGCGTCGAGTTCGGCGGAGGGCCAGGTCGCCCTGGCAGCCCGCATCAGCTGTCTGCCCAGTCGGCGCGCGGTGACCCTCAGCGCGAGCGACGGCGTGCGCGCGTCGGCGGCCGCGTCCAGGGCCACCGGATCGAACCCGAGCGCGCCCGCCGCGGCCAGCGCGGCCGCGACGAGTCCGGTCGTGTGCAGTCGGCCCCGGCAGAAATCCTCCAGGGTCGCCGCTCCGGTGATCCGCCCGGCCTTGACGGCCGCCTCGGCCCCGCCGGAGTGCGCGTGCCCTCCGGCGGGAAAGCGGCCGTCGGCCAGGACGAGAAGGGCTGCCCGGGACATCAGAAGAGGAAGTAACGCTGGGCCATGGGCAGTTCGGCGGCCGGAGTCGCCTCGACGAGCTCCCCGTCGATGTGCACGGCGAAACTGTCGGGGTCGATCCGCACCTCGGGCCGCGCGTCGTTCTCCCGCATGTCGGCCTTGGTCACCGCCCGCGTCGACTCGATGGCGACGAACCGCTTGCCGAGCGAGAGCCGCTCCGGCAGCCCGTCCTCGATGGCCAGCGGCGCCACGAAGTTGAACGAGTTCGCGGCCGGAGCCCGCCCGATCGCCCCGAACATCGGCCGGGGCAGGACCGGTTGCGGCGTGGGGATGGACGCGTTGGCGTCGCCCATCTGCGCGTACGCGATCATTCCGCCCTTGATGACGAGGTGCGGCTTGACCCCGAAGAACGCGGGCTCCCACAGCACCAGGTCCGCGAGCTTGCCGGTCTCCACGGAGCCGATCTCGCGGGCGAGCCCTTGCGCCAGCGCCGGGTTGATCGTGTATTTGGCGACATAGCGACGTACGCGATGGTTGTCCGCGCGGCCGTCACCCGGCAGCGCGCCCCGGCGCCGCTTCATCACATGGGCCGTCTGCCAGGTCCGCATGATGACCTCGCCGACACGGCCCATGGCCTGGGAGTCGGAGGAGATGATCGAGATGGCGCCGAGGTCGTGGAGTATGTCCTCCGCCCCGATGGTCGACGGCCGGATACGGGACTCGGCGAAGGCCAGGTCCTCCGGCACCGCCGGGTTCAGGTGGTGGCAGACCATCAGCATGTCGAGGTGCTCCTCGGCGGTGTTGACGGTGTAGGGCCGGGTCGGGTTGGTGGAGCTGGGCAGCACGTACGACTCGGAGACCACGGACATGATGTCCGGCGCGTGCCCGCCGCCCGCGCCTTCCGTGTGGTAGGCGTGGATGCCGCGTCCCGCGATGGCGGCGAGGGTGTCGGCGACGAACCCGGCCTCGTTGAGCGTGTCGGTGTGGATGGCGACCTGGATGCCGGTGCGGTCGGCGACGGTGAGCGCGGCGTCGATCGCGGCGGGCGTGGAGCCCCAGTCCTCGTGGATCTTCAGGCCGAGCGCGCCGCCCCGGATCTGCGACAGCATCGCGTCGTGAGAGACGGTGTTGCCCTTGCCGAGCAGACCGAAGTTGAGCGGGTACCCCTCCATCGCCTCCAGCATCCGGGCCAGATGCCAGGGACCGGGCGTGACGGTGGTCGCCTTGGAGCCCTCGGCGGGACCCGTGCCGCCGCCGACGAGCGTCGTGATGCCGGAGGCGAGCGCCTCGTCGGCGATCTGGGGACAGATCAGATGGACGTGCGCGTCGATGGCGCCCGCGGTCAGGATCCGCCCGTTGCCCGCGATGATCTCGGTCTCGGGGCCGATCACCAGGTCGGGATGGACCCCGTCCATGGTGTCCGGGTTGCCGGCCTTGCCGATGCCGGAGATCCGGCCGTCGCGGATGCCGACGTCTGCCTTGACGATCCCCCAGTGGTCGACGATCACGACGCCGGTGACGACCGTGTCCGGGGTGCCGTCTGCGCGCGTAGCGCGTGCCTGGCCCATGGATTCGCGGATGACCTTGCCTCCGCCGAACACCGCCTCGTCGCCGGCGAGGCCGGGCCCGCCGGAACGGTCCTCCTCGATCTCGATCAGCAGGTCGGTGTCCGCGAGGCGGATACGGTCGCCGGTCGTGGGACCGAACAGATCGGCGTACGCGGCACGCGAGATCTCAGGCATCGAGGGGACCTCCGGTCTCACCGCGCAGTCCGGGCACCACGCGGGCGCCGGCGAGCGGGACGAGTTCGACGTCGACGGGGATGCCGGGCTCGAAGCGCACGGCGGTGCCGGCGGCGACGTTGAGCCGCTTGCCCCGCGCGGCTCCGCGGTCGAAGTCCAGACCGGGATTGGCCTCGGCGAAGTGGTAGTGGGATCCGACCTGGACGGGGCGGTCGGCGGCGTTGAGGACGGTCAGCCGGGTGACCTCACGGCCCTCGTTGAAGACGACGGGCTCCTCGGCGAACAGGATCTCTCCGGGAATCATGGCGCTCGCTCCCCCGTCAGACGATCGGGTCGTGGACGGTGACGAGCTTGGTGCCGTCCGGGAAGGTCGCTTCCACCTGGACGTCGTGGATCATCTCGGGGATGCCCGTCATGACGTCGTCCCGGGTGAGGATCTTGCGCCCGGAGGACATCAGTTCGGCGACGGTACGGCCGTCACGGGCGCCTTCGAGGATGTGCGACGTGATCAGGGCGACGGCCTCGGGGTGGTTCAGTTTCAGTCCGCGGGCCCGGCGCTTCTCGGCGACATCGGCTGCCACATGGATCAGCAGCCTCTCCTGCTCGTGCGGGGTCAGTTGCACGGCGTCCCACCTCACATCCTCGCTCCGGACCGTGCGGGGCCCGGTGGCCGCAGCCACCAAAACCCCTGGTGGCGTGGATGGGCACGCTAGTTGGCCGGAGTTTCGAGGACGTTAACCAGCCTGTGATCCCCCCAGGGCCGGGGGTAAGGACGCCTTCGGGTCCGCGAGGCGGTCCCGCTTCGCCGGTTCCGCTCGACCGGGCCGCGCCGACACCCCGGCAAGCCGCAAGGCCATCCAGGGCCGGACCGTATACGGCATACCGCGCGGCCGTACGCGGGATGGGCCGCGGGAGCGGCGCCGTGGCCGCCGTGATGAGCACGGCCGAAGCCCGCGGTCGCGGAGGCGGTCCCAGAACGCGGGGGCGGTCCCAGAGCGGGTGAGGTCCCGGAGCGCGGCAGTGGCCGCGGTCCAGCGCGGGCGGCCAGAGCCTGTCTCCGCCGTGATCGACCGGACAGGCCCTAGGAGGCGCTGGGCCCCCGGTGCTCCGCGGCGATACCGAACCGCTGGCGTTCGCGGGGCGCGGACGCCACCTCGCGGACGCTGGACAGAGCGCTGATCACCTGATCGTCCGCGGGCTCCTGGAGTTCTTCGAGGCGCTCCAGGTCGGCGGCGGAGACCAGGGCGACGAGGGGCTTCCCGTGCCGCGTCACGACGACGCGCTCACCGCCGTACACGACGCGGTTGATCAGTTCGGCGAGCTCAGCCCTGGCTTGCGTCACCGGAATCTCGTAGGCCATGACGTCCAGCTTAGACCGGGCCTCCGGCACTCCGCGGGGTGCGAGATCCCGCCGGCGGGCGCCGCGCGGCGCCCCTCGGCCGGCTCCCGGTGCGGGGACACGGCGGTTTTCGCTCTGAGCATGGCCCCCTTCCGCAGAGACGTACGTCCTGTACATTTTTTACGGACGTCGACCTGAGGAGGCGCGCGCCATGGACAGTCCGTCCGCCCGTTACGTCCTGCCCGAGTTCACCGAACGCACCAGCACGGGGTACCAGACGGTGGACCCGTATTCGAAGCTGCTGAGTGAGCGGATCGTGTTCCTCGGGACGCCGATCGACGACACCTCGGCGAACGACGTGATGGCGCAGTTCATGTATCTCGAACACCAGGCGCCCGAGCAGGACATCTCGCTCTACATCAACTCCCCGGGCGGCTCCTTCAGCGCGATGACCGCGATCTACGACACGATGCAGTTCGTCACCTGCGACGTGGAGACGGTCTGCCTCGGCCAGGCGGCATCGGCCGCGGCCGTCCTGCTGACCGGCGGCACCCCTGGCAAGCGGCTCGCCCTGCCGGGAGCGCGCGCCCTCCTCCACCAGCCGTCCGTCCCGGAGCCGGTCCAGGGGCAGACGAGCGATCTGGTCATCCAGGCCGAGGAGTTGCTGCGTACCCGCGACATCCTCGTGGAAATGCTCGTACGGCACACGGGGCAGAGCCCGGAGCGGGTCGCCGCGGACATCGAGCGGGACAAGATCCTCGACGCGCCGGCGGCGCTGGCCTACGGGCTGATCGACCGGATCGTCCCGAGCCGCCGGGCCTCGCGCGAGACGCCCGGCGCGAGGTGAACGGCCGATGATCCCGGACCTCCCGCCGCTGCCCGCGCTGACCCGCGCCGAGGCCGAGCTGATCGACCGCTACCTCGACGTGGTCGACCTGGTCGGCCGTATCAACCCGTCCCGTCCCGGGGACACCTATCGCGGCCTGAGGGCGGCTCAGGCACTGGTCGGCAAAGCGGCGGCCCTGCGGGACGCCCTGACGCTGATGCACCAGCGGGGCGAGAGCGAGGTGCACGCCCCGACTCTGGCCCAGGCCCTGCGGGTTCTCGACGGGGAGCGGCGGGCGGCCCGGGTCACCGTGCCGCCCGACTCCGGCAGTTGACGGACCCACACCCGGCAGCCGGTGAGCGCCACAGCTCCGTGGTGTCCGGCCCGGGACTCAAACGGACCGGATGGTGTACCCCCCGATGGCGTAGTGAACGATCCTTTCTGCGACCCCTCCAAGTTGCGCAACACGCGGACCAGAAAGGCGGAATGGAGCCCTTCACCGCAGGTGCGGGCCTCGTCGATGTCTCCAACACCCCCTCGAACAGAGGGGTGTCCACCCGAACGGGTGAGTGGTGAGTAAGCCCACAAAACGCCGGTTCCGCTCGGTTTTTCCGACACTCATGAGTGAAGATCCCTTCCGACGACAAGCCCCCGCCACAACGGCGGGGCGGTCCGGGCGGACGCCGAGTCCTGCCGCCGCCCGGATGCCCGGTCGACAGAAGTGGATCGGCAGGAGTGGAGGACCCAGCTAGACGGGCCGCCGGAACAGTTCCGCGCGGTCCTTGGGGTGAAGCCGCAGCTGCGGCCGGGCAACTTCGCCAGCCCGAATCCGACAGGTCATCCTTCACAGGCGGCTGACGAAGGGTTGCGCATGACTGCGCTCAATCGTGTCCCGTCGCTGTGGACCAGGGCCGGTACGGCCTCGGCCCTCACCCTTGCCGCCGTGGGCGGCAGCCTCGTGGTACCCGGCGTCGCACCCGACGCCGAGGCGGCCACCCCTGCGACGAGGGCACTCCAGGTCGCGGCGTCGAAGCACGGCTCCCCGTACCAGTGGGGCGCCACGGGACCGCACCGCTTCGACTGCTCCGGGCTCACGCTCTACTCGTACAAGAAGGCAGGCAAGAAACTGCCTCGTACGGCCGCGGCGCAGTACAACAAGACGCACCATGTCTCGGCCTCGCACCGCAAGGCCGGTGACCTCGTGTTCTTCCACTCGGGCCGGAACGTGTACCACGTCGGCATCTACGCCGGGAAGGGAAAGATCTGGCACTCCCCGAAGACCGGGGAAGTGGTGAAGCTCCAGAAGATCTGGACGAGAAGCGTCTGGTACGGCAGGGTCGGCTGACCCTGTCCCCGGGGCGGCGGCGCGTGACGCGTGCCGCCGCCCCCGGGGACACGCAGCGTGTGAACCGTGTGCAACACGGGCCGAAGTGGTTACTCATTCCCCATGACCCCCGACCCGGCCCACACGTCCCGGAACGAGACATCCGCGCGAAGCGACCCGTCCCCGGACGAGCGGACGTCCGGCCGCGACGAGACCCGCCTCGAACGGGCGGACCGCAACTTCGCCGAACTGCTCCAGGAACTGCGCGTCACCCAGACCGGGGTGCAGATCCTCTTCGCCTTTCTGCTGACGCTCGCCTTCACCCAGCGATTCCCCGCTCTGGACACCGTGCAGCGCGCGACCTACGTGGTCACGCTGTTGCTGGCGGTGCTGGCCGCCGCCCTCTTCACGGCCCCCGCCGCCCTGCACCGGTCGCTGTTCCAGCGGAACGCCAAACCCACCATCGTGCGGGTATCCTCGCGGCTGGCCACCATCGGTCTGTACGTCCTGATGCTGGCGTTCGCCGGTTCGGTGCTGCTCGTCGTGGATGTGACGCTGGGGCGCGCCGCGGGCATCGCGGCAGGGGCGGGCACCCTGGCCGTCTGTCTGGCGCTGTGGGGGCTGCTGCCCCTGCTGGTGCAGCGCAGTCTCAGCTCCTCAGAGGCTCCAGCAGCAGGACAAGGCCCAGAACGGTGAGGGCGGCGCCGGTGACCCCCTCCACGGCGCGTGCGGCACGCGGCCCGCGCAGCCACCGTCCGAGCCGGTCCACCAGCAGCGCGACCGCCGGGAACCACACCAGGGCGAGCACGACCACGATCAGCGCCAGCAACAGCGTCCGCGGCATCGCGGGGCTCCCCGCGGGCACGAACTGCGGCAACAGGCTGAGGAAGGTGATGGGCGCCTTCGGGTTGAGCGCGTTGGTGACGAAGCCCTGTCGCAGCGGACGCGCCCCCGGGCCCGTCGCCTCGACCTCCGCCTCACGCGGACGCGGGCCCACCCCTGCGGCCTCCACGCCGCGCGGACGCGGGCCCACTCCGTCGGCCGCCGCGCCGCGCGGACGGCCCAGCGGGCGGAGCGTGCGCAGGCCCAGGTAGAGCACATAGGCACCGCCGAGCAGTTGGAGCGTCCGGAACAGCGCCGGGACGGCGGTGAGCACGACTGCGACCCCCGCGACGGCGAGCGCGGTGTGGAGCAGCAGCCCGCCCGCGATGCCGAGGGCGCACGCGACTCCGGCCCGGCGTGAGACGAGGGCGTTGCGTACGACCACGGTGAAGTCCGCGCCCGGCATGGCGACCATGCCCGCGGCGACACCCGTGAAGGCGATGAGCTGTGCGTCCATGCCCCCAGGCTCCCTGGCCCGGGCCTTCAGCAGGTATGTCGAATATCCTGGGCGAGTCTTAAGCAATCGTTTAGACCCGGCAGGGTGCCGCCGGGCCCGGGAGGACGCGATGTACGACCCGACGCGGCTCGCGGCGCTGGTGGCGGTCGCCGAGGCGGGGTCGATCACCCGGGCCGCCAAACGCCTCGGATACACCCCGCCGGCCCTGTCCCAGCAGGTGGCGAAGCTGGAGCGGGAGGCGGGGGCGACGCTGCTGGTGCGCTCCCATCGCGGGACTCGCCTCACAGGTGCGGGTGAACTGCTGGTCGTACGGGCCCGCCGGGTCCTCGACGAGATGGAACTGGCCCGGCACGAACTGGCCCGTCTGACGGGACTGTCGGGCGGGACGCTGCGGCTCGGCACCTTCCACACGGCGGGCATCCATCTGTTGCCGCCCGTACTCAGCGCTTTCCGCCGGGCCCACCCGGACGTGGCCCTCGCGGTCGCCGACTACGAACCTCCGCACGGGATCGCGGCGGTCGCGGCGGGCGAGGTGGACCTGGCGCTCACGCACACCTACCAGCCCGCCCCGCCGGTCCCGCTGCCGTCGTCCGTGGGCGTCGAACCGGTCCTGGTCGAGGAACTGGTGCTGGTGACCGCTCCCGGTCATCTCCTCGCGGGCGGTTCGGCGCGGCTGCCGCTCGCCGAGCTGGCCGGGCAGCCGCTGATCAGCATGGCCCCGGACCACCCTCCCCGGCAGGGCGTGGAGGCCGCGCTCGCCCGGGCGGGGGCCACGCCGGCGGTGCTCGTCGAGACTCCCGGGTACGCCCTGGTGTGCGCGCTGGTCAGCGCCGGGCTCGGGGTCGCGGTCGTACCGGAGATGGTGGCGGCGACCGCGGCGACGCCGGTGGGGACACGGCTGCTGGAGCCAGGAGATCTGCGCCGTACGATCTCGGTCGTCCACCGGACGGATGTGACCGCACCCGCGGCCGACGCGTTCCGTGCCCTGCTGCGCGGCGCCTTCGGGCGGGCCGGACAGCACAGGTCCGGCAGCCGGCCGGACGTCTAGGGCCCGCCCGAGCAGCCTGTCCGGGCGGCCTGTCCTACCCGCGGGACCGAGCCGCGGGACCGAGCCGCGGGACCGAGCAGGTGGTCCGAACGGCCGGTCCGGACGACGGCCCTAAGGCTCTTGTGGCCCCCCGGCCGGCACGGGCTGGACCGGTACCGTCCACGGGAGTTCGATGGAGACCGTCTTGCCGCCCTCACGGGTCGGCCGGACGGTGAGTCTGCCGCCGCATTCGGCGGTCAGCCAGCGGATGATCACCATGCCGCGGCCGTTGTCCTGCTGGACGGCCGCGGGCAGCCGCTTCGGAAAGCGCGGATGGCTGTCGGTGACTCCGATGCGCAGATGCTCCTCGCGGTCGAGACGCACGCCGACCGTGAAGGTGGGCGACTGCCCGAACGTGTGCTGGACGGCGTTGGTGGCCAGTTCGGACACGATCAGGCGTACGGTCTCGGCGACTTCGCAGTCGCGCGGCAGCCCCCATTCGGCCAGCACTTCGGCGACGAATTTACGGGCCACGGAAACCGAGACCGGTTCGCTCGGCAGCGTGACGGATGCTTCCTGGTGATCTGCCATGGCGACGTCGTCCCTTTCCCACGGGACCGGAGCCCGACACCGAGCGGATGGTTCGAGTACGGTCCCGGACTGGTGCTTGCGCCAGACTGCCATTACCGGGCCGGTCGCGGGTGCGATCCACCGAGTAATGCATATATCTGTCGCTCGATGCGGTGAACTCTGCGTCGGCAGAGCGTATTCGGGCGGCTTGGAAGGAGTAAGGAGAACAGCCATGCAGCACGGTCCCGCGGTGCGCCGCCGCAAGCTCGGCGCCGAACTGCGCGCGCTGCGCGCGGGTTCGGGTCTCACGAGCGGTCAGGCGGCCCGCCTGCTCGGCTGGCACCAGTCGAAGGTGAGTCGCATCGAAACCGGCACCAGCGGGGTGAAACCGGCCGACGTGGAGCGCCTGTTGAACGTGTACGGCGTCGAGGATCCGGAACTGCGCGAGCTCCTCGTCGTGTTGGCCGGGTCCGAGGGCAACGGCCGTCACCACTGGTGGCACGCGTACCGGGGGGTACTCCCGCCCACGTACCGCGACTTCATCAGTCTGGAGTCGGGAGCCAGTGGTATGCGCACCTTGGAGACCTCTGTCGTACCCGGACTGCTGCAGACGCCGGAGTACGCCCGCGCGGTGACGCGGGCCGCGGTGGACGGACTGGAGGAGAGCAAGCTCGACACCTTGGTCGAGGTGCGCCTGGCCCGGCAGGACGTGCTGCGTTCGGACCCGCCGCTGGAACTGTCCGCCGTCCTGGACGAAGCGGTATTGCGGCGGGAGGTCGGTGGCCCCGATGTCATGGCACGCCAGCTGCGCCGGCTGAGAGAGGCCGCCGTCCTGCCTCAAGTGCGGCTCCAGGTACTGCCGTTCGCCGCCGGGGCACACATCGGAGTCACCGGGCCTTTCGTTATTTTCTCATTCCCGAACACAACTGATCTGGATGTGGTTGTTCTCGACCACTTGACGAGTAGCCTCTACCTCGAACGGAAAGAAGACCTCCAGGCCTACACCGAGGCCTTCAACGCCCTTCAGTTCCACGCCCTTTCGCCCGAGGACTCGTTGGACTACATCGCCGGGATAGGTGACGGCGCGTAAGGAGGCACCTCATGTCTGCAATGCCTCGGTACGTACCCTCCAGCACTTCACTGCACGGTGTGCGATGGCTGCGCAGCAGCCGCAGTACGGGAATGAACAACTGCGTCGAGACGGCGCGCCCGAGCTCCGGGCCCTGGTCCGGAATGGTCGCGGTGCGCGATTCCAAGAACACGGCGGGCCCAGCCCTGATGTTCACCCCCGGCGTCTGGGAGGGGTTCGTCACCGGGCTGAACTGACCCCGCACGGTTCACTGCTCACCGGTTCACCACTCGACCGCACCATCGTTCTCGCTCACCGCTCCACCGGTTCACCGGTCGATCACTTGGCCGGTTCACCGGTTCCGGCTGATCACGTCCACCGCGTACCCGATCTGCTCCTCGGTGAGGTCCGCGCGGGCCGTCAGCCGCAGCCGCGAAACACCGTCGGGCACCGACGGGGGACGGAAACAGCCGACAGCGAGGCCCGCCTCGCGGCAGTCGGCCGCCCATCGCACCGCCCGTTCGGGGGACGGTGCCCGTACGGAGACGACCGCGGCGTCGGGTCGTACCGCGGAGAGACCCTCGGCCGTCAGCCGGGTGTGCAGTGCCGTGGCCACCTCGCGCGCCCGCGCCGCCCGCTGCGGCTCGCGCCGCAGCAACCGCAGCGCCGCGAGCGCCGCGCCCGCCGCCGCCGGCGCGAGACCGGTGTCGAAGATGAAGGTGCGCGCCGCGTTGATCAGATGGTCGATCACCGCCGCCGGGCCGAGGACGGCGCCGCCCTGGCTTCCGAGGGACTTGGAGAGCGTGACGGTCACGACGACGTCCGGTGCCCCCGCGAGCCCCGCCGCGTACGGAGCGCCCCTGCCGCCGTCGCCCAGGACACCGAGTCCGTGCGCGTCGTCGACGATCAGTCCGGCGCCGTACTCCCGGCAGGCGAGGGCGAGTTCGGCGAGCGGCGCGGCATCGCCGTCCACCGAGAACACCGTGTCCGAGACGGTGACGGCGGGTCCGTCGTGAGTGCCGAGCGCCTTGCGCACGCCCTCGGGGTCCGCGTGGGCGACCACCTGTGTGGTGCCGCGGGCCAGCCGGCAGCCGTCGATCAGGGAGGCGTGGTTGCCCGCGTCCGAGACGACCAGCGAGCCGTGCGGCGCGAGCGCGGTGACGGCGGCGAGGTTGGCCGCGTAGCCCGAGGACAGGACGAGCGCGGATTCGAAGCCGCAGAAATCGGCCAGCTCGCGTTCCAGCTCGCCGTGGAGTTCGGTGGTGCCGGTGACGAGCCGGGAGCCCGTCGCACCGCCGCCCCACGTGCGCGCTGCCCGTGCCGCGCCCTCGGTGACCTCCGGATGGCGGGCGAGCCCGAGGTAGTCGTTGCTCGCGAGATCGAGGAGCGGCGAGTCTGCGGGGCGCGGGCGCAACGTACGCACGAGTCCGGCCCTGCGGCGCGCCTCGGCCTGCTCGTCGATCCAGCCGAACGCCATGTGTCCTCCGGGGCTCGCCGCACATGCGGTGGCGGTGTTTTGTAGGCAGTGCACAGACCCTAGCGGTCGCTCCGACGGGCCAGGATGTGGCAATACCCACACGTCGAACCGTCTCTGTTGTGCAAACTCTCCTTGGCCGAGAGCGGTCGCATAGGTCAGGATCGGACCTCATGGACCTGCTGAACACACTGGTGGACAAGGGGCTTCGGCGCGAGCTGCCGACCCGCGGCGAGGCGCTGGCCGTCCTGGCCACCTCCGACGACGACGTGCTCGACGTGGTGGCCGCGGCCGGCAAGGTACGCCGCCACTGGTTCGGCCGTCGGGTGAAACTGAACTATCTCGTCAACCTGAAGTCGGGTCTGTGCCCGGAGGACTGCTCGTACTGCTCGCAGCGCCTCGGCTCCACGGCCGGCATTCTCAAGTACAGCTGGCTCAAGCCCGACGAGGCCTCCCGGGCCGCGGCGGCCGGGCTCGCCGGCGGCGCCAAGCGGGTCTGCCTGGTGGCCAGCGGGCGCGGACCGACGGACCGTGACGTGGACCGGGTCTCCGACACCATCAAGGCGATCAAGGACCAGAACGAGAACGTCGAGGTGTGCGCCTGCCTCGGCCTGCTCTCCGACGGCCAGGCCGAGCGGCTGCGCGCGGCGGGCGCGGACGCCTACAACCACAACCTGAACACGTCCGAGGGGACGTACGGGGAGATCACGACCACCCACACGTACGCCGACCGGGTGGACACCGTCCAGAAGGCGCACGCGGCCGGGCTGTCCGCCTGCTCGGGTCTGATCGCGGGCATGGGCGAGTCGGACGAGGACCTCGTCGACGTCGTGTACGCGCTGCGCGAGCTCGACCCCGACTCCGTTCCGGTGAACTTCCTGATCCCCTTCGAGGGCACCCCGCTCGCCAAGGAGTGGAACCTCACCCCGCAGCGCTGTCTGCGGATCCTCGCCATGGTCCGCTTCGTCTGCCCGGACGTCGAGGTCCGTATCGCCGGTGGTCGCGAGGTACATCTGCGCACCCTCCAGCCGCTCGCCCTGCACCTCGCCAACTCGATCTTCCTCGGTGACTACCTCACCAGTGAGGGCCAGGCGGGCAAGGCCGACCTGGAGATGATCGCGGACGCCGGCTTCGAGGTGGAGAACGCGGGCGAGGTGACGCTGCCGGAGCACCGCGCGCCGTCCGACGGCGGCTGCGGATCGCACGCGGAGAGCGGGTGCGGATCGCACGGCGGCGGAGGCTGCGGATCGCACGCCGAGGCCGGCTGCGGGTCCCACCAGGGCGGCGGAGTGTGCGGTTCGGTGTCCGCGGCTCCGGCCGAGGCGCCCGCGGTACCGACCGAGGCGCCCGCCGACGCCCGTACGGACCTCGTCTCCGTGCGTCGCCGCGGTGCCGGAACGGATCTCGCGCCCAATGCCTGACCTGTCCGTGCGGGAACTGCTCGACCTCGACCGGCGGCATGTCTGGCATCCGTACGGGCCGATGCCCGGCCGCCAGGATCCGCTGGTCGTGGAGTCGGCGAGCGGGGTGCGGCTGCGGCTGGCCGACGGCACGGGCGAGCTGATCGACGGCATGTCGTCCTGGTGGTCGGCGATCCACGGCTACAACCACCCGGTCCTGAACGACGCGGCACGCGGCCAGCTGGAGCGCATGAGCCATGTGATGTTCGGCGGGCTCACCCACGAGCCCGCCGTGCAGCTGGCGAAGCGACTGGTCGACATCTCGCCGGAGGGTCTGGAGCACGTCTTCCTCGCCGACTCCGGCTCGGTCTCGGTCGAGGTCGCCGTCAAGATGTGCCTCCAGCACTGGCGCTCGCTCGGCCGTCCGGGCAAGCAGCGGCTGCTGACCTGGCGGGGCGGCTATCACGGGGACACCTGGCAGCCCATGTCGGTGTGCGACCCCGAGGGCGGGATGCACGAACTGTGGCAGGGCGTGCTCCAGCGCCAGGTGTTCGCCGACGCGCCGCCGGTCGCGTACGAGGAGTCGTACGCCGACCATCTTCGCGAGCTGATCGGGCGGCACGCCGACGAGCTCGCCGCGGTGATCGTGGAGCCGGTGGTGCAGGGCGCGGGAGGGATGCGTTTCCACTCCCCCGCGTATCTGCGGGTGCTGCGCGAGGCCTGCGACGCGCACGACGTGCTGCTGGTCCTCGACGAGATCGCGACCGGTTTCGGCCGTACGGGTGAGCTGTTCGCGGCGGACCACGCGGGCGTGACCCCGGACGTGATGTGTGTCGGCAAGGCACTGACCGGCGGCTATCTGACGATGGCGGCGACGCTGTGCACCGCGCGGGTGGCCGACGGCATCTCGCGCGGCGAGGTCCCTGTGCTCGCGCACGGCCCGACCTTCATGGCCAACCCGCTCGCCGCAGCGGTGGCGTGCGCGTCCATCGACCTGCTGCTCGGCCAGGACTGGCGGACCGAGGTGAAGCGGATCGAGACGGGCCTGCGGGACGGCCTCGCGGAGGCCGCCTCCCTGCCCGGCGTCCGGGACGTACGCGTCCTCGGCGCGATCGGGGTGGTCCAGCTCGACCACGAGGTGGACATGAAGGCGGCGACGGCGGCCGCGGTGCGCGAGGGCGTGTGGCTGCGGCCGTTCCGCGACCTCGTCTACACGATGCCGCCGTACGTCACGGGCGACACGGATCTGGCACGGATCGCGCGCGCGGTCTGCGCGGCGGCGCGGGAGGGCTGAGATGGCGGTACTGGTGATCACGGGGACGGGCACGGAGGTCGGCAAGACGGTCGTCACGGCCGCCGTCGCCGCCACGGCTCTCGCGGCCGGGCGTTCCGTGGCCGTCCTGAAGCCCGCGCAGACGGGTGTACGTCCGCACGAGCGCGGCGACGCCGACGAGGTGGCCCGGCTCGCGGGTGCCGTCACGACACTCGAACTGGGCCGCTACCCGGAGCCGTTGGCGCCGGCGACGGCCGCCCGGCGGGCCGGCCTGGCGGCCGTGTCTCCGCAGTCGGCGGCGGAGGCCGCGGCCAAACTGGCCACCGAGCACGATCTGGTGCTGGTCGAGGGCGCGGGTGGTCTGCTCGTCCGGTTCGACGACGAGGACGGGACGCTGGCGGACGTGGCCGGGCTGCTGGACGCGCCCGTACTGGTCGTCGCTTCGGCGGGACTGGGCACGCTCAACACGACGGAGCTGACGGCCCGTGAACTACGGCGCCGGGAGCTGGACTTCGCGGGTGTGGTGATCGGCAGCTGGCCCGACCCCCCGGATCTGGCCATGCGGTGCAATCTCGCGGATCTTCCGGCGGTGTCCGGTGCGCCTCTGCTGGGCGCGGTACCGGCGGGTGCGGGGTCGCACCCGCCCGCCGACTTCCGGGCGGGGGCGCCGAGTTGGCTGGACCACCGGCTGGGCGGACGCTGGAACGCGGAAGCCTTCGCCGCGGCCCACCGGATCTGACGGACACGCCTTCCGGGCCACGCCGGGAGCCAATGGCCCCGTTCCACACGCCCCACCCCGGGCTCCACCCGCCCGGCCCCCGGCCCCGGGCTCCAAGCTCCGAACTCCGGGCTCCGGGCTCCGGGCTCCCGGGCGCGGAGCTCCCGGCCACCGGGCTCCAAGCTCCGAACAGTTTCAGGACCCTGTGCGCGAGGGTGGCCACGGAGTTTGGGGCGGCCGGTTGCGCGGCCCGGCGCTGATCACCTCAGGGCTGTGGTACTTCGCCGGCCTCCGGGCTCCCGACCCCCGGCTCCGAACTCCGAGCTCCGGGCTCCCAGCCACCGGCCCCGGGCTCCTAGCTCCTAGCTCCCGGCCACCGGCTCCCGGCCCCGGGCTCCGAACTCCGGCCCCGGGCCACCGGCCCCTAGGCTCCTAGCTCCGAGCCCCCGGGCTCCTAGCTCCGGGCTCCGGGCTCCGGGCTCCGGGCTCCGGGCTCCGGGCTCCGGGCAGGCGTACCCGGACGCGCGCGGCGGGACGGCGTGCCCTCACCCGTCCGCGCGAGTATCGGCGCCGCCGCAGCGGGCGCCCCGCACGCACGGCGCGTGCGCCCGCCGTCCTGGGGGGAGAATCCCGGTAAGCCCTGTCCCCCGGGAGGTTCGTCATGCCGTTCATGCCGCTCCGGTCGGCCGGCTCGGGCAAGGTCTCTTCGGAGGCCGTGCACCATCCGGTGTTCGCCCGCTACTACGCCCGCTTCAGCGTCGGCGCGGAGACCCGCATGGGGATGGGCCGGGTGCGGGAACGGCTGCTCACCGGGCTGTCCGGGCGGGTCATCGAGATCGGCGCGGGCAACGGCCTGAACTTCGCCCACTATCCGGGCACCGTCTCGGAGGTCGTCGCCATCGAACCCGAGCGGCTGCTCCGGCAGTTGGCGTTGGAGGCGGCGCTGCGCTGCGAGGTGCCCGTCGATGTGGTGCCGGGTGCCGCGGAGGCCCTGCCGGTCAAGAGCGAGGCGTACGACGCCGCCGTGCTCTCGCTGGTGCTGTGCAGCGTGCGGGACGTACCGAGAGCGCTCGCCGAGGTACGGCGGGTGCTGCGCCCCGGCGGCACGGTGCGGTTCTTCGAGCACGGCAGGGGTGGCGGACGCGTGATGGGGTCCGTCCAGCGGGGCCTGGACGCCACGGTGTGGCCGCGGCTGTGCGGCGGCTGCCATGTGGCCCGCGACCCGATCGCCGCACTGCGGGAGGCGGGGTTCGAACTGGGCCCGTACCGGCGGCTGTTGATGCCCGAGAAGGGACCACGCCTGCCCACGTCGTACTGCGTTCTGGGCACGGCCCGCCGGCCCCTCGGCCAGGACATCCCCGGTCGGTGACGGGAGCTGCTTCACAGACTCCAGCGGCGCAGTTCGTGTGCGATCTCGTGCACCGTGGCCTCGCCGTTCTTCACCAGGCGGGCCAGCTCCCGCACCTGTTCGGGTGAGGTGACGACCTTCAGACCGCTGGCGACGAGATAGGCGTACGCGACGGCCGAGGCGAACATCGCGTTGGAGCGTTCGAGCGCCGGGACGTGCAGCAGGAGCTGAAGGAGCGCGGCGGCGCGGGCGTGCGGGCTGTCGTAGACGGGAATGCCGAAGATCTCCGCCTCGTGCCGACTGACGGCGGCGACGAGGGCTCCCCAGTCGGTGACCTGGGGATCTCCGGGCGTTTTCTGTTCGGCGATCATGAGGAGCCAGGCAAGATCGACTCTGAGACTGCTCAAGGGATCAACGACGACCTTCGCGGGTGCCCTCACGGTCCGCGCCGAATTCCTCGGCGAACACGGACTCGTACTGCTTCATGAAATCGGCGGCGGCCTCCACGAAGGTGTGGCCCACTTCCCCGGTGTCCTGCCGGACCAGCTCCTCGATGTAGCGGTTCACGCTCATCCCCCGTTCCAGGGCTCGCTCCCGGGCGGCCCGCGCCGTGCCTTCGTCCACCCGGACGTTCAGCTGAGTCTTCGCCATGCTTCGAAGCTAGCGCGATATCGCTAGCACAGGCAAGAGGGCCTGGCCCAGGGGTGGAGGACCGCGGTGGAGATTGCCCCTTACATCGATATCGGGGGCACACCCTGGGACGGAGACCGTGCGGGACCTAGGGGGGATACCGAGTGTGCCTCCGATCACACTACGCTCGGGCCGGACGAGGAGTCCCGATATCCATCACAGAGGAGGCGGTCTTGTCCACAGCTGCTGCCGAGCAGGTTCCCGGCCGCGCGGAGGGGGACGGGATCGCCGCCCGCGCCCGCGGCCTGACCAAGGCGTACGGTTCCGGCGAGACCACGGTGCTGGCCCTCGACTCGGTCGACGTCGACATCGCGCGCGGCCGGTTCACCGCCGTCATGGGTCCCTCGGGCTCCGGGAAGTCCACCCTCATGCAATGCCTGGCGGGCCTCGACACGGTCTCGGCCGGCCAGGTCTGGCTGGGCGACACCGAGATCACCGGGCTGAAGGACCGCGAACTGACCCGGCTTCGACGGGACCGGATCGGCTTCATGTTCCAGTCCTTCAATCTGATCCCCACACTGAACGCGGCGGAGAACATCACGCTGCCCATGGACATCGCCGGCCAGAAGCCCGACCAGAAGTGGCTGGACCAGGTCATCGACACGCTCGGGCTGCGCGACCGGCTGAAGCACCGTCCCGCCCAGCTCTCCGGGGGACAGCAGCAGCGCGTCGCCTGTGCGCGGGCGCTCGCCTCCCGGCCCGAGCTGATCTTCGCGGACGAGCCGACCGGCAACCTCGACTCCCGCGCGGGCCTCGAAGTGCTCGGCTTCCTGCGCGAGGCAGTCGACGAGCTGGGCCAGACCGTCGTCATGGTCACCCACGATCCCGGCGCGGCCACCCACTCCGACCTGGTGCTCTTCCTCGCGGACGGGCGGATCGTGGACGAGATGGAGCGCCCTTCCGCCGACGCCGTGCTGGAGCGGATGAAGCGTTTCGACACGACGCGGGTGACCTTCGACGGCGGGCGCGGCGAGCCCGGTGAAGCGACGCCCGTCGGCGACTCCGGTGACCCGGCCCGCGCCGAGGGCGCCGGTGACGCGGCTCCGCTCGCCGCCGGTGACAGGGCCCACGAAGGCTCCGGCGACGCCGCTCCCGGCAGCGGCTCCGGTGACGTAACCCTCGACAAGGACTGAGGCGGTCGTGCTCAAGGCGACACTGCGAAGCTTTCTCGCGCACAAAGGCCGGTTGCTGCTCTCAGCGCTGGCCATCGTGCTGTCCGTGGCCTTCGTCGCGGGCAGTCTCATCTTCTCGGACACGGTGACGCGCACCTTCGACCGGCTCTTCGCCTCCACCGCGGCCGATGTGACCGTGGAGCCGAAGAACGACCTGAAGTCGCAACTGCCGACCGGCGCCACCGAGACGGTGCCGGCCTCGCTCGCGGACCGGCTCGCCAAGGTCGACGGAGTCGCCGCCACCCATGTGGACGCGTCGGTGGAGAACGCCCCGGTGGTCGACAGCGCGAACAAGTCGGTCGGACCGACGACGGGCGCCCCCACCATCGTCACCAACTGGCAGATCACCGAACGCAGTCCGGTGAAGCTGACCTCCGGGCACGAGCCGCACGGCAGCGGCGAGGCACTGCTCGACGCGGACACCGCCGACAAGAAGCACCTCGGCATCGGTGACACCCTGACGGTGCAGGCGCAGCCCGGCTCGTTCAAGGCGCGGATCGTCGGAATCGCCACCTTCACCACCACCAACCCCGGTGCCGCGCTGATCTTCCTCGACACCCCGACCGCACAGTCCAAGCTGCTCGGCGCCTCCGACGTCGCCACGAGCATCTCCGTGGACGCCGCGCCGGGTGTCGACGACGCCGTGCTCAAGCAGCGCGTCTCCGCCGAACTCGGCACCGGCACCTACGACGTGAAGACGGCGGAGGAGCAGGCGAAGTCGGCCGCCGCCCAGCTCGGCGGATTCCTCGACGTCATCAAGTACGTGATGCTCGGCTTCGCCGGGATCTCGGTGCTCGTCGGGATATTCCTCATCGTCAACACCTTCTCCATGCTGATCGCCCAGCGCACCAGGGAACTAGGGCTGCTGCGGGCGCTCGGCGCCGACCGCCGTCAGGTGCGCCGGTCGGTGCTCACCGAGGCGCTGCTCCTCGGCCTGGTCGGTTCGACCCTCGGCCTGGCGGCGGGCATCGGCCTGGCGGTCGGGCTGATCAAGCTGATGACAGCGTTCGGCATGAACCTCAAGTCCACCGAGATGGTGATCGGTTGGCCGACACCCGTCGCGGCGTACGTCGTCGGGGTCGGCGTCACCTACGTCGCGGCCTATCTCCCGGCCAGGCGTGCGGCGGGCGTCTCCCCCATGGCGGCCCTCTCGGACGCCGAAGTAGCGGGCGTGGGAAGGCCGTTGCGCGTACGGGCCGTGGTCGGCGGGGTCGTCGGTGCGGCCGGGGCCGCGGCTCTCGCGGGATGCGCGGCCTCGACGAAGACCTCGACCGCGGCCTCCCTGCTGGGACTCGGTGTCGTCCTGACCTTGATCGCCACGGTGATCGCGGGACCGCTGCTCGTCCGGCCGGTGATCCGCGTCCTCGGAGGCGCGTTCCCGGCGATCTTCGGCCCGGTGGGCCGGATGAGTCAGCGCAACGCGCTGCGCAACCCACGGCGCACCGGCGCCACCGCGGCCGCGCTGATGGTCGGTCTCGCCCTGGTCGGCGGGATGTCCGTGGCCAGCGCGTCCATGAGCAAGTCGTTCGACCAGCAGATCGACAAAACCCTCGGCGCCGACTTCGTGCTCCAGAACGCCAACTTCGTGCCGTTCTCGCACGAGGTCACGGACAAGGTGCGCGCCACCGAGGGGGTCGGGCTCGTCGTCCGCCAGCGGTTCACCCCGGTCGCGGTCCGGCTGCCCGACGGCAAGCGGGTCGAGACGACCGCCGCGGCCTACGATCCGCGGCTCGACGACGTCGCCCACATCACCTACGCGCAGGGCGACACCGCGGCGGCGCTGGGCGACGGACGCATCGCCATGGACGCGAAGTTCGCCGAGGACCACGACGTGCGGGTCGGCAGCACGATTCCCGTCGAGTTCCCCGCAGGCCGCAAGACCGAACTGACGGTGGGCGCGCTCACCGACCAGGCCGGCAGCGGCGGGTTCGGCATGCAGGGCGGACTCTTCTTCGGTTTCGACACGATCGAGAAGTACGTGCCCGGCGGGCAGGACTCGTCGCTGTACGTGAACGCGGCCCCGGGCACCGCCCCGGACCGGCTGCGCCCCCGTCTGGAGAAGACCCTCGACCCGTATCCGCAGGTACAGGTCCGTGACCAGGCCGACTACAAGAAGCTGGTCCACGACCAGATCGCCGTGCTGCTCTACCTCGTGTACGCGCTGCTCGGGCTCGCGATCGTCATCGCGGTGCTGGGCGTGGTCAACACCCTCGCCCTGTCGGTCGTGGAGCGCACCCGCGAGATCGGGCTGCTGCGCGCCATCGGCCTCGGCCGGCGCCAGCTGCGCCGGATGATCCGCCTGGAGTCCGTGGTGATCGCCGTGTTCGGCGCGGTCCTCGGCCTGGCACTGGGGATCGTCTGGGGTGTCTGTGTCCAGCAGGTGCTCGCGCTGCAGGGCATGAAGGCGCTCGCGATCCCCTGGACGACGATCGTCGCGGTCGTGATCGGCTCGGCCGTCGTCGGGATCGTCGCGGCGCTGCTTCCGGCACTGCGCGCCTCGCGCATGAATGTGCTCGCGGCCATCGCGCACGAGTGATCACAGGCTCGCCCCGGTCCGCACGGACCGGGGCGAGGTCCGGGGCGAGGTCCGCCGGTAGATCCGGGGCAAGGACCACCGAGTTCCCGGACAAGGTCCGATGGCAGATCCGGGGGCATGTGTCCCCCGGGGGAAGGGATGGTTCATGTCGCGCCCGTTCCGTTTCGGCGTCAGCCTGATCGAGCCGGCGTCCGCCGCCGAGTGGGCTGCCAGGTGCCGCCGTGCCGAGGAGCTCGGCTACGACGTGATCACCGTGGCGGACCATCTGGGGATGCCCGCCCCGTTCCCCTCGCTGGTCGCCGCCGCCGGGGCGACCGAGCGGCCCCGGCTCGGCACGTTCGTGCTCAACGCGGGCTTCTGGAACCCCGCGCTGCTGGCCCGTGAGGTGGCCACCACGGACGCGCTGACGGGCGGCCGCCTCGAACTCGGCCTCGGCACCGGCTACGTACCGGCGGAGCACGAGACGGCGGGCCTGCCCTGGGGCACCCCGCGCGAGCGGGTCGACCATCTGCTGCGCACGGTCGAGGAGTTGGAGCGGCTCCGCGGCTCGGACGAACTCGCCCGCGTCGCGCCGCGGCCGGGCGGGCAGACTCCCGGACCGGGAACGGGGGGGGGGCGGCCGCGGGTGCCGTTGCTGATCGGGGCCAACGGCGACCGGATGCTGCGTATCGCCGCGGAGCACGCGGACATCGCGGCGTTCACGGGCGCGCGCACCCGGCCGAACGGCACTCTGGAGCCGGTCACGGCCACCGAACTCGACGGACGCGTCGCGCTCTATCGCAAGGCGGCCGCCGCGCGCGCGGAGCCCGCCGAGCTCAACCTGCTGATCCAGATCGTCGCCGTCACCGACGACCGCCGTGCCGCGATCGAACCGTGGCTGCCCCGGATCCCGAGTCTGACCGAGCGGCAGGTCCTGGAGCTGCCCATCGTCCTGGTGGGCACCGTGGAGCAGATCGTCGAGCAGGTGCGGGCCCAGCGCGAGCGGTACGGATTCTCGTATCTGACGGTGCTGGAGCCGAACCTGGAGGCCTTCGCCCCCGTGGTCCGCGAACTGCGCGGCCGATGACCGTCCGCATGGCGGAAATGCCGTTCCGGCGACCGGCCCGCGTGATGGGATCGGACCATGACCGACTTGCGGATACGGGCCGCGCTGCCCGAGGACCTCGATGCCGTGCTCGCCTTCTGGAAGGTGGCCGCCGAGGGCACGAGCATCAGTGACGACCGGGACGGCATGGAGCGACTGGTCGCCCGGGATCCCGAGGCGCTCCTGCTGGCCGAGCGCGCCGGGGAGCTGGTCGGCACGGTGATCGCCGGTTTCGACGGCTGGCGCTGCCATCTGTACCGGCTGGCCGTCCACCCCGGGCGCCGCCGCCTCGGCATCGGCTCGGCGCTGCTCGCCGCCGCGGAGGAGCGTTTCGTACGACTCGGAGGGCGGCGCGGGGACGCCATGGTGCTGGAGCGGAACGAGACCGCCCACCATGCCTGGCGGGCCGCCGGGTATGCGCCCGAGGAACACTGGCAGCGCTGGGTCAAGCCGCTCACCGACTAGGAGGTCCTTGGACTCCAAGGCACCGGCAGGCGGCCAGCGGCAGGGGCCACCGAGGAGGTCGCTTTGCCGATCCTTTACCCTTGTCGGGCAATCGATCCTTCGACGAAAGGTGTGAGCGTCCGCCCATGGGCGAGCCTCCCAGTACCCGTAGCCGTGATCCTCACGGTGGCCGCGGACATCGCGCGATCCCCCCGCCCCTGGCCGATCATGGGACGGAGGTGACCCGATGAGCGAAGTGTTCCTCCTGCTGGTGGCGGTTCTGCTGTCGCTGGCCTGCGGCGGCTTCGTGGCGGCGGAGTTCTCGCTGACCACGGTCGAACGCAGCGAGCTGGAGCGTGCCGTGGAGCGCGGCGAGCGGGGTGCCTCCGGCGCCCTCAAGGCCGTACGGAACCTCACCTTCCAGCTGTCCGGCGCCCAGCTCGGCATCACCGTGACGAACCTGGTCGTCGGCATGCTCTCCGAGGCGTCGATCGCCAAGCTCATCGCGGGTCCCCTGGAGTCGATCGGCGTCCCGCCCTCGGCCTCGAACTCGGTGGCCCTGATCATCGGCACGGCGCTCTCGACGCTCTTCCTGATGGTCGTCGGCGAGCTGGTGCCCAAGAACTGGGCCATCTCCTCACCGCTGGCCGTGGCCAAGCGGGTGGCGACACCGCAGCGCTGGTTCAGTGCCGCGTTCCGCCCGTTCATCGCCCATCTCAACAACACGGCGAACCACGTCGTACGCCGTTTCGGCGTCGAACCCGCCGAGGAGCTGGCCTCCGCCCGCGGGCCCCAGGAGCTGGTGGCCCTCGCCCGGCACTCGGCCAAGGAGGGCGCGCTGGAGGCGGACACCGCCGAACTGTTCGTACGCACCCTGAACCTCGCCGACCTGACCTCGGAGAACGTGATGACACCGCGCGTCCAGGTCATCGCGCTGGATGTCCAGGCCACCTGCGAGGACGTGGCGAACGCGACCCGGGCGACCGGCCTGTCCCGTTTCCCCGTCTACCAAGGAACCCTCGACGAGGTCGTCGGCGTCGCGCACATCAAGGACGTACTGACCGTGCACGCCGCGAGCCGGACGCAGACGCCCGTCTCGCAGATCATGCGCGAGCCGCTGCTCGTACCGGAGTCGCTGACCGTCGACCGGCTGCTGGACCGTCTGGCCGGCAAGCGCACGATGGCCGTGGTCATCGACGAGTACGGCGGTACGGCCGGGGTCGCCACCCTGGAGGACATCGTCGAGGAGGTCGTCGGAGAGGTACGCGACGAGCACGACCCGCACGAGACGCCCGACCTCGCCCCGGTCGGCACGGACGACGAGGGCCGGGCGCTGTACTCGGCCGACGGATCCGCCCGTACCGACCAGCTCGCCCGGGTCGGGCTGCGGGTGCCCGACGGGCCGTACGAGACGCTGGCCGGTTTCGTCGCGGCCGAGCTCGGCCGCATCCCCGCCGAGGGAGACACCGTCGAGGTCGCCGGGTGGCGGCTCGACGTGGTGGATGCCTCGGGACGGCGGGCCGCACGCGTGCTGCTGCACACACCGCACGACGCCGGGGAGGGCGCGCGATGACCGCCGTACAACTGCTGATCGGGCTCGCGACGCTCGTCGTGAACGGCTTCTTCGTCGGCGCCGAGTTCGGGCTGATCTCGGTGCGCCGCAGCCAGATCGAGCCGCACGCCGAGCGGGGCGACCGGCGCGCACGGAGTGTGCTCTGGGGCGTCGAACACGTCTCGGCGCTGCTCGCGACCGCGCAGCTCGGCATCACGCTGTGCACCCTGGTGCTCGGCATCGTGGCCGAACCCGCGATCGCGCACCTGCTGGAGCCGGTGTTCCACGCGTTGGGCGTCCCCTCGGGTGCGGGCCACGCGGTCTCCTTCGTCATCGCGCTCACCCTGGCGACGTACCTGCACATGCTGCTGGGCGAGATGGTGCCGAAGAACGTGGCACTCGCGGAACCCGTGCGGACGGCGCTGACGCTCGGACCGCCGCTGGTCGCGCTGTCCCGCGCGCTGCGCCCGGTGATCTTCACGGTCAACGCCCTCGCCAACGGGCTGCTGAAGCTGTTGCGGGTCGAGACGAAGGACGAGGTCGCGGCGACCTTCTCCGACGACGAACTGGCCCGGCTCGTCCAGGACTCCAGTGCGGCGGGGCTCATCGACCACCGTGCCCAGGAGCGCCTGCACGACGCCCTGGAGCTGGGCCGCCGTCCCGTGCACGACGTCGTGCTCCCGGTGGAACGCGTCGTCTACGCGCGCGTGGGCGTCACTCCGGAGGAACTGGAGCGGCTGTCGGCCGAATCGGGCTTCTCCCGCTTCCCGGTCGTCGACGAGGGGCGGCGCATCGTCGGCTATCTGCACGTCAAGGACGCGCTGGACGCGATCCCGCGCGAGGTGCCGTTCCGCGTCGAGGACATGCGGCCCATCGCCCGTGTCCGGGAGAGCACTCCCCTGGACGACGTCCTGACCGCGATGCGCCGCAGTCGTACGCATCTCGCGGCGGTCATGGGCAGCGACGGACGGCTCACGGGGCTGGTGACGATGGAGGACGTCCTGAGGGAACTGTTCGGACAGCCTACGGCGTAGGAGAACCGTTGGTGTCGTACGAGCCGTAGGAGTCGTACGAGCTGGAGGAGCCCACCGGTCGGCCGGTCCGGTCGACCGGTCCGGTCGACCGGTGAGACAGCCCGACCGACCGATGAGTATGTGTTCGGGTTACCATCTTTCCCGCCATGCAGATGAATGCCACCTACACCAGCCTCGTCGCGGTCGGCGACTCCTTCACCGAGGGCATGTCGGACCTGTTGCCCGACGGCTCGTACCGCGGATGGGCCGACCTCCTCGCGGGCCGGATGGCGGCCCGGACGCCCGGTTTCCGCTATGCCAACCTCGCCGTGCGCGGCAAGCTGATCGGGCAGATCGTCGCCGAACAGGTGGACGTGGCCGCCGCCATGCGGCCCGACGTGATCACGCTGGTGGGCGGCCTCAACGACACCCTGCGGCCCAAGGTCGACATGGGGCGGGTCCGCGGTCTCCTGGAGGAGGCCGTGGAGCGGCTCGCCCCCGCCTGCGAGCGGCTCGTCCTGATGCGCAGCCCCGGCCGCAACGGTCCGGTGCTCGAACGGTTCCGGCCCCGCATGGAGGAGCTGTTCACCGTCATCGACGATCTCGCCAAGCGGCACGACGCGCTGGTGGTCGACCTCTACGGGGCGCCCTCGCTCGCCGACCCGCGGGTGTGGGACGTCGACCGGCTGCACCTGTCCGCCGAGGGGCACCGCCGGGTCGCGGAGGCCGTGTGGCAGACCCTCGGATACGAGGCCGAGGATCCGGAGTGGCACACCCCGCTGGCGCCCACGGCGCCGCCCGGCTGGGTCGCCCGCCGCACCGCCGACGCCCGCTTCGCCCAGCAGCATCTGCTGCCGTGGATAGGACGACGGCTGACCGGGCGCTCGTCCGGCGACGGACGTCCGGCGAAACGGCCGGAGCTGCTTCCCTACGAGGGTCCTGTCGCGGGCGGCCACGGCGGCTGAGTGTGCTCCACCGAGGCGACCGCGGGAGCCGCGGGCCACGTCCGAGTGCGGTGGACCCCGAGCGCAGTGACCGCGAGGGCCGAAGGGAGCGCCGACGGGGCGGCTTCCGCCGTGCCCCTCTCTCGAGTGACACGGCGGCCCATGCTCCGCATGGAGGAGGACGCTACCGGTTCATCCCTCGGCCGCCACAGGGCGCACGGGGGGGCGCTCGACAGCGTGGGAGCGCCGTTGATGCGCTCACCCACGCGCCCCGGAACTACGGCCGGGCCCGGCGCGCACACCGGGCCCAGCCGACGGCCCCTCCAGCTTTGCGGAGCATGAAGAGGAGCCGTCCCGCCACCCTGGAGGGGATGGCAAGTAACAGGCCAGCCGGGGATCCCAGCTGGAATCAACATCAAAGCACTCAAGCGTGGGCCTGAGAAGTACGCCCCTGAGCACTGCCCCATGAACTTCCTGGCACCTGTCTGTGGGCGTGGCCGGGGGAAAGGCACGCGCGTACCTTTTGGCACCGACACGCCATCGGTGGACGGATCAGGGCCTATGTGCCCCATCGGCACCCTTGTGGCGAGCTGTCGGGAGGGTGGGAAACCAGCCACGTCGAGCGACCGCGCCTACTACTGAGCAGGGTTGTTCTGCGCCAGGTGCAGTACAGGGACCGGTAATACCCGTGGACGCGTGGCCTTAGTTCGCCTCGTGCAGAGGGGAGGGTCGCCACGGGTGAGAAACAGCCAGCGGAAGCGGTGGCCCCCGGTGGCGATCACGCACTGTCCCCCGCCATTCCGGCGGAGGGGAGGGGGGTGGCCGTCAGCGGGCCGTGCGCCATGACGATCGAAGCCAGCGGATAGGGGGGACCGTCCGTGCCGCGCAGGATCAGCAGGGGCATCCCGCGCTCGTCCTGTCGCCGGCCGAGGGACAGCCAGATACGGTCGGTCCGGTCGATCTGCCCCATCCCGAGGTCGTAGATCCGTCCCCAGAGGTAGAAGGGATCGGCGGCCGCGTCGCTCGCTTCCTGGAGGAGCTCGGGGACGCCGTGCGCGGTGAGGTGGACGGCGACCCCGTCCAGGGTTCCCGCGGCCACCTGGGCGTGCCCGGCCGTCCTGGTCCGGACGTTGCGGGGAGCCCCGATCGCGTCGAGCCAGTACTCCCAGTCGGCCAGAGACGTGGCTTTGATGGCCACCGTGACCCGCTCGCCGTCCGCCGTGATCTGCATGGCTTCCAGGCGCGCGAGGTGGTCCGACTGCAGGCCCGCGGCGACGGACACCGCTCGGGCGGAGGCGCTGCCCCATCCGACGGCGCGCGACCGCGCGGCGGCCGGCCGCACCCGCGGAACCTGGCCGTCGACGCGTTTCGGTACCGACGCCGGCCCGTACTCCGCCAAGGACCGGCCGGCACCGCGGCCGGCGAGGTGCAGCACGATCGCCCCGCGTGCGGCCGGCACGAGCGGCGAGGACGCGGCGGCAGGGTCGTGGTGCGGCTCGGGGTCGTCGCCGAGATCCGGCCCCTCGCGGTTCGGCGTCGACGCGGGAGCATGATCGTGCCGCGGCTCGCGGCCCTCACCGCCCAGGGCCGCCCCCTTGCGGTTCGGACCGGACGCGGGCTCGCGGTCGTGCCGGGGCTCGGACTCCTCGGCGCCGAGGGCGGGCCCCTCGCGGTTCGGCGTGTGCGCGGGCGCGCGGTCGTGCTGCGGCTCGGAGTCGTCGCCGCCGGGGATCAGCCCCTTGCGGTTCAGCGCGGTGGCGATCCTCATCGCGACCTCGCTCGGGTAGCCGCAGTCCTCGACGATCGTGTCGACGGCCGCGTGATAGGCCTCCGGGCAGTTCTGCCAGGCCTCGACCTGTGTCCGCAGCCGTTCGAGAACCCCGGCCCCGCCCACTTCCACCAGGCGCCCCTGCGCCTCCAGTTCGGCGACGAACTCCCGCGCGAACGTGCCGAGTTGCTCGGCGAGGTCCGCTTCGACGGCCGTACGGATCCCGGGCACGGTGGTCATGCCGCCACCCCCAGGTACTCGCTGCGCAGCTTGGCCAGAGCCCTGAACTGAAGCGTCTTCACCGCACCTTCGGACCGTTCCATCTGACGCGCCGTCTCCAGCACCGAGAGCTCCATGAGGAACCGGCGCGTGAGGACTTCGCGTTGTGGCGGCCGCAATTGCTCCAGGGCCTGGAGCAGCAACTCCTCGTCCAGGTTGATCAGTACGGTGTCCTCGGTGCTGACGGTGAGGTCTTCGTCGAAGCCGAGCATGTCCTCGACGACGAACTCGCGACGCTGCGCGCTCTTGCAATGGTCGATGACCTTGTTCCGGGCGATGGTGATCAGCCACCCGACGAAGCCGATGCCGCGATAGGTGAAAGTGCCGCGTTTCATCCAGGCGTTGAGAAAGGTCTCGCCGGTGATGTCCTCGGCGACCTGCCGATTGCGTACGCGGCGCTGTACGTAAGCCAGCACCGCGGGGTGATGCAGAGCGTAGAGCTCCCCGAACGCGTCCCGGTCACCCGCGAGTGCACGGGCGATAAGGGCCGGTTCTCTAGTTTCGAACCGCGGTGTGGCGGCGTTAGCCTCGGCGATCAAGGCCTACTCCGTTCATGAGTGGATGAACTGTGGCGGGCAGGTGCTGCGACGGTCCGCTCCGGCCATGGCCGGCCTCGGGCGCCGGATGACCGGGTCGTCGTGTCCGAAGGTTTCGAGGCGTCCCCCGCAGATGCCTCGCAGCTCCGGAGCCTGGTCGAGCTGATGCCGAGGCGGTGCAAATAGGGTCCCCTCAAAGGGACTTGCATACGTGCGACTAACTCACAGTCATGCAACATATGCAACTTGCGTACACGTACGCAAGTTGCTTCGCCGGTATGACGACGAGACTTTTTGTTGGGAACTGGAGTGCGAGCCGTCCCCCTTGGCCTGCCACGACACCCAAACGCCTGTTGACCTGCGAAGATGCACGCATGCAAGTCGCGTGCAAGTTGCATACATGCGCGCTACTCTCCGGGCATGCGGAGCATGGAAGAGTCCCCCCACGAGTCCCGCGGTGAGCGACAAGCTCTCGCAAGGAGGGTTGGCGAGTACCTGACGAATGCCGCGACAGCGGCCGGGTACGACGTCCGCCCACGAGCCGGTGGCCGGGCTCAGCTGGCCATCTCGATTGGAGTGAGCCTGACGACGATCAGCAGAACGCTGGAAGGAAAGACCCTCCCCCTCCCCTCGCAACTGACCACATGGGCGTCAGTACTTGGCCTCGACCAGCGAGAGATGTTGGTCAACAGCGGGATGCTTCCGCCGGAACACGGGCCTCAGCCTGCGGTACGGAGGGTAGCCTCGGTCACACTCACCCCGGAGGAGGCCATGGACGCATGGGGAATCACTGATCTCAGAATCCGCACAATGCTCAGCGGGAACATCGTCCAAGCTATCGAGCTCCAGAAGGATCTCGACGCCGACGACAACCGGGGGGCCACTGCAAGGGGGTAACGAAACGTGGCGTACAGACTGGCATTCGCGTCCGCCGCCAGCTGCACAGCCGGCTGGACATTCGTGGGCGAGGGCGTCTGGCACCATACATGGGAGTTTGCGGCAGTCGGGGTCGGCCTGTTAACCGTGGGAGCGACCGGGGTCCTCGCGGCCCTGCTCCGCCACACGATCAACCAGGTCGACGTCCGCACACGGCATGATCTCAGCGTCCTGGCGGAGCACCGCAGACGTCTCGAGCTGGACATGCACAAGCGCGAGCTGGAGCTGTCCCAGCGAGAGAAGGCCATGGCCCGCAGGGCCACCATCACAGCCATCAGACTCGGCAGCCATGCCAGATCCCTCGACGAGGCGCGGAACGCGAACACGGCACTGCGCGCCAAGAACTCCCAGCTCATGCAGGAGATCGAGGAAGTCAACGACGAGCGCAACCAGCTGATCACGGCGGAGCTCACGCTCGCCCACGACCGGTTCACCTCGAAGACATACGGAGGTCTGCGCGCTGTAGTCGGCAGCGAGCAGCCCCACCACGATCCCCACGCGCAAGCGGGCTACGGAAGCCGCCCCCCGCGTTCGGGTTCGTGAGAAACGATCCTGCGAAAACGATCCACCAAAACATCTCTCCACTACATACGATGAACAACTCCCTTCTACTCAAAGGAAGTTGAGCTTCTTTTCGCCGGGACCGCCGGCGGACGGCAGGAGCGACGACGTGGTCTGTGGTGCGCGCCGAAGGCGGCACCTCCGTCCCGTCCCCGCACCTCTCACGCACACCCCGGTCCGCCGGGGGGTGCCGCTCCGCCCCGACCTGCGCATCCTGGACGCGGCGGACATAACAGAACCCGCGCCGGACAGCCGGTATGCTCCATACACGTGACTGCCGCGCCTGCAAAGCCCCGTATCCCCAACGTCCTCGCCGGACGCTACGCCTCCGCCGAGCTCGCCACGCTCTGGTCCCCCGAGCAGAAGGTCAAGCTGGAGCGTCAGCTCTGGCTCGCCGTGCTGCGGGCCCAGAAGGACCTGGGGATCGAGGTGCCGGACGCCGCGATCGCCGACTACGAGCGCGTCCTGGACCAGGTCGACCTCGCCTCCATCGCCGAGCGCGAGAAGGTCACCCGGCACGACGTGAAGGCTCGGATCGAGGAGTTCAACGACCTCGCCGGGCACGAGCACGTACACAAGGGCATGACGTCCCGCGACCTCACCGAGAACGTCGAGCAACTGCAGATCCGGCTCTCCCTGGAGCTGATGCGCGACCGTACGGTGGCGGTCCTCGCCCGGCTGGCCAAGCTCGCAGGCGAGTACGCCGAGCTGGTCATGGCCGGCCGCTCGCACAACGTGGCCGCGCAGGCCACCACCCTGGGCAAGCGCTTCGCGACCGCCGCCGACGAGCTGCTCGTCGCGTACGGCCGCCTCGAGGAGCTGCTCGAGCGCTACCCGCTGCGCGGTATCAAGGGCCCGGTCGGCACGGCACAGGACATGCTCGACCTGCTGGGCGGGGACGCGGCCAAGCTCGCGGACCTGGAACAGCGGATCGCTGGGCACCTCGGCTTCTCGCAGGCCTTCACCTCCGTCGGCCAGGTCTACCCGCGCTCCCTGGACTACGACGTCGTGACCGCGCTGGTGCAGCTGGCGGCCGCGCCCTCCTCGACGGCGAAGACCATCCGGCTGATGGCCGGGCACGAGCTGGTCACCGAGGGCTTCAAGCCCGGCCAGGTCGGCTCTTCCGCGATGCCGCACAAGATGAACACCCGCTCCTGCGAGCGCGTCAACGGCCTGATGGTCATCCTGCGCGGCTACGCGTCCATGACGGGCGAGCTGGCCGGTGACCAGTGGAACGAGGGCGACGTGTCGTGCTCGGTCGTCCGCCGGGTCGCACTGCCGGACGCCTTCTTCGCACTGGACGGTCTGCTGGAGACCTTCCTGACCGTCCTCGACGAGTTCGGCGCCTTCCCGGCCGTCGTCGCCCGCGAGCTGGACCGCTACCTGCCGTTCCTCGCGACGACCAAGGTCCTGATGGGCGCGGTGCGCGCCGGTGTCGGGCGTGAGGTCGCCCACGAGGCGATCAAGGAGAACGCCGTCGCCTCCGCCCTCGCCATGCGCGAGCAGGGTGCCGAGCGCAACGAGCTGCTCGACAAGCTCGCCGCGGACGAGCGGATCCCGCTGGACCGCGCGCAGCTCGACGAGCTGATGGCCGACAAGCTGTCCTTCACGGGCGCCGCTGCCGACCAGGTGGCCGTCGTCGTCGGCCGTGTCGAGGAGATCGTGAAGCAGCACCCGGGGGCCGCCGGCTACGCGCCCGGGGCGATCCTCTGACACGGCTCACCCAAGCGGACCTGGAGGTCGCCCGCGACCGGCTCGTGCCGGATGTCGTCGCGGACGGCCTCTCGGTGCTTTTCTGCGGCATCAATCCGGGCCTCATGACGGCGGCCACCGGCCATCACTTCGCCCGGCCCGGCAACCGGTTCTGGCCGGTACTGCATCTCTCCGGATTCACTCCGCGGCTCATGAAGCCGTCCGAGCAGGACGAGTTGCTCTCCTACGGACTCGGCATCACCAACGTGGTGGCGCGGGCGACGGCCCGCGCCGACGAGCTGAGTGCCGAGGAGTACCGCGAGGGCGGGCGGCTGCTCGGCGAGAAGGTGGAGCAACTGCGCCCGAGGTGGCTGGCGGTGGTGGGGGTGACCGCGTACCGGGCGGCGTTCGACGACCGCAAGGCCCGCATCGGCCCGCAGGAGCGGGCGATCGGGTCGAGCCGGGTGTGGGTACTGCCCAACCCCAGTGGGCTCAACGCGCATTGGACCGCGGCGACGATGGCCGAGGAGTTCGGCCGGCTGCGGGCGGCGGCGCAGGTTCCCTGAGTCAGGGCGGGTCTGTCTCGGTGATCACCGCCAGCAGCTGGAACGGCAGTTCGCTGTCCCACCGCGAGATCCCGAGGGCGACCCAGCGGTCGTGCCCCTCCGGCTTCCAGAGGTGCACGTCGGGCACGTGCGAACTCAGGACGCCCCAGGGCTCGGGTATGTCCTCGCCGTCCGTCACCCGGTCGAGAACACTTGCCAGGCTGAAGACGTACGGACTCCCCCAGCGGCGGGTGAGCACCTCCGAGAGACCGTCCCGGTCGGCCTCGTACTGCTCCTCCGTCTCCTCGCGTGCCGCGCCGTCGGCTTCCCGGAAGTCCTCGCTCGTCACCAACTCGGCGATGTGGTAGCCGGGTCCACCCGTGCCGACATCCGACCGGCTGTGCTCCGCGGGAAAGTCCTCGGAGCACAGCCGGTCGATCACGGCGAGATGGTGCGCGATGGTCATGACGTCCAGTAAAGCGTCCGCCACTGACAATTGGTGAGGCGTCAGGAGGCCAGTGCGGTCAGGCGTCCCGGCGCCGGACGCACCACGCGCCGGCGCCCAGTGCCGCGGCGGTCCACAGCGCGGTCACGGCGAGCCCGCTCCAGGGGCCCAGGGCTCCGTCCGACGTCTCGTGCAGGACCGTCTGCCCCGCCTTGTCCGGAAGGAAGTCCGCGACACTCCCCGAGGCTCCCCCGACGACGAAGGACACGATCAGGAGGAACGGGATCAGGATGCTCAGCGTGGCGACCCCGCTGCGCAGGACGGCTGCCAGCCCCGCCGCGAACAGGGCCATGAGGGCCAGGTAGAGCGCGCAGCCGACCACTCCCCGGAGTTCTTCCGCCCAGGTCAGCCCGTTCGCCCTGGAACCGAGCACGGACGTCCCCACGACCAGACTGGCCACTCCGGTGACGAGGCCGATGACCAGGGCCGGTCCGCCGATCGCCACCGTCTTCGCCAGGAACCACCGCCCCCGGTCGGGAACCGCCGACAGCGAGAGGCGAAGGGCACCGCCCTGGTACTCGGCCGAGACCGCCTGCGCTCCGAAGGTGATGGCGGCGATCTGGCCGAAACTGACACCGGAGAAGGTCGAGAAGAGCGCGTCGAAGTCCCGCTCACCGGAGTCGTCGAGTCCGGCGAGTGCCGAGAACGCCATCGTCGCCGCCACGACGGCGAGCAGGCCCCAGAGGAGCGAGCGCAGGGTTCGGATCTTGATCCATTCCGCGCGGAGTGCGGGTGCGAAGGACACGGTCAGGCCTCCTGAGGCTGGGTCGGGGCGGCGGCGAACTCGGTCTCGGTGGCCGTCAGATCCAGATAGGCCTGCTCCAACGTGCCTTCCTCCGCGGCGAGTTCGAGGATCGGGAGGCCGGCGGCCGAGGTGAGGCGCCCGACGTCCTCCAACCGCGCGTCGAGGGCGGTCCAGCGGCCGTCCTCGCCCTCGACGGCCTCGATGCCGTGCTCCGCGAACAGGGCCGCCAACGCGCCGTTGTCCGTGCTGCGTACCCGGACGCGGGGCTGCACGCGTGCGTGGATGAACTCGCGCATGGGCATGTCGGCGAGCAGGCGGCCGCGGCCGAGGACGACGAGCTGATCGGCGAAGGACGCGGTCTCGTTCATGAGGTGGCTGGAGACGAGGACCGTGCGTCCCTCCCGGGCCAGTCGGCGCAGCAGCTCCCGGATCCAGATGATCCCTTCCGGATCGAGGCCGTTCGACGGTTCGTCCAGGAGCACCACGGGCGGGTCGCCGAGGAGCGCGGCAGCGATGCCCAGACGCTGACGCATGCCCAGGGAGTACGTCTTCACCCGGCGCCGGGCCACCGGTGCGAGCCCCGTCTCCTCCAGCACCTCGTCCACCCGGCGTTCGGGGATGCGGTTGGTGGCGGCGAGCGCCCGCAGATGGTCCCGGGCGGTCCGCGATCCGTGCGCGGCCCCGGCGTCGAGGAGGGCGCCCACCTTCCGGAGCGGCTCGTCGAGGGTGGCGTAGGCACGGCCCCCGACCGTGGCGGTGCCGGAGTTGGGCCGGTCCAGGCCCAGCACGAGCCGCATGGTGGTGGACTTTCCGGCGCCGTTCGGGCCGAGGAATCCGGTGACGCGGCCGGGGAGCACACTGAAGGTCAGGCGGTCCACGGCGCGCTTGCTGCCGTACTCCTTGGTCAGGTCTTGGACGTCGATGCTGGTCATGGATCCAGCGTGGCCGCGGCCGGCGGGTCCGCGCCTCCCCCGCGGGTGGAGGCCCGCTCCCCCGCCCGGGGGAGGCCGTTGTCAGTGCCGACTGGCACGATGACGCGATGGCCCGCTTTCTGCGCCCGCTGCTGTGGGGGACGACGTACACGCGTTTGCTGCACCTGTGGGTGCCGATGCTGTTCGTCAGCGTGTGGCTGTTCATCGACATGTCGAGGCCGTGGGTGCCCGCACTGATGCTCGTTCCGCTGGGACTGATCCCGGCCGTGCGGCGGGGCGAGGGTGTGCAGGCTCGGCTCATGCTGGCGCCGGGCGACCGGGGTGGTGAGGACACGGCGTTCTCGGTCGCTCCTTCGGTCGGCCTGCGAGACCGGTGGCGGACCGTCCTGTGGCTGGAGGCGCGCATGCTGCTGAGCGTGGTGACGTCCATGGTCACCGTCTGGCTGCCCGCGTACGCCGTCGATCTCTGCAGAGCGGCCCTCGGCTACTGGCCGGCCAACGACCCTGTGGTGAGGCTCCTGGACCCGCACTGGAGCTGCGCGCTGCTCGTCCCGCTGCCCCTGCTCGCCCTGTACGGCGCGGTGGTCGGCCTCGGCGAGCTGACCACCGCAGTGGCGCGGCGGCTCCTCGGTCCCTCCCCCACCGAGCGGCTCGCCGCGTTGGAGGAGCGCACCGAACAACTCCTGGAGCGCAACCGCATCGCTCGTGAGCTCCACGACTCCATCGGCCACGCGCTGACGGTCGCGGTGGTGCAGGCCGGCGCCGCGCGGGCGGCCGGCGACCCGGCGTTCACCGGCCGCGCCCTGGTCGCCATCGAGGAGACCGGACGGGCCGCCCTGGAGGACCTAGAGCGGGTGCTGGGAGTGCTGCGCGAGGCACAGCGTCCCGTGAGCAGCCGTCCCACGCTGACCGACGCCGACCGGCTGCTGGAGTCGGCGCGCACATCGGGAGCCAAGGTGGACGCCGAGGTGTCGGGCCCTCTCGAGACCGTGCCCGGTCCGGTGTCCAGAGAGGGCTACCGCATCCTCCAGGAGTCGCTCACCAATGTGCTGCGGCACGCCGGGAGCGTCCCGGTGCGGGTCCGTATCGAGGTCAGGGACGGCGCACTCGCCCTGGAGGTGCGCAATCCGCTGCCGGACGGCATGGCCGGGCCCGGCCGGGGCAGCGGCCTGCGCGGCATACGGGAGCGGGCCGCGCTGCTCGGCGGCAGCGCCCGCACGGGCCCGCACGAGGGCGACTGGCAGGTGCATGCGGAGCTGCCGTTGCGTTGATCTACGCTGGCCGGATGCCGGTCACCGTTCTGCTCGTCGACGACGAACCTCTCGTACGCGCGGGGCTGCGCGCCGTTCTGGAGGCGCAGCCCGACATCGAGGTCGTCGGTGAGGCGGCCGACGGTGCCGCGGTGATCCCGCTGGTCCGGCGGTTGCGGCCGGACGTGGTCGCCATGGATGTCCGGATGCCGCTGATGGACGGCATCGAGGCCACCCGCGCGGTACTGCGGACCGTCACCGATCCGCCGAAGATCGTCGTCGTGACGACGTTCGAGAACGACGAATACGTCTACGAGGCGCTGCGCGCGGGTGCCGACGGATTCCTCCTCAAGCGGGCGCGGCCGGCCGAGATCGTGCACGCGATACGTCTGGTGGCCGAGGGCGAGTCCCTGCTGTTCCCCGCCTCCGTACGGCAGTTGGCGGCCGAGTACGGGGAGAGCGGGGGGAATCCGGCGGCGCGTGCGGCCATGGAGCGGGCCGCGCTGACGGAGCGCGAGGCGGACGTGCTGCGGCTGATGACCCGGGGGATGTCGAACGCCGAGATCGCCACGCGGCTGGTCGTCGGGACGGAGACGGTCAAGTCGCATGTCAGCTCGGTACTGGCGAAGCTGGGGGCCCGGGACCGTACCCAGGCGGTCATCGCGGCCTACGAGTCGGGGTTCGTGGCGCCGGGCTGACGGCGGCGCGCGCAAGGGAAAGGGTCCCCGGCCCTCGCCGGGGTCCCCCGCGACGAGTACGATCCGGCCAACACGCGTACAAGCTGGGAGGACGGACGTTGGGGCGGTTGACCGGCGGGGATCCCTCTCTGCTGCGACGGATCAATTCCGCGGTGGTGCTGCACGCCTTGCGTGCCACGGACTGCGCGACGCTCACCGAGATCACCCGGGTGACCGGATTGTCACGGCCGACGGTCGAAGGGGTCGTCGAAGGGCTGATCGAGAACGGGCTCGTCGTCGAGAAGGCCGCCGAGGAGGGCGCCGCACGGCGCCAGGGGCGTCCGGCGCGCAGGTTCCGCTTCCGGGCCGAGGCGGGGCATCTGCTGGGCCTGGAGATCGGCCCGCACCGCGTCGCGGCGCTCCTCGCGGACCTGGACGGGCGCGTGATGGGCGCGATGGCCAAGGACGTGGACGAGACGGCGTCCGCCGACGAGCGCCTGGAACGGCTTCGGATGACGGTCGCCGAACTGCTGCGCAGGGCCGGTGTGGCCCGCAGCTCGCTGCGGGCGGTGGGCGTGGGAAGCCCCGGCATCGTGGAGGCGGACGGCACCGTACGGCTGGGTACGGCGCTGCCGGAGTGGACGGGCCTTCCGCTGGGCGAGCGGCTGAGCCGTTCCTTCAAGTGCCCGGTGCTCGTGGAGAACGACGCCAACGCGGCGGCGGTCGCCGAGCACTGGAAGGGTTCGGCGACCGAGTCCGACGACGTCGTGTTCGTCCTGGCGGGGCTGAGTCCGGGCGCCGGCTCACTGATCGGCGGACGGCTGCACCGGGGGTACGGCGGGGCGGCCGGTGAGATCGGCGCCCTGCATCTGCTGGGCCGCGACGTCACTCCCGAGACGCTGCTGTCGACCACGGACGAGCCGCTGCACCCGCTCGACGAACAGGCGGTCGCCAAGGTGTTCGCGCTGGCCAAGGGCGGCGACCAGCGGGCGCGTGCGGCGGTCGACCGCTTCATCCAGCGGCTGGTGCACGATGTGGCCGCCCTCGTCCTCGCCCTCGATCCGGAGCTGGTCGTCATCGGCGGCTGGGCGGCCGGTCTGGACGGTGTACTGGAGCCGCTGCGGCGGGAGTTGGCGCGCTACTGCCTGCGCCCGCCCAAGGTGGCCCTCTCCATGCTGGGGGAAGCGGCCGTGGCGACCGGGGCGCTGCGGCTGGCCCTCGACCACGTGGAGGAACAGCTGTTCGCGGTGGAGGGGACCGTGACGGCGCGCCGCTGACACGGCAGCGAGGCGGGGCTTCAACTACCGCTGCAACAGCTACAAGAAGACGGCGCGCCCCGGAGTGTTCCGGGGCGCGCCGGGTGTCGTCCGCGTCGCGCCGCCAAGAGCGCGGCGGTCCGGGCGGGACGGCTCAGGAAGCGTGACGCTGCGGGTCGTGGTGGATCTCCACGCCGCCGGAGTCACCGAACGTGAGCCGACAGGTGTCCGCGCGGTACGTCGCCACGGACACCGCGGCGGTACGCCCCTCGGTGAAGAACCGGGTCGTGACGACGAGAACGGGTGCTCCGGGAAGGCGGTCGAGCTCCTTGGCGTCGTCCGCGCGGGCCGAGCCGAGCTCGACGGCACGGTCCTGGCCTTCCAGTTCCAGGCGCTGAAGCTCCCGCAGCACGGCACGCGCGCGTGCGGCACCCGAGGGCGCGTCGATCGCCGACAGGTCCGGCACCGAGGACGCCGGGATGTACAGGAGTTCGGCGGCGACGGGCTGACCGTGCGTCACCCGGGAACGGCGCACCGTGTGCACCAGCTCGCCGGCGGCGGTCTCCAGGATGCCGGTCACCGACGCCGGCGGTGCCGCCACGGTGCAGTCCGCTGCATGCCAGGCGTCGCCTGCCGCCCCCGGCCACACCTGCTGTTCGGTTCCGACGGCCACACCCACACGCGGCGGCGCGACCGTGGTGCCCACGCCACGACGGCGCTGCAGTCGGCCTTCCAGTTCGAGCTGTTCGAGCGCCTGGCGCAGGGTCGCCCGAGCGACACCGAAGCGGGCCGCCAGATCACGTTCATTGGGCAGGATCTCGCCCACGGTGAATTCGGAGTCCAGTGCTTCACTGAGCACGGTCTTGAGATGCCAGTACTTAGGTTCCGGCACCGATTCCAACTGCGTGGTCCCCACCCTGTCCTCCGCAATCGCCGTGGCCCGGCGGCGTTTTAGCGCCCTTGTTTATTAAAGGTTCCTCACTATCCCTGCGACGATAGGGCCGCCCCCACCCTTGGTCAAGACCAATCCTCGATCCCTTATGGATTGCACAGGCGCCCTGCCGCGGAGCGTTCACGGGTTGTTCTCGCTGGGCGACGTCCGTGACACAACGCCGAAAGCCCCCGTCCAATGACGGGGGCTCTCGCTGTCTTGCGCGCCCCGGACCGAGGCGTTCGGAGGGGGTCAGTCGGTGGAGATCGACACCAGTTTCTCCGGGTTGCGCACGATGTAGACGCACTGGATGCGACCGTCCGCGACGTCCAGCTGGATGATGCTGTCCGGCTTGCCCTCCGACAGCGCGAGCACCGCGACACCGCCGTTGACCTCGAGGAAGCGGAACGACAGGCCGGGTACCCCCTTCCTGGCGACGCCGATGACGAAGCGGCCGACCTTGTCGGCGGAGTCGAGAACCCGCAGCGGCGCCTGGGCCAGGCCTCCGCTGTCACCGATGAGCCGCGCCTCCGGTGCCAGCAGGGACATGAGTCCCGCCAGATCGCCCTCGCCCGCCGCGGCGAGGAACCGCTCGGTGAGGTCACGGCGTTCGGCCGGGTCGACCTCGTAGCGCGGCCGCCGTTCCTCCACGTGCTTGCGTGCCCGGCCGGCGAGTTGACGTACCGCCGGTTCGCCCCGTTCGAGGACGGTGGCGATGTCGGCGTACGGATAGCCGAACGCCTCTCTCAGGACGAACACCGCGCGTTCCAGAGGTGACAGGGACTCCAGGACGACGAGGACGGCGAGGGAGACGGACTCCGCGAGGACGGCCCGTTCGGCACTGTCCGGGGCGGTGTCGCCGAAGTCGGTGACGTACGGTTCAGGGAGCCATGGTCCGACGTACGACTCATGGCGCGACTGGACCTGGCGCAGTCGGTCGATGGCCAGCCGGGTGGTGACGCGGACCAGGTAGCCGCGCGGTTCACGCACGTCCGACCGGTCGTCGGCGGACCAGCGCAGCCACGCTTCCTGGACGACGTCCTCCGCGTCGGCCACGCGACCGAGCATGCGGTACGCCACACCCATCAGTACGGGGCGATGTTCTTCGAACACATCGGTCGCGGTGTCGATAGCCACCGCACCATCCCACCCGACACCTTCCTCCATGTCCAGGCGAAATCGCCGCCCCGGAGCACAATGACGGCGGGCCGACGCCGGCCCGGGGTCTCGACACAGGAGGAACGACGATGCGATACGGGGTACTGGGCACGGGCGACGTGGGGCGCACGCTGGCCGGCAAGCTGGTCGAACTGGGCCACGAGGTCTGTCTGGGTTCGCGCACGAAGGACAACGCTGCGGCCGTCGAGTGGGCCGGCGGTTCGGGTCCCACGGCCCGTCACGGCACGTTCGCGGATGCCGCGGCGTTCGGCGAGGTCGTCGTGAACGCGGTGGGCGGGCGCATCGCTCTCGCCGTGCTGCGGTCGGCCGGCGAGGAGAACCTGGACGGCAAGGTGCTCCTGGACGTCTCCAATCCCATGGCGTTCGAGGACGGCGAGTTGCGGCTCTCTCCCGTCGAGTCGGACAGCGTGGGTGAGCAGATCCAGCGCGCGTTCCCGCAGGCCCGCGTGGTGAAGACCCTCAACACCGTCAACTGCCAAGTGATGGTCGACCCCGCCAGGGTGCCGGGAGAGCACCAGATCTTCGTCTCCGGTGACGACGAGAGCGCCAAGGAGCAGGTGACGGCGCTGCTGGGCGACTTCGGCTGGCCCGCGCACCGCGTGCTCGACCTCGGGGGCATCCGGACGGCGCGGGCGGCGGAGATGTATCTGCCGCTGTGGCTGAACCTCTTCCAGGGCATCGGGCACCCGGATTTCAACGTCGAGGTGCACAGGGCGCGCTAGCACCGGAGACGGGAGCGGGCGATGCGGGCGGGATACGGGTGCGGGGAGCTGAGGGCCGAGGGTGGGCAATCGAGGTACAGGCATCCGGGTCCTCGGCTGCCCGGTCCTTGCCCGCCCGGCCCTCGGTTGCCTGGACCTCGGTTGCTTGGTCCTCGGTTGCTTGGACCCGACTGCCCGATCCGCGCCGTACGGTTCCTGGCGTACGGTTCGTGACAGCCTGGGGCTACCCGCCGGTAGCAGTTGCTGACAAACTGTCTACAAGATGGTTCGTCACGGCGTCCAGACGAGGAGCAGTCCCATGTCCGACACGGTCACCGTCAGCCTCCCCTCCCCGCGCGGCCCGAGGGCGGTCACCCTGTCCTACGCGCGCGTGGGCACCGGTGAACCGCTGCTCCTGCTCCACGGGATCGGCCACCACCGGCAGGCCTGGGACCCGGTCGTCCCCATCCTCGCGGCCGAACGCGACGTGGTGACCGTAGACCTCCCCGGCTTCGGCAAGTCTCCGGCGCTGCCCGAAGGACTCACCCACGACCTGTCGACGGTGGTGCCCGTGCTCGGCGCGCTGTGCGAGGCGCTGGAGATCGAGCGGCCGCATGTCGCCGGCAACTCGCTCGGCGGGCTGCTGGCCCTCGAACTGGGCCGCGAGAAGCTCGTACGGTCCGTCACCGCGCTCTCGCCCGCCGGTTTCTGGTCACCTGTGGAGCGGCGCTACGCCTTCGGCCTGCTGATCGCCATGCGAGCGGCGGCCCGGCGCATGCCGGTCCCGGTCATCGAGCGACTGTCCCGCTCGGCGGCCGGGCGGACAGTGCTGACCAGCACCATCTACGCCCGGCCCGGTCGGCGTTCAGCGGACGCGGTCGTCGCCGAGACACTCGCGCTCGCCCACGCCGAGGGATTCACCGAGACCCTCCGGGCGGGCACGAACGTCCAGTTCACGGACGACATCCCGACGCTTCCCGTCACCGTGGCCTGGGGCACCCGCGACCGGCTGCTCATGCGCCGCCAGGGCGTCCGGGCCAAGCAGATCATTCCGCGGGCGCGGCTGGTGCGGCTGCCCGGCTGCGGTCACGTCCCGATGAACGACGACCCGGCGCTCGTCGCCCGCGTCATCCTCGACGGCAGCCGCTGAGCGGTCCTCCACGGCGGCAGCGGCTGAGCCGTCCTCTGCGGCAGCCCGTGAGCCGCGTCCGAACACGAGGCTCAACGCGCCTGACCCGAGGGCGACTCCGGCGCCCACGAGGGCACTTCCCGCGGCCTGCGCGGCTCCGTAGGCGCCCGTGCCCACGAGCGGCGCGGTGCAGGCGGCGGCGACGGGGATGAGGCCGGAGAAGAGCGTGGCGCGCTCCGCGCCGATGCGTTGCACGCCCATGTACCAGCAGACGAAGCCGACGACCGTGACGACCGCCGCCTGCCACAGCAGGGCGGTCGCCTCGGTGGCGTCGGGCTGCCGCAGCCACGCTCCGCGGCCGGTGATCACCCCGGCCACCGCCGACTCGGCCGCGGCGATCCCGCACACGGTGGCCGACAGCAGCCGTGGCCCGAGGGGGCGCAGTACCGGTACGGCCAGTACGGCGAAGCCGGCTTCCCCGGCCAGCGCGCCCACGGAGTACGCGATCCCGGCCCCGTCCGTGCGGCCCCACCCCTGAACGGCGAAGGCGCCCACGGCGACGAGCAACGCCCCGTACAGGACCCGGCGTTGTGGACGACGACCCTCCTGAAGAGGCACGAGCACGGCCACGACGACCGGCGCGCAGCCCACGAAGACGCCGGGAACCGCCGGTTCGGCCGTGCGCTCGGCGGCGAGCACCGCGAGGTTGAAGCCCACCATGCCGACGGCCGCGATCAGCGCGAGGCGCCCCCACTGGCGGGTGGTGAGCCGCCGCAGCGGGGCCGCGGCGCCCCGGCCGAGGAGGGGCAGCAGAAGGACACAGGCGAGGCCGTATCGCAGGAACTGGCCGCCCGCGTACGGGTAGTGGCCAAGGACACTGTTGGCGGTGAAGGAACCTCCGACGAGGACACAGGCGAGGGCGGCGAGCAGCGCGCCCCGGGTGGTGGTGGCGTTCATGACGTTGACGCTATTAACGGACGTGGTCCGGTTTAAGGTCCACTTCCATGACGTCATCGGGGACCAATCGAGGCGGGCCGCCGCATCCCGGTCCAGCGGGCGCGGCACCCTGGTCGGCCGCCTGGGAGCTGCTCCTGCCCGCCGCGGCGGCGCCGGCACGCGCGCGTGGACGCACGCTGCAGGCCGCTCTGCGTGAGGCGGTCCGTTCCGGGCGGCTCGCTCCCGGCACCCGGCTGCCTTCCAGCCGTGAGCTGGCCGGTGATCTCGGCGTGTCGCGGGGGCTGGTCACGGAGGCGTACGAGCAGTTGACGGCGGAAGGGTATCTGCGCAGTGACCGCGGTGCCGGTACCTGGGTCGGCGGCGCGGTCCGCACGGTCGGTCCACGCGCGCGTGACCTCGCCCCCCGGCCGACCGGAGTACGGGCCGACTTCGTGGCGGGAACCCCCGACCTGTCCCTCTTTCCGCGCGCCGCGTGGGCCGCCGCGCATCGCGGAGTACTGGCCGAACTGCCCCACCAGGCACTGGGCTACCCGGATCCGCGCGGTCTGCCGAGGCTGCGGACGGCCCTCGCCGAACTGCTCGTTCGCCGCCGGGGCGTGGACGCGGACCCGGAACGCGTCATCGTGGTCTCCGGGGTCGCGCAGGCGATGACTCTGCTCGGATTCGTGCTCCACGCGCGCGGGGCGCCCGCCGTGGGCGTCGAGAATCCGGGCAGTCCGGAACACGGCTCGCTGTTCGCCTCGGCCGGCGTCGGCACCGTAGCGCTCCCACTGGACGGCGAGGGCCTTGCCATGGCCCCGCTCGAGGCCTCCGGCGTACGCGCCGTGGTGACGACGCCCGCCCACCAGTTCCCCACGGGGATCGCGTACTCGGCGCGGCGCCGCACAGAGCTCCTCGACTGGGCCCGGTCCGTGGACGGGCTGGTGATCGAGGACGACTACGACGGCGAATTCCGCTACGACCGTGCCCCGGTGGGTGCCCTCCAGGGACTCGACCCCGAGCATGTCGCGTACACGGGCTCGGTCAGCAAATCGCTCGCTCCCGGGCTGCGGCTCGGCTGGCTGCTCGTCCCCGCGTCCCACGTCGAGGAGGTCGTCGAGCGCAAACGCACCATGGACCTCGGCAACCCCGTCCTGGACCAGGCGCTCCTGGCCCGTTTCGTCGAGCGCGGCGACTACGACCGTCAGCTGCGCCGCTGCCGGCGCGCCTACCAGGAGCGGCGGGACCTCCTGGTCGCGGCCCTGGAGGAACACTTTCCCGGCGCGGAGGTGTCCGGGATCGCGGCGGGCCTGCACGTGGTCGCCGCGCTGCCCGACCGGTACGGGCCACAGGACCGCTTCCTGGCACGGGCCGCGGCGGCCGGGGTGGCGGTCCGGGCCTCGGCACACTACGGAGAGACGGCCGTGGACGGTGTACGGCTGGTCTTGGGATACGCCCATCTGCCGCCGGCGCGGATACGCGACGGTGTGCGGCTGATGGCGGACGCCGTGCGCGACCAAGGTGCCCATGACGGGCCCCTGGCGCACTGAAGCACCCTCACCTGCGCGCGTCGCCCCAGAGGCAGCCACTCCGGGCCGGGGTCGGAGCCCGGGGGGGCGGTCCGAGTCCACCGGGTCCGGCCGAGCCATTCACCGCCCCACACCACCCCGTGCCGCACCGCCGAACCCGGTCCAGCCCCGAAGTCGTGCGGCAATCCCCCACTTCCCAGGGTCAGTTGTTCACCCGCGGTTTCCGTGTGCGCTGCGGCGCACCAGTAGTTGTGGCACTGCACACTGGCCGAATCCGTCCCCGGAGGCGTATCCATGTCGCACCGTCCGCCCAGCTCGTTTCCCGGCCGCCGCAGCGTGCTGCGCGGCTCCCTGGCCGCGTCGGCGGCACTGGCCCTGCCCACCGCGCTCGGTTCGGCACCGGCGTTCGCCCTGTCCGGCCGGCCGACGGCGGGCTGGGGCGTCCAGGCCGGCGACGTGACCGCCGACTCCGGCCTGGTGTGGGTCCGCTCCGACCGCCCAGCCCGGATGATCGTCGAGACCTCGGCGACCGAGACGTTCCGCAATGCGCGCAGATGGCACGGTCCGCTGCTGGGCACGGACACGGACTTCACCGGGACCACCCGGCTGCGCGGACTGCCCTCCGGCGAACAGATCCACTACCGCGTCCTGCTCGCCGACCCCGACGACCCCCGGCGCACCGGCGAGCCGGTGGGCGGGACGTTCCGCACGACTCCGCACGGGCGGCGCGGTGGCGTGCGCTTCCTGTGGTCGGGCGACCTGGCGGGCCAGGGCTGGGGCATCAACCCGGACATCGGCGGCTACCGCATCTACGACGCGATGGCCCGGCTCGACCCCGACTTCTTCCTGTGCAGCGGTGACAACATCTACGCGGACGGCCCGATCGCCGCGACCGCCGCACTCCCCGACGGCAGCACGTGGCGGAACATCACGACCGAGGAGAAGTCCAAGGTCGCCGAGTCGCTGGCGGAGTTCCGCGGCAATTTCCGCTACAACCTGCTCGACGAGAACCTCAAACGGTTCAACGCCCAGGTGCCCTCCGTCATCCAGTGGGACGACCACGAGGTGCGCAACAACTGGTACCCGGGTGAGGTCATCGCGACCACGGACACGCGCTACACCGAGAAGAGCGTCGACGTCCTGGCGGCTCGGGCCCGGCGCGCGTTCAGCGAGTACTTCCCCGTCTCGACCCTGCGGCCCGGCGACCGGGACGGCCGTGTGCACCGGATCGTGCGCCACGGGCCGCTCCTGGATGTGTTCGTCCTCGACATGCGCACCTACCGCAACGCCAACTCCCCGGACAACCAGACCACGGACCCGCTGGGCATCCTCGGCGCCGAACAGCTCGAGTGGCTGAAGCGCGAGCTGTCGCGCTCGCGTGCCGTGTGGAAGGTGATCGCCGCGGACATGCCGCTCGGCCTCGTCGTGCCGGACACGACCGAAGGGCAGCCGAACATCGAGGCCGTCGCGCAGGGCGACCCGGGCCTGCCCCTCGGACGTGAGCTGCAGCTGGCCGAGCTGCTGCGGTTCATCAAGCACCGGCGGATCACGGGCACGGTGTGGCTCACCGCCGACGTGCACCACACCTCGGCGCAGCACTACCAGCCGTCGCGGGCCGCCTTCACCGACTTCGAGCCGTTCTGGGAGTTCGTGTCCGGTCCGCTCAACGCCGGCGCCTTCCCGGCGAGCGCGCTCGACAACACGTTCGGTCCGGAGCGGGTGTTCGTGAAGGCGCCCGTCGCCTCGAACGTCTCGCCCGCCGGCGGTTATCAGTTCTTCGGCGAGGTCGACATCGACGGCGACAGCGGCGAGCTGACGGTGCGGCTGCGTGAACAGGACGGGACCGTGCTGTTCACGCAGGTACTCCAGCCGGGGCGCGTAGGGCAGTAGACCGTGTCCGAACCGCGAGGCCGCGCACCGGGCCGTCCCCCCGGCGCGCGGCCCGGCGGCCTCGCCGCCGAAGTCGCCTGATGAGCAAGTCGTCGCAGGTCAGAGGTGATTGTCAGTGGTCGCCTCTACGGTTTTTCCATGACGCGATCGTTGCAGGCCGTGGCCTACACCCGACCCTCCGCGCTGGAGTCCGCACCGGACGGACGGCGCCTGGGCCTTGAGACCTCGCGGGGCGCGACGCCCACGGGAATCGAGGACCATCCGCGGTTCTTCGCGGGCTTTCTGACGTCACCTCAAGTGGCGGCGGCGGGCCTGCTGGCGGTGGCCGACGTCGCGGCGGCGCGCTACTACCAGCCGCAGCTGCGCGCCTCCCTGGACCCGGTGGTCACGGGGAACGGCGACCGGATCCGGTTCGAGTCCTTCTCCGGCTGCGGCGGGGTGTACGCGCGTCTGGACGTCCTGACAGCGGGCCTCGACGGCGACGAGATCGGGCACGGGACGACCAATGTCGACGTCAACAACCCGCTGCGCGAGGCGCTTTCACGCATCGGCACGGACGATCCGCTGCACCTTCGGGTCGGCCCCGACGAGATGGCCGTGACCACGCTGGACGGACCGGTCGTGGAGAAGAAGGTGCCGTTGCCGGACCGCTGGCTGCGGGGATTCGCCGAGGCCCAGGTGATAGCGGCCGGGTTCGATCTGCGGGCCGAGCTGCCCGCGGCGGAGGGCGTGCGGTTCCTGCGCTCCCTGCCGCGCGGCACCGCGCGCGGGATGTCGGGCCGTCCGCGGTGGGTGGTGCCGACGGGCCGGGGACTGCGTCCGACGACCCGGCCGGTTCCGGGGGCGGTGTGTCTGCCCGGCCCCGAGCGGCTGATCGCGCTCCAGCGGGTGCTGCGCCATGCGACCGCCCTGCGGGTGTACGGCCCACCGGTCACCGGCGAAGTCGCCGCGGCCGGCGCCTGGGAAGCCGTCCTGCCCGGTATGAGGCTCACGCTCACGCTGTCGCCGGACGCCTCCCGGGGCTTCTCCGGGGAGGGCGGGGTTCTGGACGCCCTCGCCACCGACGAGGCCGGAGAGGACGCGGAGCTCATCGCGGTGCTCCTGGCCTGGGAGCCGCGCGTCGACGTGGGTGACCTGGCCACCGCCTCCGGTCTGCCCGCCGAGCGGGTGAGGGCCGCCCTGGTCCGGCTGGGCACCTCGGGGCGCGTGGGGTACGACACCGCGGAAGCGGCGTACTTCCACCGCGAACTGCCCTACGACGCGGGGCGGGTCGAGCGGCACAATCCGCGCCTGCGGTCGGCCCGCGCCCTGGTGTCGGCGGGCGCGGTGGCCCTGGCCGGAGCCATCGGCACGGTGACGGCCGACGACGGACATGTGCACCGGGTCCGCGACGACGCGGGAACACTGAGCTGCTCCTGCCTGTGGTGGGCGAAGTACCGGGGCGGACGCGGGCCCTGCAAGCACGCCCTCGCGGTGCGGATGGTGCGGCGGGGCGCTCGGGCCGAGCACGGGGACAGTCCGGCTCCGGCCGGCGGACGACGCGAAGATTTCCTGGAAGTTCCGGTCGACGGGGGCGATGTGCGATGAGCGGCGAAGCACTGCTGAATGCGGTACGGGCGGGGCGGACGGTCGAGGCCGCCGGTCTCCTGGACGGGATGACCGACGGCGAACGCCGAGCCTGCCTGCCCGCGTTGAAGGAACTCCGCAAGGAGTTGCGGACCGCGCCGTGGAACGCGGCATCACGAGTGGCCTATCCCGCGCTGCACGCGGCGGGAGCCGCTTGTCACACGGGAGCCGCAGGGGCGGCGACCTGGATCGCCGCGGCCGACATGCGCTGGTCCCAGGCCTCCCCCGGTGTCCTCCTCCATGTACTGGGCGACCGCGAGTCCGACTGGCTCGCCGACCTGACGCACCGGCTCGCCGCTCGGCCGGCGACGTCCCGGCTCCCGTTCGCGCTTCTGTCGGGGCTGGTGGGGCTGTCCGGCTGCGAGGTCCCGACGACCGACGCCTATGTGCAGGGCTGGTTCGAGCACGTCGGTGCTTCGTGGCACAGCGGAGGCACCGTGGTGCAGCGGCTGCGCAAGGAGCCGCACCTGCCCCGGATGATCGCCGCCCTCTTCGAGTCCCTGGAGGTCACGGGGCGGATCACGTGGTTGTTCGGCGACGGACCTGGCAGTTGGTACAACGCACTCGCCGAACTGGCCGAGGAGGGCAGCCTCGACCGCGAGGTTCTGGTGGACGCCTGCGTGGCCCGGCTCCTGCGCGGCGGCGTTCCCGCCGACCAGCGGGTGTTCCTGCGCCTGTTGTCGTCGCTCGGCCTGACACGTGACGAGGAACGAGAGCGCACCGCGGACTGGACGGCGCTGGCCTGCCAGGCCGTGCCGGCCGTCGCCTGGCACGCGCAGTCGGTGCTCGCCTCTCTCGCGCTGGACGGCGAGTTGACGTCCCGTCAGCTGGCCGAGATGTCCTCGGGCGTGCTCTTCCGCACCGAGAAGAAGTTGGTCCGGGCCCAGCTCGTCCTGCTGGGCAAGGTCCTCAGGCACGATCCGTCCACGGCGGATGTGCTGCTGCCCGCGGTGGCGGAAGCCTTCGGACACGAGGACACGGAGGCGCAGGAGCGCGCGCTGAAGCTGGTGGAGCGCCATGTCACCGCACTGCCCGACTCGGGTGACGCGCGGGATCGACTCGGCGAGCTCACCGACGACTTGAGTCCGGGGCTGCGGCTGCGGGCGCAGCGACTGCTCGGCATCGAGGCTCCCGGCTCCGCTTCGGTGGTCCAGGAGGAGGTGCTGCCGCCCGTTCCGGAGTGGGCACGGCTGGCGACGGCACCGGACTCGGTGGCCGAACTGGCGGAGGAGGTCAGCGCGCTGCTGGCGTCCGGTGGTGGCGTCGCCGCGTTCGAGCGCACCCTGGACGGTCTGGTCCGCCACGCCCACCGCGACCGGGACGCTCTGGTGGAGGCACTCGGCCCCGTGGTCGCGCGATGCTGGTGGAAGGACGGCGATCCGCGGTACGCGAACGCGGGCAGGCACTTCCGTGATTCGCCACAGGGTCTCGAAGTCGTCCTCGCGGCCCTGTTCGAGCGGGTCGGCATGGACACGCTCCATGCGGGGGTGCACCAGGGAATGACAAGCGGCAACTGCCACCACAGTGCTCTGTCCCGTGCGTTCGAAGCGCGCCTGTGGGAGGCGGCCTATCGGCTCCGCGCCGACCCGATGCCGTTCCTGCTGGCCACTCCCACCTGGGACACCGGGCTGCTGGAGCCCGACGAGCTGGTGGCCCGCCTCACCGAGTACCGGCGGCTCGACGCCCGGCCGGGCGCCGCCGACTTCGCGCAGGCACTGCTGCGGGTACGGCGCGACGACCCTGCGACGGCGACGGCAGCCGCGGCGCGGGCCCGCGCTCTCGGCAGCCCCGAGGGGTACCGGCTGGCCCAGTGGCTCGCCGCCGAAGGGCCACTTCTCCCGGAGAGCCGCCGACGGACCTCGGGCGTCCGCATCCTGCTGGAGCTGGGTGAACTCGAAGAGATACAGGGCCTGTTCCCCCCGGAGTTCCGGCATCTGGGACGCCCGTTCACGGTGTTCAAGGACCGCTCGTACTGCCGGCACTGGGACGTCACGGACCGGCAGCACTGGACGGCCGTGGTACCGGGACGGCGGGAGCTGGTGGCGGCGCGGCTGCTGCGCGACATCAGCACGGCCGCGGTGGAGGACAGTCGCACGGACGCCGCGATACTGCCGCTCCTCGCCGAGGCCGACGGCGAGGCGGGCGAAGCGCTGCACCTGTGCGTGGCGTACGGGCTCGGGGCCCGGCATCCCGAGGACCGGCTCGCAGCCGTGGACGCCCTGCTGGTCCTCGCCGCGCGGGGACAGCTCGACGCCGGTCGGCTCGGCGCGGACATCGGGGAGCTGGTGCGCAGGGGAGCGCTGAAGCAGTCCCGGCTGGCCGAGTCGATACGCACGGCGGCGGCCACGGGCGCGTACGCCACCGTCTGGTCGGTGCTGCGCGACCTGCTGCCGACCCTGCTGGCCGACCTCACAGCGGAGGGGGCGGGCGGCGGCCCGGTGCGGGGGCTCGGCGAGCTGCTGGCCGTCGCGGCCGACTGTGCCGAGCGGTCCGGCGCGCGCGGTGATCTCGCGCATCTCGCCGGGACCGCCGGGCGGCGCGGTTCGTCCAAGGTGGTGACGCAGGCCCGGCGGCTGCGGACGGCGCTGACGCAAGAGGCCGCCGCCTGACGTAGGGCCGCCACACCCATGGCGCAAGGCGACCCGGTACCGGGCGGTCCTGACCAGGTGAACAGCCCGCTCGCGCGTTCGAGGCAAAAGACCCGTAAAAAGAACTGCAAAAAGGGCAGAACGACACTTAACCGATCAGCCACAAGCCGTTCGTGATCACGCAACACCGTTCCTTCACAGTGACTGTATGACTCCAGACATGTCTGATGTGACGCGTGCGAAGCACGGACGGCCCGTCCACCACTGGCGACGGGACATCGTCGAACTCGCCGCACTGTTCACGGCCGTAGCGGTCGCGGACGGTGTGGCCAATCTGATCGGGCACGGGCCGGACGGTACCGCGCTGCTGCTCATCTCCGCGGTGATCCTCGTCGCCACGGCCGGATTCCACACATGGTGGGCACGGCGCCACGGTCACGCGCCGCCGACGAGCGATCCCGGCGCCCGGCCGCCCTCGGACGGGCGAGCGGGCGGGCTTGCCGGGGAAGAGGCGGGAACCGCCGCACCGGTGGCCGTCGTTGAGGCGACCGTGCTGTGGCGGATGCGTACGACGGTCAAGGACGCGCCGGGTTCGCTCGCCGCACTGTGCACGGCGCTCGCACAGCGCCAGGTCGACATCCTGAGCCTCCAGACGCACCCGCTGGCGGACGGGACGGTCGACGAGTTCCTGCTGCGCGCCCCGGCCGAACTGGCCACGTCCGAGATCACCCGTAACGTGGCGCAGGCGGGCGGCACCGCGACCTGGATCGAGCGGGCCGACGCACACGATCTGGTGGACGCGCCGACCCGGGTGCTCGGCCTGGCCACCCGCACCGCCCTCGACGCCTCCGAACTTCCGCTCGCGCTGCGGCAGTTGCTCGGCCGGTGCACGATCCGATCGCTGCCCGCCACGTCCCCCGTCTCCGGCCGGGCGGCGGAAGGGGCTCCCGTGGAGGGGGCGCTCGAGGACACCGTGATGCGGCTGCGGGCACCGGAGGGCGGGATGATCACGGTGGAGCGGCCGTATCTGCCGTTCACGCCGACCGAGTTCGCCCGGGCGCGGGCCCTGGTCGAGCTGGACGCGCGGCTCGGTCCGCGCATTCCGGGCGGGCACGACATGCTGACGCTGCCCCAGGGCAACGCGATCACGGTTCGGCGCGCCGACGCCTCCGACGTCGAGGCCGCGAAGGCGATGCACGAACGCTGCTCGCCGCGCACGCTGAGCATGCGGTACCACGGCCCCGTCGGGGACGCGGACCGGTACCTCAACCACCTGCTCAGCCCCAGTTTCGGGCGCACCCTCGCCGTTCAGACGGCATCCGGCAGGATCGTCGGGCTCGGCCATCTCCTCTGGGACGGCGACGAGACGGAGGTCGCGCTGCTCGTCGAGGACGACTGGCAGCGGCGCGGTATCGGCGTCGAACTGCTCGGCCGCCTGGTGACGATGGCCGTCGAGGCCGGCTGCGAGAGCGTGTACGCCGTCACGCAGGCGTCCAACACCGGCATGGTGGCCGCCATGCGCAGTCTCGGCCTCCCGCTCGACTACCAGATCGAGGAGGGCACCTTGGTCATCACCGCCCGCCTGGACGCGACGCCGGTGAGCTCGCGTCTGCCGTACGACCAGGGCCAGGGTCACGCGCAGCACGGAACGTGGGCCCGCCGGGACTAGCAGGCCCCGAGAACTCGGGTCCGCGCTCCCGACGACGGCCGGCCGGGACGGCCCCGGGATCGAGCGGGCCCGCGAGCCCGTCGGCCGGCGGGCCCGCCCGTCCGCAGGCCCGGGCGTCCGCAGGCCCGGGCGTCCGCGGGCCCGCCCGTCCGCAGGCCCGGGCGTCCGCAGGCCCGGGCGTCCGCAGGCCCGGGCGTCCGCAGGCCCGGGCGTCCGCAGGCCCGGGCGTCCGCAGGCCCGGGCGTCCGGGCGGACGGGTCCGCGGACCCGTCCGCTCCACCCCCGCCGTTCCTGTGCCGCGACGCCCAACCGGTCAGCCGCTCCGCCCGCCGCAGGACCGCCGCGTGGCAGCGGTCCGCCCGGCCCGAGACCCCCGAGTGCCGGCAGATCGGCGCGACAAGCCTCGCGGCGACGGACCGCCTTACGTGAGACCCCGGGGTCCGGGCCCACCGACGCGAGACCGGGCGTACCAGCCGACTGGCGGGACGAAGGCCCAACGGCGCCGGGGTGCCCGGGCCTCAGCAGACACTTCCGAACACCGCCGACACGCTCGGAAACCACCAGGCACCGCTGACACCACTGGTAGCCGCCGGGCCGCTGGTGCCGCCAGGCACTGCCTGCGCCGCCGGCGCCACGGTGCCGCCAGGCACTACCGACACCGGGGCGCCCCCGAGGTGCCGCCGGGCGCCGCTCCCCCGACCCTTCACCCCCCGCTGCTGAACCCCAGTGCCCCCTCCAGGTCGGACCACAGGTCGTCCACGTCCTCCAGGCCTACCGACAGGCGCAGCAGGCGGTCGCTGACGCCCGCGTCCTGGCGGTCCGCGGTGGGGACTATGCGGTGGCTTATGGAGGCGGGGTGCTGGATGAGGCTGTCGACGCTGCCGAGGCTGACTGCGGGGGTGATCAGCCGGACTCCGGCGATGACGTCGTGCGGGTCGCCGTGCACCTCGAAGGCGATCATGGCGCCGCCGATGCGCGGGTAGTGGACGCGCGCGACGCGCGGATCGGCGGCGAGCCGGCGGGCGAGCTCCGCGGCGTTCGAGGACGCGGCCCGGACCCGGACCGGCAGGGTCGACAGGCCCCGCAGCAGCAGATAGCCGGCCAGCGGATGCAGGACACCTCCCGTCGCGAACCGCACTTGGCGCAGCTTCCGGGCGAAGTCCTCGTCACACGCGACCACTCCGGCCATCACGTCCCCGTGTCCGCCCAGGTACTTGGTGGCGCTGTGCAGGATCAGGCGCGCGCCCTGTTCGGCGGGGCGTTGGAGCACGGGCGTGGCGAAGGTGTTGTCGGCGAGGAGGGGGACGGAACCGCAGGAGTGGGCCACGGCCCGGAGGTCGAGCTCGGCGAGCGTCGGATTGGCCGGGGACTCGACCATCACGAGGCCGGTGTCGGGACGCAGCGCGTCGGCGATGCCGGCCGGGTCGACCCAGGTGACCTCGGTGCCGAGCAGCCCGGCCGTGAGGAGGTGGTCGCTGCAGCCGTACAGGGGACGTACGGCGACGACATGGCGCAGCCCCATCGCGTTGCGGACGAGGAGGACGGCGCTCAGCGCGGCCATGCCGCTCGCGAAGGCGACCGCACTCTCGGTGCCTTCGAGACGCGCGAGGGCGGTCTCGAAACGGGCGACGGTCGGGTTGCCGAGACGGGCGTAGACGGGCGGGCCCTCGGGCTCGGCGCCGTCGGCCGCGAAGGCGTCGATCCGGGCGGCCTCACCACGGCTGTCGTACGACGGGTAGGTGGTGGACAGGTCGATCGGGGCAGCGTGCAGCCCCAGAGCCGCCAGATCCTCCCGGCCGGCGTGCACGGCCTCCGTGGCGAGTGCCCGGGTCGGTGCCGCGAAGACCTGACCGTTCCCGCTCAGGTCGTCCTGCGCGTCCTGCGCGCCCTGCATGTCGTACACAACGGAGTCCATGGGCGGAAGCCTGAACACCGGGCGGGGTTCGGGCGCCACATCCCGTGTTACGTTCGCGCCATGGCCGATTCCGTCGTACTCGATCCGGTGGATCTTCATCTGTTGCGCCTGTTGCAGAACGACGCACGGACGACGTACCGCGATCTCGCCGCGCAGGTCGGGGTCGCGCCCTCGACCTGCCTCGACCGGGTGACCCGGCTGCGGCGGGCAGGGGTGATTCTCGGCCATCAGTTGCGGCTGGACCCGGCGAAGCTCGGACGGGGTCTCGAGGCACTGCTGTCCGTCCAGGTCCGGCCGCACCGCCGGGAACTGGTGGGGCCCTTCGTGGACCGGATCCGGGTGCTGCCGGAGTCCAGGACCGTCTTCCATCTCACCGGTCCCGACGACTACCTCGTCCATGTCGCGGTCGCGGACATGGCGGATCTGCAGCGCCTGGTGCTCGACGAGTTCACCTCGCAGCGTGAAGTGGCGCGGGTCGAGACGCGGTTGATATTCCAGCAGTGGGACTGCGGCCCCTTGCTGCCGCCCGCGGCGCCGGGCACATCGCCCCCGGCCAAATCCGGCTGATGCGGTGAAATAGCCCGGTTGGCCGTGCTGACGCGGCGCCCGTCCCCGTATGAGGATGTGCTCATGTCACAGACGAAGAACCCGCTGCCCCGCGAGGTCGCCGACGCGTACGTCGACGAGCTCATCGCCCTCGACCCGGTTCTCGGCACCTACCTCGGTGTGAAGGAGAGTCACAGCAGGCTCCCCGACACCTCGCCCGCCGGCCAGGAGGCCGTCGCCGAACTGGCGCGGGTGACACTCGCGCGGCTGGACGAGGCGGAGCGGCAACCGGGCGCGGAACGTGACATCGAGCGCCGTTGTGCCCGGCTGCTGCGTGAACGGCTCACCGCCGCGCTCGCGGTCCACGACGCGGGCGAAGGCCTGCGGTCGGTCGGCAATCTGCACACGGCGGCGCACAGTGTGCGGCAGGTCTTCACCTTGACGCCGACGGAGAGCGACGAGGACTGGGCCGCGGTCGCCGAGCGGCTGCGCGCCGTACCGGCCGCGCTCGCGGGTTACCGGGAGTCCCTGGCGCTCGGACTGGACCGCAAGCTGTACGCGGGCCCGCGCCCGACCGCGACGTTCATCGAGCAGCTCACCGAGTGGTCGGACACGGACGGACAGGGCCGCGGCTGGTTCGAGGACTTCGTCTCGGCAGGCCCCGACTCCGCGCGCGAGGACCTGGACGCGGCGGCCCGTACTGCGACGCAGGCGCTGGTCTCCCTGCGGGACTGGATGCGCGAGGTGTACGCGCCCACGATCGAGGGCGCGCCGAACACGGTGGGCCACGAGCGGTACGCGCGGCTGGCGCGCTACTTCAACGGTACGGATCTCGACCTGGACGAGGCGTACGCGTACGGCTGGGCCGAGTACCACCGTCTCCTCGCCGAGATGAGGACCGAGGCCGAGAAGATCCTGCCCGGCGCGGCGACTCCGTGGGTGGCGCTCGCGCACCTCGACGAGCACGGCCGGCACATCGAGGGCGTCGACGAGGTCCAGAGGTGGCTCCAGGGGCTGATGGACGAGGCGATCGCGGCCCTGGACGGCACGCACTTCGAACTCGCCGAGCCGGTACGGAAGGTGGAGTCCCGCATCGCCCCGCCCGGCGGTGCCGCGGCCCCCTACTACACCGCCCCGTCGCAGGACTTCTCGCGGCCGGGCCGTACCTGGCTGCCCACCATGGGACAGACCCGCTTCCCCGTCTACGACCTCGTCTCGACCTGGTACCACGAGGGCGTGCCCGGCCATCACCTCCAGCTCGCGCAGTGGGCGTACGTCGTCGACGACCTGTCCCGCTACCAGGCCACCGTCGGCCAGGTCAGCGCCAACTGCGAGGGCTGGGCGCTGTACGCGGAGCGGCTGATGGACGAGCTCGGCTTCCTCACCGACGCGGAGCAGCGCCTCGGCTACCTCGACGCGCAGATGATGCGTGCCGCCCGGGTCATCGTCGACATCGGCATGCACCTGGAGCTGGAGATCCCGGCCGACGCGCCCTTCCACCCGGGCGAGCGCTGGACCCCGGAGCTCGCGCAGGAGTTCTTCGGCTCGCACAGCAGCCGCCCGGCCGACTTCGTGGAGAGCGAGCTGACCCGCTATCTCACGATGCCCGGCCAGGCCATCGGCTACAAGCTCGGCGAGCGGGCCTGGCTGCTGGGCCGTGAGAACGCGAAGAAGCGCCACGGTGACGCCTTCGACGCCAAGGCCTGGCACATGGCCGCCCTGTCCCAGGGTTCCCTGGGCCTGGACGACCTGGTGGACGAGCTGTCCCGACTCTGACGCCCCCGCGCGGCGGCCGGCTTCCGGCCGCCGCGCCCCCTTGTCGGAGCGCCCCGAGGCCAGTCCCTGAAGGGGATCAGGCCTACAGCCGGCGCAGCTGTACGAGACCCACCCACGTCTCGGGTCCCGGCTCGACGCGGGCCGCGCGGACCCCGTACAGGCCCGGTTCGAGCGTCACCCTCAGGTGGTCCGTGCCCTCGGAGGCGCTGCCCGGCCAGGCGGCGTCGAACAGGACGACGGGGCCGGGCACGCTCCACTGCGCCTCCGGCTCCCACACGGCTTCCGCCAGCGCAGCCGGGACGACAGCAAGCAGTTCGTCCTCGGACTCGGCGGCGCACCAGCGTACGAAGGCGCCGTGCTCGGGGAGGTAGGTGGTCGAGGCGGGATCGTCGCCGAGGACCAGGGCCCAGGTGTCGCGCACGGGCAGAAGGCCGATGAACCCGTCGACGTCACAGGACCGGTCGTAGTCGCAGGACATGTCGTCGCCGTCGGCCCCCGACCAGAACGGGAGCACCACTTCCGGAATCGCTATGAGCGGCCCGCCGCCCGACTCCACCCACTGGACCGCACCAGGGTCCGCGTATCTTGGCATGCGCAGAAGTTACACGGCACCCGTCCGCCCCCGTACGGCAGGCATCCCCAGGAGGCCGGAGCCGGACATCGACGCGAAACGCGGGTGCGCAAGCCGTCCCCGCGATCCCCGTTCCCCGGGGTCAGCAGCCGCAGTCCGCCGCCTCCACGGGCGCCGTCAGCGGATCCGCGGCGGGGCGCTCACGCCCCTCCCAGGTCTCGAACTCGAAGCCCTCGCGGGCCCAGTACTCGAATCCGCCGAGCATCTCCTTGACCTGGAAGCCGAGTTCGGCGAGGGCGAGGGCCGCGCGGGTCGCGCCGTTGCATCCGGGGCCCCAGCAATAGGTGACGACCGGCACCGACTTGTCGAGGAGCTGCTCGGCCTGCTCGGGGATCAGCGCGGTGGGCAGGTGGACCGCACCGGGGATGTGGCCCTGGTCCCACGAGGCGGTGGAGCGGGAGTCGAGGACGACGAACCCCGGGTCGCCACCGGCGGCGAGGGCCGCGGCCACGTCGGACACGTCCGCGTGGAACACGAGGCTCGCGCCGAAGTAGGCGGCGGCCGCGGCCGGGGACGCCGGCACCACCCGCAGAACGGGGTTCGCCGCTGTCACGGAACCGACCACGGAACCGGTCGCCGTGCCCGGCCCGGGGGCGCTCGTGGTCGACCCCGGCCCGGTCACCGTGTCCGCCCCGCGCGGACTCGTGGTCGACGCCGGACCGGTCGCCGTGTCCGCCCCGCGCGGACTCGTGGTCGACGCCGGACCGGTCGCCGTGCCGGTCGTGATGCCCTCAGCAGTCGCAGTCATGGCCTGCCCTTCCTTGCTCCGTAGCCCGCCGAACCGGTGCCGCCCTTGCCACCCCGGTGCTTCTTCCGCACCGGATCTCGCGGGACTTCCTGACCAGAAATCTACGTCTGTCGATCTCCGTCCTGAAGTGACGATCCACGGCAGCGCTCTTGATCGGCCGGGGATTCTCCTGGTATTCATCACGGATGACCGCGTATTCCCCGGACGCCACCGACTGGCGCATCCTCGACGTCCTCCAACGCGAGGGCCGGTCCAGCTTCGCCGAGCTGGCACGGGCCGTCTCCATGTCCGCGAGCGCGGTCACCGAGCGGGTGCGCCGCCTGGAGGAGGCGGGCGTCATACAGGGGTACGCGGCTGTCGTCGACCCCGAGAGCCTGGGACTGCCGATCCTGGCGTTCGTCCGGCTCAGGTATCCGAACGGCAACTACAAGCCGTTCCACGACCTCGTCGAGGTCACGCCCGAGATCCTGGAGGCGCACCATGTCACGGGCGACGACTGCTTCGTCATCAAGGTCGCCGCGCGCTCGATGGGCCACCTGGAGACGGTGTCCGGCAAGATCGGCACGCTGGGCTCGGTGACGACGAGCGTCGTCTACTCCTCACCGCTGCCGCGCCGCCCGCTGGGCCACTGAGACCGCCCCGAGACCGCGGCGGGCGGGCGGGCCGCCCCGGACCGTTCCGGTTCGGGCGCCGGCACCCGAACCCCCAAGCCCCCGGGGACATGGTTCAGTCCTCGGCGCCCCGCTGCCGCACGACCGACCCCGTTCTCCCCTTCACGACCTCCAGCTGGGCGTGGATGCGCCGCCGCAGGTCGGCGACGTGGCTGACGATGCCGACGCTGCGGTCGCGTTCGCGCAGCGAGTCGAGGACGTCGAGCACCTCGTCGAGGGTCTGGTCGTCGAGGCTGCCGAAGCCCTCGTCGATGAAGAGCGTGTCGAGCCGCACCCCACCGGCCTCGTCGGTGACCACGTCCGCGAGGCCGAGGGCCAGGGCGAGGGAGGCGAAGAAGGTCTCACCCCCGGAGAGGGTCGCGGTGTCGCGCTCCCGTCCGGTCCATGCGTCCACGACGTGCAGTCCGAGACCACTGCGTCCGCGGCCCGCCCGGCCGTCGGAGTGCACCAGGGTGTAGCGCCCCGAGGACATCCGCTGGAGGCGCACGGTCGCGGCGGCGGCGACCTGCTCCAGACGGGCGGCGAGGACGTACGACTCCAGGCGCATCTTGCGTTCGTTGTCCGCCGACGTGCCGGCCGCCAGACCGGCGAGCCGGGCCACACGGTCGTACTCCCCGCGCAGCGGGGCGAGCCGGTGAACTCCTCTGGTCGCACGGGTGGAGAGCGCGTCCAGCTCCGCGCAGCGCCGGGCCGCCGCGTCCTGCGCGGACGCGGTGTCCCGCAGGCGCCGGGCGGCGGACTCGGCCGTCTGCTCGGCGGCCCGCAGATCGACGGGCGGGCGCCGTGCCGCGGCTGTGGTGTCGGCCTCCGTGAGCACGGCGCGCACCGCTGACTCCTCCAACTGCCAGGCGTCGAGCTGTCGTTGGAGGTCGCGGTGGGCCGCGTCGTCGAGCAGCGCGGCGGCCGCGGCCTGCGGAGTCTCGAACCCGGCGCGGAAGGCCGCGTCGGCGAGACGCGCGTCGGCTTCCTTGAGGCGCCGCGTGATGTCCTCGGCCGTGCGCACGCGGTCCGCGGCCTCGGTGAGCAGCGCGACCTGTCGCTCCAGCTGCGTGGCCCGCTCGGACACACTCCCGGCAGTGCCCCGCGCCTGCTCCAACTGCCCTTCCAGCGAGGCCCTTTCGCGGTCGAGAGAATCCCGGAGCGAGGCCCGCGAGGCGACCCGGCGGGCGGCCTCCTGCTGGGAGGCCAGCCGTCGCTCGTGTTCCCGCTCGGCCTGCTCGCGGGCCTCGCGCGCGGCATGCAGCCCGGAGGCCACGGCGCGGGCCTCGGTGTGCAGCCGTTCCAACTCATCCGCCTCTTGGGCGAGTTGCCGCGTCGGCGTGTCATTCGCCTCGGCGGTCGCGGCGGCCAGCGCCTCGCGTACGACACCGAGCCGGCGCTCGGCCTCGGCGCGCTCCTCGTCGGCGTGCCGGTAGGCGGCGAGGGCCCGCTCCTCCGTCTCGCGGTCGACGTGACCGGCGATCTTCCGGGCGGGCGCGGGGTGTTCGGTGGCACCGCACACGGCGCAGGACTCGCCGTCGACCAGCCCGGCGGCGAGTTCGGCTGCGATGCCCTGGAGGCGCTGTTCCTTCAGCTCGAGCCAGTGGGCGTGTGCCTCCGTGGCGTGCTCGCGCGCGACGAGGCTCCGCGCGTGGGCGTTCTCGGTGTCCTGGGCCAACTCGTCGCGCAGACGGGCCGCGGCGAGCCGCTTGAACGCCGGTTCGCGCCGGACGGCGAGCTGTTCGGCACGCGCCGCGGCCTCCTGCGCGGAGTCGATCCGCGCCTCGACGCCCGCGCGGGTGTCCTCCCAGCCGGCCAGCCAGCTCTCAGTGTCCTGGAGGATGTCCTCGTCTGCGCGCTCCTGGCGGTCCAAGGAGGCACGCTCCGTGCCGAGTTCGCCGAGGCGCCGCTCCGCGCGGCGCGCCGACTCCAGGCCGCCCACTTCTTCGGCGGCCTTGCGTGCGGCGGCTGCGAGACCGGGCGCTCCGGCGCCGGTGAATGCCTCGGGCACGGCGGCACGCGCGCGTGTCTCCTCGGCGGCCGCTCGCCGGTGCTCCGCCTCGACGGAATCGCGCAGGTCGAGTGCGGGGGCCACGGCCTCGGCCTTGCGCGCTCGCTCCATTCGCGTCCGGTCGTCCCGGTGGGCGTCGGCGCGCTCCTCCAGACGCGCGGCGCGCTCCTGTGCCTCGGCGAACCGGCGCTGCAACCGGTCCACTTCGCGTACGTCGTCGAGCGCGCGGTCTGCCGCGGCCTGCGCCGATTCGGCGGCCCTGCGAGCACAGTGGGCGATGGTCAGCCCCTCGCGGGCGGCGCTGCGGGCCACCGCGGCCCAGGAGAGCACCGACTCGGCGAGGCCCGGATCGCCGGGCGCGAGGTCGGGCAGCGGCTCCTCGACGGTGGGCCCGGCCTCCTGGTGCATCCGGTGCGCGTCGGCCAGCAACGCGGCGTCACCGGCACGCACTTCGGCCTCGGCGGCGCGCCGGCGTTCCGCGAGGCGCTTTTCGACCTCGGCGAAGCGGTGGGTGTCGAAGAGCCGGCCGAGCAGCTTGCCGCGGGCCTCGGCGTCGGCCCGCAGGAAGCGCGCGAAGTCTCCCTGGGGCAGCAGCACGACCTGGCAGAACTGCTCGCGGCTCATGCCGAGCAGCTGGGTGATCTCCTCGCCGATCTCCTGGTGGGAGCGGCTGAGGTCCTTCCAGGAGCCGGCTGAGGAGTCGTACTCGCGCAGCCAGCTCTGCGCCTTCTCGGTCGTGGTGCCCGTGCCGCGCTTCTTGGCGCGCTCCCACGGCGGCTGCCGGGTGACTTCCAACCGGCGTCCGGCGACGGTGAGTTCGAGGCGGATCTCGGTGCGGGTCGCGGGTGCCGCGTGGTCGCTGCGCAGACCGAGGCCCTGACCGCTCTGCCGGGCGCCCGGAACCGCTCCGTACAGCGCGTAGCAGACGGCGTCGAGGATGGAGGTCTTGCCCGCGCCCGTCGGTCCGTGCAGCAGGAACAGCCCGGCGGCGGACAGCTCGTCGAAGTCGACCTGCTGGGAGCCGCCGAACGGGCCGAAGGCGGTGATGTCCAGGCGGTGCAGCCTCATCGGTTTCCCTCGGTCTCCGGGCGGGCGGCCCCCTGGATGTACGGCGGACGTGATGTCACCGGGCGGTCTCCCGTACGGTCTCGTCGGCGCGGACGGCGTCGAACGCGTCCCGGAGCACGGCCTGTTCGTGGGTGTCGGGGCCCGCTCCGCGCACATGGGCCACGAAGTCCTCGGCGATCTGCTCTTCGGTGCGGCCCGCGAGCCGGCGGGCGTACGAGACGTCCGGGGCCTGCGGAGAGCGTTCGGGGTCGAAGACGAGGCTCAGCGTGTGCGGGAAGCGGTCGGCCAGCCGCGCCATGGGGTCGGCGGGCCGCACCGGGTCGGTGAGGGTCGCCTCGACCCAGGCGCCCGTGTGGCGGTCCAGCTCCGGGTCGGCGAGCAGGTCTTCCAGGTGTCCGCGGAGGCGGACGAGCGGGCGGGGCACGGGGCAGTCGATCCGCTCCGTGGTCAGGGAGCCGTCGGGGCCGAGGTCCACGAGCCACATGCTCTTGCGGTGACCGGCCTCCGAGAAGGAGTACGGCAGTGGGGAGCCCGAGTAGCGCACACGCTCGGCGATGGTCTGGCTGCCGTGCAGGTGGCCGAGTGCGGTGTAGTCGACGCCGTCGAAGACTCCGGCGGGCACGGAGGCCACGCCTCCGACGGTGATGTCCCGCTCGCTGTCGCTCACCTCGCCGCCGGTCACGAAGGCGTGGGCGAGGACGACGGAGCGGGTGCCCGGCGCGCGGGTGGCGAGGTCGGCTCGGACCCTGTCCATGGCGGCGGCCAGCACGGCTTCGTGGGCCGCCTTCTCCACCCCGAACTCGTCCTTCACCAGAGCGGGTTCGAGATAGGGCAGGCCGTAGAAGGCCACATCGCCGTGCGCGTCGGTCAGTACCACGGGGGTGCCGCACGCCGCCGGGTCGGTCCGCAGATGGACGCCCGCCCGCCCGATGAGTCCGGCGCCGACGCCCAGCCGGCGCGCCGAGTCGTGGTTACCGGAGATCATCACGGTGGGCACGCCGAGGTCGGCCAGCCGGTGCAGGGCGTCGTCGAAGAGCTGGACCGCGGCCAGGGGCGGGACGGCACGGTCGTACACGTCTCCCGAGACGACCACCGCGTCCACCTCGCGCTCACGCGCGGTCGTGACGAGATGGCCGACGAAGTCGGACTGGGCGCCGAGCATGTTCACCCGGTGGAACGCCCGGCCCAGATGCCAGTCGGAAGTGTGCAGGAGCCTCATGATCCCCGAAGGGTAACGGCCGGGTCTGACATCACGGGCGGTTACTCCCGTATCGGCCCGCCATGACCGTCACAAGAATTCACCCATCGGTAATGGATTGCCCTGATTTGTCATGCTTCGCCGTAGGCCTCTCCGCCCAGCTCGAAATCGGCCGTCCCAGCGGTCGCGTCGGCCAACCACGCCCGGAAGGCCTCCACATCGGCGTCCGGCAGCCCGATCTCGATGGTGACCGCCTCGCCGTAACGCACATCACGCACCTCGCGACCGGTGGACCGCAGATCGTTCTGCACCTTGCCGGCCCGCTGGTGGTCGACGGTCACCGTGGCCAGCCGGAACCGACGTCGGGTGATCGTGCCGAGCGCGTCCAGAGCCTCGCCCACTGAGCCGCCGTACGCCCTGATCAGTCCGCCGGCGCCCAGCTTGACCCCGCCGTAGTAGCGGGTGACGACGGCGACCACATACCGCATGTCGCGGCGCAGCAGCATCTGGAGCATGGGGACGCCCGCGGTGCCGCCCGGTTCGCCGTCGTCGCTCGCCTTCTGCACGGCGGCGTCAGCGCCGATGACGTACGCGAAGCAGTTGTGCGTGGCGTCCGCGTGCTCCTTCCTGACGGTGGCGATGAAGTCCTGGGCCTCCCGCTCAGTGGCGGCCGGGGCGAGGGCGCACAGGAAACGGGAGCGGTTGATCTCGGTCTCGTGCACGCCCGAGTGGGCCACTGTGCGGTACTCGTCCTGCATCACGCCAGCGTATGCGCTGCGCACACACATGCCCGACGGGCCAGGCCCGGGACGTGCCCAGACCCACGATCATGCGCCACATGGGCGCGTGGCCGACGCGGCCGGCGCGGGACGATGCCCGGGGACCACGATCATGCGCCGCCCGCCCGCACACGTGCCCGACGGGCCAAGCCCGGGACGGCGTCCGGGCCCGTGATCACGCACCGCCTGCGTGGAAACCGACGGGCCGGAACCGGAAGGAAGGCCGGGCCCACGATCTTGCACGCCCGCACACGTGCCCACGAACCAAGACCCGGGCGACGCCCGAAGCCCGTGGCCAAGCACCGCACGCGCCAGGCCGACGGGCACGCGGACCAGGGCCACCCCGTCACGTTCACACGCGCCGCACGCGCGCGTGGCCGACGGCGGGCGGCGGGCAAGGCGCGGCGGACAGCGCGCGCTCGCTCCCGCGAGGGGTGCGGGTCACGTCTTGTCCTCGCTCGGCCACCGGCGCGCAACCTCGCCCTTGGTGACGGGACAAGCGGGCGTTACCCGCGAGACGCTCCACCCTGCCGCATCCGGCCCGGACCGTCGGCGCCGGGCGTACGTCGGCCGAGATTCAATCCTTCTTGCCCCTCGGCACGACGAGGTCCGTCAACAGCGCGTCGCCGGGCCCGAGTTCGTGCCAGCCGCTGCCGTGCCAGACCAGGACCGCGACGGCCGAGGTCGGGAACTTCGTCCGGACCTGGTCCAGCGTGTCGTCGAGGCCGTCCCCGGCCAGTTCGAGGACCAGCTCCTCAAGTCCCGGGTTGTGCCCGATCAGCAGCAAGGTCCGTACGTGTTCCGGGACTTCCCGCACGGCTTTCAGCAACTCCGGTACGTCGGCCGCGTACAGCCGCTCATCGAGCCGTACGGGCGGCGGGGTGCCCCATTGCTCCGCCGCCAACTCCCAGGTCTCCCTGGCGCGTACGGCGGTCGAACACAGCACGAGCTCCGGCAGGAGATCGGCTCCCGCCATGGCGCGTCCGGCGGCGGGGGCGTCGCGACGGCCGCGTGTCGCGAGCGGGCGTTCATGGTCGGGCACTCCGACGGGCCAGGCGGACTTGGCGTGGCGCAGGACGACCAGTCTTCGCCTCGGGCCCGCGGCGGCGCGCTCGTTCACAGCGACGCCCCGATCTCACGGGTGAGTTCGAGGCCGAGCAGGCGGTCGGCAAAGGCGTACGACTCGAAGCGGGCCCCCTCCGCGACGTCCGACGTCTCCACCCACCGCAGCACATCCAGCACGGCAAGCACGTCCAGGTCGTCCTCCCAGGCGGCGCGCAACCGCAGGCGTACGTCCTCGGGTACCGGCTTGGAGGGTCGGGTGGCCCATCCGGCGACGGCGGCGCGCCAGCGCTTGAGCGTGCCCTCGGCCTCCGCCAGTGCGTCCGCGTCGAGACGCAGCGGCAGGTCCCGGCGCCGCGCCAGCAGAGCAAGACGCAACACGGTGGGATCCCCGGGAGCGGGAGCGGGACCGCGCCCGGTGTCGACGGGTGCCACCTCGACGCGCGGCCCGTCCGTCGCGGCGGCCTCCAGAACGAGGACGTCGATGGTCCGCGTCGCCGCCGGTCCCGGCTCCGTCTCGCGGTGAACCTCGAACGGCCGGATTCCGAGTTCGGCGGCGCGCGCCCGAAGTCCCGCCTCACCCCAAGAGGCTGCCGGATCCGATGGGTTCGATGTGTCCGATGGGTCCGATGGGGCTGTTCGGTCCGCGGGATCTGCACGGTCCAGAGTGTCTGCCGGGTCCGGCGCCGAAGTCAGCGTCGCCCAGACGGGGTTGCCGCCGATTTCCAGGGCGCGCACCAGGACGTCGGCGACCAGGAGCACCCGCAGACCCGTGATGTCGAACCCGGGCAGGTGCGCGTGGACGCGGACCAGGCCGCGGCGGGCGAGGGCTGCGTCGATGGGTTCGCCCGTGCGGGCGTCGAGGATACGGAGCACGAGGTGAGCCTAGGCGGACGTACGGCCGGGTGTGGGGAGGTGGGGGCCGTTCCGGACATGCGCCCGCGCTTCGCGGTGCCTGTCCGAGTCTCCGGGGGCCACGCGCCCGGCAGGTGAACCCCGGCACCGGGCACGGGGCTCCCACCGGCTTCCGCAAGCCATCACGCGGCGTTCACGGCCGCGCCACGCGATGGGCCACCGAGGCCTGAATGAGTGGTTCCGCTCAGTGAGTCACTCGGAGGCACCGGAGGGCTGCCGCATGACCGGGACCGAATCCACGTCCGCCATCGGCCGTCGTCGTCTTCTGCTCGCCTCGGGGGCCGCCGTCGCGGCCGGCGCAGCGGGCACGGCGGGGGCACTGTTGCCACGCCAGCGGCACCGCGCGTCCGAACCGCGCCCCGCCCGAGCCGCACGCCCAGCCGCACCGCGCGCCGGGGTCACCACGCTGGAGACGACCGCCTGTCTCGGCGGCCCCGCCCGTCCCGGCAGCTACCGACGGCTGCTCTCCGGCCCCGGCTGGCCGACCGTCGTACGCGAGGAACTGGCCGCCGCCCGCTCCGGGCGCGAGGACCGGCGTACTCCGCTCGCCTGCTTCGTCCAGTTCACCGATCTGCACCTGGCCGACGTGCAGAACCCGCTGCGCACCGAGTTTCTGCGGGCACGGTCGGCGACCGCGTGGCGGCCGCAGGAAGCACTGACGGTCGCTGGCGCGGTGGCCCTCGTGGAGCAGGTGAACGCGCTCCGCGCGGGTCCGCACACCGGGCTGCCGCCGGCGTTCGTGATGACGACGGGCGACAACCTCGACAACAACGCGGCGATCGAGCTGGAGTGGTTCCTGACGCTGATGAGCGGCGGCCGCATCACGCCGAACTCCGGTGACCCGACCGCGTACGAAGGCGTCCAGAACTCCGGTCTGCCCCTCTTCTGGCACCCGGGAGAGGCGACCGTACGCGATCTGGACAAACGGCGCGGCCTGCCGTTGATCCCCGGCTTCCTCGCCGCCGCGACCCGGCCGGTGACCAGCCCGGGCTGCGAATCCCCTGGTACTCCACGGCCGGCAACCACGACGCCCTGCCCGGCGGCTGCCTCTCGCCCGAGCTCGGCGACATCGCCGTCGGCTCCCGCAAGCTCCTTTCGGTGCCGGACGCGGACGCCGGCGCCTATGCCGACGCGCTGCGGACCGGGGACGACCCCAAGAGCGCGGTCCTCACCGCCATCCTGCGCCGGCACGCGCCAGGGGCCAGGCACGTGACCCCCGACGAGCGGCGCCGGCTGTGCACGCCGCACGACTACCTGGCCGCCCATCTCGACCCCGCGTACACGGGTGCGGGCCCGGTCGGACACGGCTACTCGCCGGACCATCTGGACGGCGACCGTTTGTACTACTCCTTCCGGATCGCGGAGAACGTCGTCGGCGTCAGCATCGACACGACGTACCGCAGCGGCCACTACGAAGGCTCGCTGGGCACCGAACAACTCCGCTGGCTGGAGCGGACCCTGAGCGCGCACAGTTCACGGTCCTACGACAACGACGGCCGCCTCGTGCGCGATCCCGGCGCCGACGACGCCCACATCCTGGTGTTCAGCCACCACCACAGTCCGAGCATGACCCGGCGCCCCGACGCCGCGCGCACCGACGAACCGCGTCACGACGGAGCCGAGGTCATCGCCCTGCTCTCCCGCTTCCCGAACGTGGTGGCCTGGGTCAACGGCCACAGCCACGTCAACCGCGTCACCCCGCACGCGCACCCGACACCCGCCCGCTCCTTCTGGGAGGTCAACACCGCCTCCCACGTGGACTATCCGCACCACGCCCGCCTGCTCGAACTTGCCGACAACGCCGACGGGACGGTGTCCCTGTTCACCACCCTCGTCGAGTCCGCCGCCCCGCACCGCACCTCCGCCGACTTCTCCGACCTGTCGGCGACCGGTCTCGCCTCGCTGTACCGGGAGCTGGCCTACAACGCTCCCGGGCTTGCCGAGGGCATGCTGGCCGGCGTCCAGGAGGGGTGGGCGGGCGGTCCGGGCGACCGCAACGCCGAGCTGCTGGGCATCACCGCGTAGCGGGTCCGGTCGCCGCGGCCGGGGCACCGGACAGCGGAGCGACGGCCGGGCCGGGGTGCGTGAACAGCGCGACCTTGACAATCCGGTTCCGCTGCCTGAAGGCTGACCGACCAGTCGGTTTGAGGGAGTGGATCGTGGACCAGCTGAGCATCTCCACCGCCGCGGGCGTGTTCGACGCCATCGCGGCAGGTCCGCCCGAGGGCCGCCCGGTCCTGCTGCTGCACGGTTTCCCCCAGACCGGGCTGGCGTGGCAACGGCAGATCACGGCGTTGGCCGCGCGGGGCTACCGCGTGGTGGCACCCGACCAGCGTGGTTACTCCCCTCGGGTGCGCCCGGAGCGGCCCGAGGACTACCGCATCGGCATCCTGGTCGACGACGTCGTCGCGATCACGGAGGCACTGGGCTGGTCGACGTTCGACCTGGTCGGTCACGACTGGGGAGGCGCGGTGGCATGGTGGACCGCCGCCGCCCATCCCGGCCGCGTCCGCACCCTGTCGGTCGTCTCGACCCCGCACCCCGGCGCTCTCGCCGACGCTCTGCGCACCGACGAGGACCAGCGCGCGCGATCCCACTACATGCGCGACTGGCGCGAGACACCCGCCACCGAGGATCGCATGCTGGCCGACGCCGCCCAGTTGCTTCGCGCGCTCTACGCGGGAAAGGTGCCGCAGGCCAGTGCCGACGCCTACGTCCGGCACCTGTCCCGGCCCGGCGCCCTCACCGCGGCACTGAACTGGTACCGGTCCGGCCGCCCCGACGGCGCGATCGGCGTCATCGAGGTCCCCACCCTGTACGCCTGGAGCACGGAGGACACAGCGTTCGGCGCGGCTCCCGCGCAGGACACCGGGCGGTGGGTGAACGGGCCGTACCGCTTCGAGATCCTCCCGGGCGTCAGCCACTGGATCCCCGAGGAGGCACCCGAGACGCTGAACCGTCTGCTGCTCGAGCACCTGCGGGCACACGGGAAGCACGGCGACACAGCGAACACCTCCCCCGGCGACGCGCCGGACCGCGCGGCGGAGCAGGCATTCGGCCAGTGACGACCGCCCTTCGTCGTCGACGGCGGCCGAGTCGACGGAGACCGAGTCGCGGCGGCCGAGAGGAATCACCGCGCTCCGCCCACTGTTGTTGCGCGTGACAGGCACTGACTGATTCCCATGGAGGCCGAGCGTGTACGGCGACTCAGAGACGATCCGCAAGATCCTCACCGAGCGGGGTGACACCTGGGCGATCGTCGGACTCTCGTCGAACCAGCGCCGCGCGGCCTACCGAGTCGCCGACGTCCTTCAGCGCTACGGCAAGCGGATCGTGCCCGTGCACCCCAAGGCCGAGACCGTCCACGGCGAGCAGGGGTACGCCTCCCTCGCGGACATCCCCTTCGACGTCGATGTCGTCGACGTCTTCGTCAACAGCGACCTCGCCGGGCAGGTCGCGGACGAGGCCGTCGCCGTCGGCGCCAAGGCCGTCTGGTTCCAGCTCGACGTCATCGACGAGGCCGCGTACGAGCGGACGCGCGCCGCCGGGCTCGACATGGTGATGGACCGCTGCCCGGCCATCGAGATCCCGCGACTCGGCTGAAGCGACTCGTCTCCGCCGCCCGGGCTTCCAAGCGGCCAGGCCTTCGGCTGCGGGCTGCGGGCTGCGGGCTGCGGGCTGCGGGCTGCGCCAACCGACCGGGCCCGGCGGCCCGGCTCAAGAGGGGCCCGGACACGGGCTGTTGACGCCGTGCGGCCTGTACGGGTTTCCTGCTCCGGTGTCCATCCTTCGCATCGAAGCGCCTGACGACGAGGCCCGCCTCGCGGACTGGCGACACGTCCACAACGTGATCGTGCCACCCGCGGCCATGTCGCTCGACGACGTGCGCGAGCGCGTCCGGCGCAACCATCTGGAGGTCGCCTATCTCGGCGACGTCCTGGTGGGCTGCACGACCGTGCGTCCGCCGACCGACGACAGCGCGACGGCGACCGTGATAGCGCGGGTGCTCGCCGAACACCGCGGCCAGGGCTTCGGCGAGGAGCTGTACGCACGCGGTCTGGAGCAGGCACGCGCGTTGGGCGCCGCGGTGATCGAGACGGTCGTCCTGGCGGCCAACGAGGACGGACTGCGCTTCGCCGGGCGACACGGCTTCGTGGAGATCGAGCGCTACGTCCTCCCGGGCGAGACCGCGGAATACATCGACCTGAGACTGAGCTGAACGCCGAGGGAACCCCGGCGAGATGCCCGAAGCGTCAAGCCCTCGAACCGTCCCCCCGATCGTTTTCCGGGCCGTCCCCCCGGACATCCTCCTGGCCGTCCCCCGAGTGGTCCTCCCGGTCGTCCACCCGGTCGAGGAAGCCCGCGACGGTCTCACGGAAGGCCTCGGGGGCGTCGAGCCACGGGAAATGGCCACAGCCCGGCAGGACGGCCAGTTCGGCCCGGGGGAACAGGTCCGCGACGGTGGCGGCGACACGTGGCAGCGGGCCGCTGTCCAGCTCGCCCGCGACGAGCAGCACGCGGGCGTCCCAGTCGGCCGCGACCGCGCGGGCCGCGGCGGGCCGGAAGGCGCCGGGGGCGGCGTAGCGATCGGCGGCCTCCTCGTTGGTCTGCTCGACCTCGGTCGCGGCATGCTCCCGGGCCGTCGCGTCCCAACGGCCGTAGAAGAACGGGGTGGCCGCGTCCAGGTCGGCATCGGTCGCCGTCCCGGCCCAGATCCGCCCGTAAGCCTCGTGCGCGCTCTCGAACCACGGTTCCGCCGTGCGCCGCGCCGCACCCTCCGCACGGTGCTCCGCGGTGAAGTCGACGCCGAGGGCCCGCGCCCGTCCGGTGACCAGGGTGAGGGTGCGGACGCGCAGCGGATGGCGGACGGCGTAGAGGAGCGCGAGGTCGCCGCCCGCCGAGTGGGCGAGCAGATCGACCCGGTCGAGTCCGAGGTGCGTGCGGAACGCCTCGACGTCGTCGACCTGCCGGTCGCAGCGATGCGTCGCCGGGTCGGCCGGGAGCGCCGAGTCGCCGGTCCCCCGTAGATCGAGCACGCACAGCCGGCGGTGCCGCGTCAGTCCGCCGAGGTCTCCGAGGTAGGCGGAGGCGCGCATCGGTCCGCCCGGCAGACAGAGCAGGGGTTCGCCCTCGCCCCTTGCGTGATGGGCGAGTCGGGTTCCGTCGGGGGCGGCGAAGGTCGGCATGATCGACATCGTCATCCGTACGGCACCGCGCGAGCAAGTGGTTTGACGGATCATCAAGTGACGTCCGTCGTACGAAGGTTGCCCGTTACGCCAGTCAGCGAGTGTTCAGCTCGACTCGGGCACGCGTCGCCTTCTTCTCCGGTTCTCCCGCCGTACGCCTCCGATTGCTTCCATCGAGAGATGGACCACATCACGTTCCTCGTGGCGGTCGTCATCGTCACGGCTCTGGCCTTCGATTTCACGAACGGATTCCACGACACGGCGAACGCGATGGCCACGTCCATCGCGACCGGGTCCCTCAAACCGCGAACAGCGGTCCTCATCAGCGGTGTTCTGAACGTGGGCGGTGCGTTCCTGTCCACCGAGGTCGCCAAGACGATCTCCGGCGGGATCGTCGACGACACGCTGGTCACTCCGGGCATGATCTTCGCGGGCCTGGTCGGGGCGATTCCGTGGAACCTCCTGACCTGGCTGCTCGGACTTCCCTCCAGTTCTTCGCACGCCCTGTTCGGCGGACTCATCGGCGCGGTGTGGGTCGGCGCCGGTGAGCAGGGCGTGCATTTCGACAAGGTGGCCGAGAAGATCCTGATCCCGGCGGTGGCCTCGCCGATCGTGGCGGGTGTCGCCGCACTGCTGGCCACCTACCTCGCGTACCGGATCACTGCCCGCGCCCGCGAGAAGTCGGTGACCAGGGGCTTCCGGCTCGGACAGATCGCCTCGGCCTCACTGGTGTCACTGGCGCACGGCACGAACGACGCGCAGAAGACGATGGGCGTCATCACGTGACGCTGATCTCGGCGGGCGCGCTCGGCCATGACGCCGGTCCCCCGGTGTGGGTCATCGCGTCGGCGGGGCTCGCCATCGGCCTCGGCACCTACCTGGGCGGCTGGCCGCACTCGGCGAGGTCGCCGCGGTGAGCGTCGGGGTCACCGTGGCAGCGGTCGTCGTCTTCGCCCTCGGCATGCTGGGCCTCGCGCGCGTCGAGGCCGCGCGGGACGACGGCACCGGCGGCGACACCCTGGGGTTCGCCCAGGCCACGCTCTGCTTCCTCGGCTGCGCGGCCGTGGTGGCGTACGGCTTCCATCTGATCGTTCCGCAATTCCATTGAAACGGCGGAGATAGACCCAAAGACGGAGAATCGGAGCACGGGAAAAGGAGGGCCGGATGACGGAACTACTGGCAGGTATGCGGGTGGACTACTCCGACCACGACGACCCCGTACTGATCCGGCCGGACGGCAGCCCGGTGGACACCTGGCGGGAGAACTACCCGTACGAGCAGCGCATGGAGCGCAAGGAGTACGAGTGGCACAAGCGGCTCCAGCAGATCGAGCTGCTGAAGCTGCAGAGCTGGATCAAGGTGACCGGGCGTCGGCTCGTCATCGTCTTCGAGGGGCGCGACGCGGCCGGCAAGGGCGGCACGATCAAGCGGTTCACCGAGCATCTCAACCCGCGCGGTGCCCGTGTGGTGGCGCTGGAGAAGCCGACCGAGCGGGAGTGCGGACAGTGGTACTTCCAGCGGTACGCGGAGCATCTGCCGACCGCGGGCGAGATCGTGATGTTCGACCGGTCCTGGTACAACCGCGCGGGTGTGGAGCGGGTGATGGGCTTCTGCACGGACGACGAGTACCGGCGTTTCATGCGGCAGGCGCCCGCGTTCGAGCGGATGCTCGTCGACGACGGCGTGGACCTGATCAAGTTCTGGTTCTCGGTCTCCCAGAGTGAGCAGCGCACCCGCTTCACGATCCGTCAGGTCGACCCGGTACGGCAGTGGAAACTGAGCCCCATGGACCTGGCCTCGCTGGACCTCTGGGACGACTACACGGCGGCAAAGGTCGCCATGTTCCGCGAGACGGACACCGAGCAGGCGCCCTGGACGGTGGTGAAGAGCAACGACAAGAAGCGGGCCCGCGTCGAGGCCATGCGCAGCGTCCTGGCCCGCTTCTCCTACGCCGACAAGGACGATGAGGTCGTCGGCAGCCCCGACCCGAGCATCGTGGGCGCGGCGGCGAACCTGCTGGAAGAGGGCGAGGAGAGCGAGTACGACGCGGCGCCCACGGGCCACCGCGTGGCCGCGGGCTCACAGCGCCGCCCGCGGCACTGACTCGACCCCAAGTCACGCCGGGTGCACGCGGACTCGACCGCACGTCACCCCAGGGACACACGGGCTCGACCGCGTGTCACCCCAGGTGGCGCGGGCTCGCCCGCACATCGGCTCCAGCACACGCCCGAGCCCCGCACAGTGGCCTCAGTCGTGCGCCGGCCGGTCGGACAGCCGGTGGTCGGCCAGGCTCAGCGCCTCGTCGACCACCCGGCGCAGATGACCGTCCCCGAGCGAGTAGATCACCCTGCGCCCTTCCTTCCTCGTGTTCACGAGCCCGGCGAGACGGAGCCGGGCCAGGTGCTGACTGACGGCCGGACGGGCCGCCCCGCACACCTCGGTCAGCGTCGTGACATCAGCCTCGCCGCCGGTCAGGGCATGCAGCAGCGCGAGGCGGGTGCGATCGCCGAGGAGGGCGAGGAGTTCGGCGGCGAGCGCGAACTGTTCCTCGCCGGGGGTGCGCGGGTGCGCATCGTGCGCAGTTGATAGGTGCATGCGTGCGCTCATACGCACATAATGGCTTCGTGGACACCCGCGCGTCCACTCCCGCACGGAAGGGGACGTACGTGAACGACCGGCACGACCACGATCACGGCCATCACCACGAGGACGCCGACGCCGACGGCAATCGCAACGGCAACGGCAATCATGGTTCCGAGGACGCCCACGGGCGGGGCCACAGCCACGAAATCGGGCACGCGCACGGGCACGAGGGAGCCGACGGGCCGGGTCAGAGGCACGAAGACGGCCATGGGCAGGACCGTGGGCACGAGGACGCCAACGGCCCGGGACAACACAGTCACGAAACCGGGCACGCGCACGGCCACGGCCACACTCAAGCGCACCCTCACGGCCACTCCCCCGGTCGGCCGCACCCTCACCCCCGTTCCCGTCCTCGGGGGCACAGTCATCCGCGCGGCCTCGGGAGCCGGCTGCGCCATCTCCTCACCCCCCACTCCCACGAAACGGCCGACAAGCTCGACTCCGCGCTGGAATCGTCGGCCCGGGGCATGCGGGCGCTGTGGGTCTCCCTGGCGGTCCTCGGCACAACGGCCCTGGCGCAGGCGGCCGTTGTCGTGCTGTCGGGGTCGGTCGCGCTGCTCGGCGACACCGTGCACAACGCGGCCGACGCGCTGACGGCCCTGCCGCTCGGGGTCGCCTTCGTGCTGGGCCGCCGCGCGGCGACCCGGCGCTTCACCTACGGCTACGGGCGGGCGGAGGACCTCGCGGGCATCGTGATCGTGCTGACGATCGCCGCGTCCGCCGCCTTCGCGGCCTGGGCGGCGGTCGGCCGGCTGCTCGATCCGCAGCCTGTGCGACACCTCCCCGCGGTCGCGGTCGCCGCGCTCATCGGCTTCGCCGGCAACGAGTGGGTCGCCCGGCACCGCATCCGGGTAGGGCGTGAGATCGGCTCCGCCGCGCTGGTCGCGGACGGACTCCACGCCCGTACCGACGGATTCACCTCACTCGCGGTGCTGGTGGGCGCGGGAGGCGCGGCCCTCGGATGGCAACTCGCCGACCCGCTGGTGGGGTTGGCGATCACTGCCGCGATCATGCTGGTGCTGCGCGATGCCGCCCGGGAGGTCTTCCGGCGCGTGATGGACGCCGTGGAACCGGAGTTGGTCGACCGCGCCGAGCGCGCGCTGCGGGAGGTCGCGGGGGTGCGCGACGTGGGCGAACTGCGGATGCGCTGGATCGGGCACCGGCTGCGCGCGGAGGTGGCGGTCGTGGTGGACGGCGAGGCGACCGTGCGCCGGGCCCACGACATCGCGGTGGAGGCCGAGCACGCCCTGCTGCACGCCGTCCCGAAGCTGACCGCCGCCCTGGTCCACGCCGATCCGGCACCGGCACCCGGCGAGGCGGATCCGCATCGGACGCTCGCGCATCACGCCGCCGCCTGAACAGGCCACCGACACCCGGCAGGAACGAATCCCCATCGGACACCGGCCCGTCGACGAGAACGGATCCCTTCGAGGGCGGATCCCGTCGAGGGCAGACGGTTCACGACCGGCGTGAACCGTCAGGCGACGCCCAGACCCTCCATCACCACCGCGTTCGGCAGTTCCGCCAACGCCTTGCCCGGCACGAGGAGTTTGCCGCGCCGGCGGCCACTGCCCACGAGCACGTACGGCAGCTCGACGACGGCCGAGTCCACCAACACCGGCCAGCCGTCCGGGAGTCCGACGGGTGTGATGCCGCCGTACTCCATGCCGGTCTCGTCGGTCGCGGTGACCATCGGGGCGAACGAGGCCTTCCGGGCGCCCAGTTGACGTCGTACGGCACCGTTGACGTCGACGCGCGTGGTGGACAGGACGAGGCACGCGGCGAGCGTGGTCCGGCCGCCGCGCTTGGCCGCGACGACCACGCAGTTCGCGGACCGGTCGAGCAGCTCCTCGCCGTAGTGCTCGACGAAGGTGGCGGTGTCGGCCCACTCGGGGTTCGTGTCGACGTAGACGATCTGCTCGACGGGGGTGCCGCCGCGCCAGACGCGCACGGCGTCGGCGACGGGGCGGGAAAGTTCGTCCAGGCAGTCGGGGGCGGGGACGGCGTGGTCGAAGTGTCCGATGGGTGCGCGCATGACGGCACGCTAACAGCCGTGCGGACCCACCCGCCGGGAGCCTTCCACGCACGGCGGAATCGACCCGCCGAAGGCCGTCGGCACACGATTCCGGACCGGCCGGCCGGGGGCTTCGGTGCACGAATCGGAACGGGTCCGCCAGGGACTCCAGTACACGAATCGGGACCGGCCCGCCAAGGACTTCAGTGCATGAGCGGGACCGACCCGCCAAGGACTTCAGTGCACGAGTCGGACCGGCCCGCCAAGGACTTCAGTGCACGAGCGGGACCGACACGGCCATGACCATCTCGACCGGGACCTCGCCCTTGTTGGCGTACGTGTGGGGGGTGTTGGCCTCGAACGACGCGCTCGCCCCCTCGGGGACGAGGTGCTCGACGCCGTCGACGGTGAGGGTCATGTCGCCCGCGATGACGTGCACGAGTTCGACGGTGCCGGTCGGATGCGGGTCGGAGGGGCTGCCTTCGCCGGGCATGAGCCGCCAGTCCCACATCTCCAGCGGGCCGGGCGCCTCGGTGCCGGCCAACAGCCGGTTGTAGCTGCCCGCTTCGGTGTGCCACAGCCGTACGGCCTGGTCGGCGGGGACGATCCGGACCTTGGGCCCCTGCTCGTAGTCGAGGAGGCTGGTGATGCTGACGCCGAGCGCGTCGCCGATCTTGACGACGGTACCCAGGCTGGGATTGGTCCTGGCCTGCTCGATCTGGATGAGCATGCCGCGACTGACGCCGGCGCGAGCCGCGAGCGCCTCCAGAGTGAAGCCGCGCTCGGAGCGCCAGCGCTTCACATTGCGTGCCAGGGATTGAGTCAGCAGGTCGAGATCCGACACATTCCGTCCAATATTTTGAATGACAGAGTTCAATCAGATGAACTATCGTGTGGTGCACCTGATCGTCCACCGAACTGTACTGCGAGGCACCCCGTGACAGCACTCTTCGCCCTGGCCACCAGCCTCCTGTGGGGCCTGGCCGACTTCGGCGGAGGTCTGCTCACCCGGCGCACGCCCGCCCTCACGGTGGTCGTCGCCTCCCAGTCGATCGCGGCCGTGGTCCTCGGCGCGATCGTGCTGGCCACCGGCGGCTGGAGCGCGGCGGGGCCGCAGCTGTGGTTCGCGGTCGCCGCGGGACTCGTGGGCCCGATCGCGCTGCTCTCCTTCTACAAGGCGCTCGCGCTCGGCCCGATGGGTGTGGTCTCCCCCCTCGGCTCGCTGGCCGTGGCCGTCCCCATCGGCGTCGGCCTGTTCCTCGGGGAGCGCCCGGGGCTGCTGCAGATCGCGGGCATCGCGGTCGCCGTGGCGGGTGTCGTCCTCGCGGGCGGGCCCCAGCTGCGGGGCGCGCCCGTGCAGCGGCAGGCGATCCTCCTGACGCTGATCGCGGCCGCCGGCTTCGGCACGGTGTTCGCGCTGATCGCGGAGGCGTCGTCGTCGGTCACCGGACTCTTCCTGGCGCTGTTCGTGCAGCGCGTCACCAATGTCGTCACCGGTGGCGCGGCCCTGGCCGTCTCCGTTCGGCGCGGCGCCCCGGCCCTTCCCGAGGGCGGCTTCCCCTGGGTCTCCCTGCCCGCGCTCGCCTTCGTCGGTCTCGCCGACGTCGCGGCCAACGGCACCTACTCGGTCGCCGCCCAGCACGGCCCGGTCACCGTCGCCGCCGTCCTCGCCTCGCTCTACCCGGTGGTCACCGCCCTGGCCGCACGCGGTGTCCTCAGGGAACGTCTGCGCGCGGTGCAGGCCGCCGGAGCGACGCTGGCGCTGGTCGGCACGGTGCTGCTGGCGACCGGCTGAGCCGGCTCCGGCCGACGGAACCCGACCCACCCCGGTCGACGGCGACGGACTGTCCGCCCCGGACGAAGGACCAGGCCTGGCCCGGACGACAGACCACCCACCCCGGACGAAGGACCGGGCCCGCCCCGGACGAAGGACCGGGCCTGGCCCGGACGACAGACCGGCCGCCCCCGTCGGAAGACGGAGCCCGCCCCGGGTCAGGACTCGGCGCGGATGTCGCCCGATTGCGCGTGTACGTCCTCGGCGGCGTCCCGCACGTCGAGGTCCAGCTGCGCGAGCCGCGCGACCGTTTCCTCGTCCAGTTGCGACAGCGCCAGCAACTGCTGCGGGGTCACCCCGTCGGGAATCGGCACCGGCGGCGGTGTGCGCAGCGGCGGCTGCCATCCGTCCACCGGGTCCCAGCGCCGGACGACCCGCGCGGGGGCTCCGGCGACGACGGAGTGGTCCGGCACCGAACCGCGTACCACCGCACCGGCGGCGACCACGACGTTCCGCCCGATCCGCGCGCCGGGAAGGATCACCGCACCGGTCCCGATCCAGCAGCCGGGCCCGATCTCCACGGGCTCCATCCGCGGCCACTGCTTGCCGATGGGCTCGTGCGGATCGTCGTACGAGTGGTTGGTGGACGTGACATACACATAGGGCCCGAAGTAGCAGTCGCTGCCGATCGTGACCGTCGTGTCGGCGATGACATGGCTGCCGCGGCCGAGCACGACGCCGTCCCCGATGCGCAGGATCGGGTCGGCACCGAGGTCGAGATCGGGCATCAGCCCCGCGGTCAGCGTGACCTGCTCGGCGACGATGCAGTACGAGCCGAGGTGGATCCAGGGTTCACCGAAGACCGTGCCCAGCGGGAAGGCCAGCCTGGTGTTCTCTCCCATGGCACCGAAGCGGAACCGTCCCGGGCGCTCGGCCGAGACGGCACCGGCGCGCTGCACCCAGGCCCAGCCCGCGTGGACGGCGCGTTGCGCGAGGCGTCGCCGCCATGATGAGAACGTGTTCTTGCTCCTGGACACCCGTTCACGGTACTCAGAGCGGACCACGCCGATGCGGCCGCGCCGCTGTGATCTTCGCCCCACCGGGGGCGTGGGGCGATGGCATACGGTGCCGGTGTACTCAGAAGGACCTGGACCACGACACGACGAGACGGTGACACGGTGACGACTCAGCAGGCGCTGATCAAGGGGATCGGCGGCAAGGACCCGCAGGTGGACCAGGAGGCGTTCGTGTCGCCCACCTCCGTGGTCATCGGAGATGTCACGCTGCACGCCGGCGCGAGTGTCTGGTACGGCGCGGTGCTGCGCGCCGACGCCGGCCCGATCGTCATCGGCGCCGGCAGCAATGTACAGGACAACTGCACTCTGCACGTGGACCCCGGTTTCCCCATCACCGTCGGGGAGCGGGTCTCGATCGGCCACAACGCCGTCCTGCACGGCGCCACCGTCGAGGACGACTGTCTGATCGGCATGGGTGCCACGGTGCTCAACGGGGCCGTGATCGGGGCCGGCTCGCTGGTGGCCGCGCAGGCGCTGGTGCCCCAGGGGATGACGGTCCCGCCGGGCTCACTCGTCGCGGGTGTCCCCGCGAAGGTCAGGCGTCCGCTGACCGACGAGGAGCGCGAGGGTCTCTCGCTGAACGGCGTCTTTTACGTGGAGCTGGCGAAGGCGCACCGCGAGATCCACGAGTAGGTCCGAGCAGCCGCTCTACTCGGCGGCGGGGACCGGCTCCGGCTCCGCCGCGCCGTGCTCCGTCGCCGCCTTCTTCGCCTTGCGGCGGACGATCAGCATCGAGGCGAGACCGATGAGCACCGCGGCGACCAGGCCGAGCCACGAGAAGCGCTTCAGCCAGGACTCGGCGACGACACCGACGTAGTAGATGACCGCGGTGGTGCCGCCGGCCCAGATGATGCCGCCGAGGACGTTGGCGATCAGGAACTTCCAGTACGGCATCCGCAGCACACCGGCGAGCGGGCCCGCGAAGATCCGCAGCAGGGCGATGAAGCGGCCGAAGAAGACGGCCCACATGCCCCACTTCTGGAAGGAACGCTCGGCCGTGGCGACATGGGCTTCGCCGAAGTGTCTGGGGAACTTCGCGCCGAGCCAGGCGAGCAGCGGGCGTCCGCCCTTGCGGCCGATGGCGTATCCGATGGAGTCGCCGACGATCGCCCCGAGGCTGGCGCACGCGCCGAGGACCACCGGGTTGATACCGCCGTGCTGCGAGGACAGCAGCGCCGCCGAGACCAGGACGATCTCTCCGGGCAACGGGATGCCCAGGCTCTCCAGGCCGATGACCAGGGCCACGAGCGCGTAGATACTGACCGCGGGCACCGTCTCGAGCCAGTCCTGGACGTGCAACGCCGGTTCCTCCCGTTTCGGTTTACGTGACCCGGGCGACCGCGTTTCGCATGATCACCGAGGTGCGCTTCCCCGGAGCGCCCGCCGGGAAGCCTACCTGGTCGCCCTGAACAGCGGCCCGGACGTGCGGCTTGTCACGTCCTGTGCCGCCAGGTCCCGTAGTGGTCGAGGAGGGTCTCCTCCACCGGGCGGTAGGTGATCCCCAGTTCCCGCACGCTCCGGCTGTTGTCCACGCGGAACCGGATACCGAGGTGTTTGCGGATGTAGTCCTGGGTCAGTCCGAACGCCGGACCCAGAATGCGGACCGGCCAGTGCGGGAGCGCGGTGCGGGGCAGCCGGAGGGCGCGGGGATACCGGCCGCGGATGACGCGCGCCATGTCGTGGAAGGACGTCATCGTCTCGGCCGCGACGATGTAGCGGCCCTTGGCGCCGCTGTGCTCCGCCGCCGCGATGTGCGCGTCGGCGACCTCGCGGACGTCCGCCGTGGTGAAGCTGAAATCAGGGGCGCCGTAGAAGAAGTAACCCTTGAACAGTTCCTCCAGCAGGAACAGGCTGCCGGATTCCGACGCGGGGGTGAGGGACGGGCCGAGGATCAGGCCGGGGTTGACGGACACCAGGCGCCAGCGGTCCTGGGCCGCCTCCGCCTCCCACGCCGCGCGTTCCGCGAGCGTCTTCGCGTAGTGGTACGGGTTGTTCTCGACGGTGCTGGTGGTGTTGAAGTACTTCTCCGACAGGACACCGCCGTCCATGCTCCGGACGTCGATGTAGTCGCCGAAGATCGCGCCGACGGTGGAGGTGAGGACGAGCTTCTCGACCGTCGGTGTCCGTTCCACTCCCGCCAGCACATTGCGGGTGCCGAGCAGGGCCGGGTCGACCATGTCCCGGCGGCCGTCCTTGATCTTCTCGGGCATCAGGAACGGCGACGCCACATGGAAGACCACGCCGCAGCCGCTCATCGCCGCGTCGAAGGACCCCTCGGCCAGCAGATCCGCCTCGAACAATGCCAGCCTGCCGGGAAAGGCCTCCTGCATCTCCCGGAGCGGCCGCACCTTCGCCGCGTTCGCGGTCCCTCGTACGGTGGTGTGGACCCGGTAGCCCCGCTCCAGCAGCCGCCGCACCAGATGGCTCCCGACGAACCCGCTGCCACCGGTCACCAGAACGGCGCTCCGCCCGCCCACGCCCACGCTCGCACTCCTCGCACCCTGTCCCCGGCGCATCGCCCGGCCTGTGGACGACGCGCACGCACCGCCCGTAGGTCAGGGTCGGGCATGGACGGCCGGAAGGGAACAGGTGCTCACTCCCCCAGCCAGGACGTCGTGAGGTCCTGCACGGCCGAGCCGTCGGCGTCGGCGAGCTTGACGCCCGTGAAGCCGGCCGCCCACTCGGAGCTCTGGTAGCGGAACCGGGGCTCGTCGGCCGTCAGCGCGGCGACGACGACCTCCGCGCACTCGTGTGCGCTCTGGGCCGTGGAGAACGACTTCGCGGTGCGGTCGAGATAGGCGCCGATCACCGGCCGGTAGACACCCGCCCCGGCGACGAGTGTCTCGATGTCGCGGTCGGCGCGGACGTTGGCGACGAACTCGGTGGCCACCGCGCCGGGCTCGATCACGCTGACCGCCACGCCGAGCCTGCCGACGACCGGAGCAAGGCTCTCCATCCAGCCCTCGACGGCGAACTTGGCCGCGCAGTAGGCCTCGTTGAACGGCTGGCCGACCACACCGCCGACGCTCGTGACCGTGATCAGACGGCCCTGGGATGCGCGCAGATGCGGCAGCGCGGCCTTGGTCACCTGGACGACGCCGAAGAAGTTGACCTCCATCACGTCACGGACGTCGTCCACGCTCTCCAGCTCGATGGTGCCGACGTGCCCGGCGCCCGCGTTGTTGATCAGGGCGTCCAGCCGTCCGTAGGCGGCGATCACCGCGTCGACACAGTCGGCGACCGAGTCGGGGTCCGTGACGTCGAGCTGCCGGACGTCGACGCCGGGCAGCCGCTCGCGCAGCGGGCCGGCCTTGCCGGTGTCCCGCATGGTCGCGACGACCGTGTAGCCGGCCCGCTCCGCGAGTACGGCGGTCTCCAGACCGATGCCGGTGGACGTACCGGTGACAAGGGCGATCTTCATAACGGGGCCTCCATGGTTGCGTGTACACACACATATTAGGGTTGCGTGCGTGCGCACGCAACTGGGTAGACTCGTGTCGTGACGGAGATCAGGCTGAAGCAGGCGGAGCTCACTGTGGAGGACCAGGCGTACTACCGCATCGTGGGAGTGGGCACCGCCCTCACCGCACGGGCGAACGCCCGCCTGGAACACGATTTCCGGCTGCCGGCGTCCTGGTTCGAGGTGCTGCTCTGGCTCTACCACCAGGACGGTCCCCTGTCGGCCACCGATCTGGGCTCCTGTGCGCTGATCAGCCGCAGCCAGGTCTCCCGGGTCATCGACGCGCTCCAGTCGCGGGGCCTGGTCACCCGGGCCCCCTCGGCGACCGACGCCCGGTCCGTCGAGGTGACCATCACCGAGGAGGGCCGGGATCTCTTCGAGCGTGCGGACCGGGCCCGCCGCGAGGCCCTGGCACCCGCCCTCACCGACAAGCTGGAGCCGGCCGAGCTGGAAGAACTGGCCCGCATCCTCCTCAAGCTCAAGTACTGACCTGGCTCAGGTCCCTCGCAGACTCGCAAGGGGGGCCGGTGCGCTCCCCGTGCCGACCGGCACTCCCCCGGGACGCCCGTCCGGTCCGGCCCGAACTGCCGGACCGGACGGGCGCCTTGGCCAGAGGCCCTGGTCGGGGCCGGTGTCTACGCGAAGGACGTGAGGAAGTCCCGTACGGGCAGGGCGTGGTCGACGATGCGGGTGTCGCCGATCCAGCCGTAGAAGCCCTGCCCGAAGTTCTCGTCGAACTGGGTGGCACCGATGACGAAGGGCTTGCCGAGCGTCGCGATCCCGGTGGACGGCTGCGTGGGATTGCGGGCGATCTTCGAGCCGTCGACGTACAGCACGGTGCGGCGGCCGTCGTTGACGACGGCGACATGGGTCCAGCGGCCCACGGGGAGGGCGTGGCTCCAGGAGGTCGGGTCGGCGTCCTGCCGCGCCGGATAGACGACGAACTGCAGGAACCGCTCCGGCGACAGATTGAGGCTGCAGGTGGGCTCCAGCGGGGACCAGCCGGTCGTCTTGCCCGCGTCGCCGTTGCGGCCCTCCCAGCTCAGGATGCCCATCCAGGCATGGTCGCCGTCGAAGGGGTCGGGCAGCCTGATGAACGTCTCGATGGTGTAGCCGCGGGTGAACTCAGCACTGTTCAGGGCGGCTTGGGCGCCCGTCGTCAGGATGGCGCCGCGGTCCGGGCTCTTGCCGCCGTCGAAGTGGAGGCTGGCGTGGGCGGGTTGACCGGGATGGTGGTCGTCCGACCAGGTGAGGACGGCCGGGCCGCTCTCGTGCAACCGGCTCACGGTCAGGTCGTTCCCGTGGCCCGTGAGGTCCCGTACGACGGTGCCGTCCGCGACGGGAGCGCCCGGAGCCGTCCCGGAGCCGTCGAAACGCCAGTACGCCACCGTGCCGTGCGGCATCACGGCGGAGGCGGGGCGCGGCTTCGGCGGGACGACGGGTGCGAAGCCCTCGAAGCGCTCGTCGAAGTCGACGCGCAGGCTGAACCGGTCGACGGGGCCGGTCAGTTCGATGGTCTCGGCCTCCAGCGGAGTCCGCTTCCCGGGGTCCCTGGCGAGGAACCACGGCGCGAACGTCTCGACGTCGATGACGCCCCGGACCAGGTCGAAGGAGTAGGTGCGGATCATCCCGGCGCCGCCGTAGTAGCGGTCCTGGTAGTTGGTGATGTGGACGTGGACATCGTTGTCGGCGTCGTTGGACAGGACCGTGCGCCCAGGCGGCCAGTAGTGGCCGCCGAGGGCGAGGAAGATCTGGTCGTTGCCCCGGACGAGACCGTCCCACAGGCGCTTGCCGTTGTCCGAGAGCTGGGCCGCGCCGTCGTCGTCCGACCAGGCGATGTCGTGCGTGGTGAGTACGGCGGGAAGCGTGGGGTGGGCGTCCAGGACGCCCTGTGCCCAGCGCAGCCCCTTGTCCGACACCCGCCAGTCCAGGGCGAGCACCAACCACTCCCGGCCGCCCGCGCGCAGAACGTGGTAGCTGTTGTAGCCGTCGGGAGAGGCGCCGCGGAAGGTGGGCATGGTGGCGTAGCGCTCGGGGCCGAACGCGGCGAGGTAGGCGGTGTCTCCCCGCTGGTCGTCCGTCGAGGACGGGATGTCGTGGTTGCCGGCCAGGACGCTGTAGGGAACCTTGCCGTGGAGGGTGCGGAAGGTGTCGGCGGCGCGTCCGATCTCGTCCTCGGTGCCGTGTTCGGTGACATCGCCGAGGTGCGTCATGAACGCGATGTTCGCCTCGGCCCGCTCCGCCACGAGGTAGCGGAAAGTCTCGCGCAGCGGGGCCGGGTCCGCGCTGTCGGCGTCGAAGAGGTACTGCGTGTCGGGAAGGACGGCCAGCGCGAAGCGCGGGCTCTCGGTGTCGAACCGGCCTCCCCGGCCTGTGGTCGCGGCCCGCGCCGGGGTCGTCTCGAACGCCGCTGTCGCCGCGCCGGCCGCCGGTACGGCGACCGCGGCGCGCAGCAGAGCCCGTCTGCCCGGCCCGTTCTGCTGTCCTGCCGTGCTCATGTGCCCTCCAGGTGAGCGAGATGGGGGTCAGGGGGCACGGTGCTGACCGGCCATGGCCGGGCAGTGGCAGTCAGCTGAACGACGCATTGTGTTCGCCGCACGATTGGCGCCCGGCGTGGCGGCCCAGGGCGCGGCCCCCGGTCCGGGACGGAGGACCGGGGGAGCAAAGATGCTCTCCGTTGCTGGAACTCCCCCTACCTTCAGGGGAGTTGATAGAACGGATCATCGACTTCCGCCCCACCTCTCCCACAAGGAGCTTGCTGTGACCGTCACCGCCGAAGACATCTACGCGATGGCCCCCTACGCCAGGACGCTGGGCGTGCGCTTCACCGCCCTGTCGGCCGAGGCAGTGCACGCCGAACTCGACTTCGTGACCGAACTGTCCACCGTGGGGGGCGGGTTGCACGGAGGCGCGCTGATGGGCCTGGCCGACGTCGCCTCGGCAGTGTGCGCCGCGCTGAACGGCCCCGCCGGCGCCGTTCCCGCCACCACCACGTCCACCACCCATTTCCTGCGGCCCGTGCGCGAGGGAGCCGCGTACGCGAAGGCCCGTGTGCTGCGGGTGGGCCGCGACACGGCGGTCGTGGAGTGCGACATCGAGGACGACCGGCAACAGCTCTGCACCCGGGTCACCCAGACGGTGAGCGTACGGGTGCCACGCGGCTGACCGGGGTCGGGGCCCGGTCGGGGCACGGGTCGGCACCCGCTCGGGGCACGGGGTGACGCCCGGTCGGGGCACGGGTCGACGCTCGGCTCGACGCCAAGCTCGGGGCGGGGCGAGGGCGCAGGCGAGGCGGGGCGATGTACAGGAGGGGAGGCCGTCATCGGCGAGCGGCCCCGGCGCAACGGCCGAGGGCCCCGATCGGGTCGTACTCCCCGATCAGGGCCCTGTGCGCGAGGTGGGTCTCAGCCGTTCGGGCGGAGCGTCCAGACGACGGTCATCTCGCCGGTCACGGCGCCGTCAGCGCGCTGGATGGCGATGGCGACCGGGAACTCGGGACGCTGACCGGCGTCGAGCTCGGCGACCACGGCGGCGGCGGGCCGCCCGAGCGTCGCGGTGGCCGTGACGGGGCCCATGGCGAGTTTCTTGTACGCGATCTCGGCGCTGACCGCGAGCGGTACGGCGCGGGAGAGCTGGTCCCCGAAGGCGGCCAGAACGATCGCCCCGCTCGCCGACTCCCCCAGCGTGAACATGGCACCGGCGTGCGGTCCGCCGACGTGGTTGTGGAAGTCGCCCTGGTCCGGGAGCGCCACGACGGCCTTCTCCGGAGTGGTCTCCACGAACTCGAGGTTCAGGGTCCGGGCCATCGGCACGGTCGCGGCGAGCATCTCGCCGATCGTCATCTGGTCTGCGCTCATACCGCGATGTTACCCATGGGTAGCAATCCTTGGCCAGCCCCGCCGTCCGGCGCCGAAGTCGATCAGCGGTGCGGGCGGAGCCACACTCCGGTACAGGCCTGACGAGACGCGGTGACAGAAACGTTTCACAGGCGCCACTAACGTGGCTGCCCATGTGGCCAGGACAGCAGCCGCCCGGGGGCGAGCAGAACCCGCAGGACCAGAACCCGTACCAGCAGCCGGGGTACCAGCAGCCGAACCCCTATCAGCAGCCCGGATACCAGCAGCCGGGGTATCCGCAGCAGCCGGGCCCGTACGGACCGCAGCCGGGACAGCAGCCATGGGGTGCGCCGGCTCCCGCGGGCGCGCCCGAGCCGCCGCGCGGGAACGGCAACCGGACTAAGGTGATCGCGATCGTGGCGGCCACCGCCGTGGTCGTGGCCGCCGGGGTGACCGGCGCCCTCCTGCTCGGCGGCGCCAAGGACGACAAGGCCGACGGCGGCAACAAGGGCAAGGACGCGAATCCGACCACGAGCGCGCCGAAGGACCCGAGCGCGTCGCCCTCCGACGGCGACCCGCGCGGCGGAGCGGGCGAGCAGCCGACCGTCGCCGGCTGGAAGGTCGTCGTCAATCCCAAGTGGGGCACGGCCTTCGATGTCCCCGCGGACTGGGAGGTGGCCTCGCCGGGCACGTCGGTCGGGTTCGAGAAGAAGAACGCGAAGGCCGACGACAAGCCGCTGATCGTGATGTCGGCGCCCGCCTACTTCAAGTCCAAGTGGTGCTCGTCCGACGACGACAGGGACGGCCGTACGGAGGACACCGCTCTCGGCGCCGCGGGCACCAAAGGCGCGAGCGGAGCGAAGAACACCGACGAGGTCGCCCTGAACCAGGTCCCCTGGTGGGTGTTCGGCGGCTACACCCAGCCGGACAAGAAGAGCCTCACCTTCGACAAGAAGGCCAAGCCGTACACCACGAAGTCGGGCGTCACGGGCAGCATCGCCTGGGCCAGGTCCAAGAACACTCCCCAGAAGGGGAAGTGCGCGAGCGACGGCAAGGCCATCACGTTCGGGTTCAAGAACTCCGCGGGCGACTATGTGGCGTGGAACCTCTACGGGGCCACCGGCGTGAAGGACGAGATCCCCGACACGACCATCCTGAAGATCCTGAGCACCGTACGTCTGCACGGTGACCCGACGGGGGCCTGATTCAGGGGCAGTTGGATTCCGAGCCGGGATCGTACGGGGCCGCCCCGAGCCGGGATCAATGGGGCAAGTGGCCCGGCGGCCCGGCCGTTTCGGGGACCGCCGTGGCACTCGGGTCACAAGCCCCTCTATCGTTAACGGCCATGTGGCCAGGACAGCAGCCGCCCGGGGGCGAGCAGAACCCGCAGGACCAGAACCCGTACCAGCAGCCGGGGTACCAGCAGCCGAATCCGTACCAGCAGCCCGAATACCAGCAGCCGGGGTATCCGCAGCAGCCGGGCCCGTACGGACCGCAGCCGGGACAGCAGCCGTGGGGAGCTCCGTCGGATCCCCTCGGCGCGCCCCAGGCGTCCGGCGGCGGTGGCGGTGGCGGTGGCGGCAACAAGACGAAGATCACCGCGATCGTCGCGGCCTTGGCCGTCGTGATCGCCGCCGGAGTCACGGGATTCCTCGTCCTGGGCGGTGGCAGCAAGGACGACAAGGCCGGCGCCGACACGTCCAAGTCCCCGAAGGCGTCGGCCGCTACGTCGCCGAGCGCGAGCGGGAGCGGGAGTGACGACAACCCGCGCGGCGGCGAAGAGGAGAAGGCGACGATCGCCGGCTGGAAGGTGGTGGTGAACCCCAAGTGGGGCACCGCCTTCGACGTACCGCCGGACTGGGACGTCAAGACTCCCGGCACCTTCATCGGCTTCGAGGACGACAAGAAGGGCGACGGCTCCGCGCTCATCGGCATGTCCGCACCCGCCTTCCTCAAGGAGAAGTGGTGCACGTCCGACGACGACAAGGACGGCCACACGAGCGACTCGGCACTGGCCGCCGCGGGCACCAAGGGCCAGAGCGGTGCCAAGAACACCGACGACGTGGCACGCAATGATTCGGCGTGGTGGGTCTTCGGTGGCTACACCGACCAGAAGGACGCCTCGAAGAAGCTGCTGAAGATCGGCAAGCCCCAGGCGTACACCACGGCCTCGGGCGTCAAGGGCAGCGTCGCGACGACGTACTCCTCGGGCGTCGCCAAGAAGAACAAGTGCGACTCCGACGGCAAGGCGACCACGTTCGCCTTCAAGAACTCGGCGGGCGACTTCGTGTCCTGGACGCTCTACGGCGCCAAGGGCGTCTCGGACGAGATCCGGAACGCGACCGTACAAAGGATCCTCAGCACGGTACGACTGCACGGCGACCCGACGGGTTCCTGAACCCAGGACCGAAGCCCGGGGCTCCGAGCCTCGTGGCAGCCTTCCAGGCCCGGCGGGCGGGGGCCCGACGCCCGACGGGGTGAAGTGGGCCTCGACGGGGTGGAGTTGCGGTCAGCGCGTGCTCGGTACGGCGGATCGCTCAGTGGGTCAGTTCGGCCGGTTCAGGCACGAGGGCGCGGATGCGCCGCTCGATCTCGTCCCGGATCGGCCGGACCGCGGCGACACCCTGTCCGGCCGGGTCGTCGAGCGCAAACGGGTCGCCCAACGCCTTGAACTTCTTCGCCGGTTCGACGGGGCCTGATCCTCGGTCGGCGGGGCGGCGGCCAGTCCCGCGCAGCAGGCGCCGTCCGTTTCCTGGCCGATCACCTCAGGCTTTTGTTTCGACGCAGCTCTATGTTGACGTTCTTCGATTCAAGGCGCAAGCTTGCATCAGCGAACGTCAATACAAGCCGGTCCGGGGCCTGAGGTGTCCCGTCCTTCGGGAGTGACTCATGAGTGATCAGTCCACAGAACTGCGCGAGACCGTTCGTCGCCGGTATGCCGCCGCGGCCGTGAAGGTGACCGAGGGTGGCAGCGCGTGTTGCGGGCCGCAGCCGGTCGAGGTGGACGAGAACTTCGGTTCCACCCTCTACGCGTCCGACGAGCGCGACGCCCTGCCCGCCGAGGCCGTCGCCGCCTCACTGGGCTGCGGCAACCCGACCGCCGTGGCCGATCTCCACGAGGGCGAACGTGTCCTCGATCTCGGCTCCGGCGGTGGCATCGACGTCCTGCTGTCGGCCCGCCGCGTCGGCCCCACGGGCAAGGCATACGGCCTCGACATGACCGAGGAGATGCTCGAACTCGCCCTGTCCAACACCAGGAAGGCGGGCGCGACCAACGTCGAGTTCCTCAAGGGCACGATCGAGGCCATCCCGCTCCCCGCCGACACCATCGACGTGGTGATCTCCAACTGTGTGATCAACCTGTCGACCGACAAGGCGGCGGTGTTCGCGGAGACGTTCCGCGTCCTGACACCGGGTGGCCGAATCGGTGTCTCGGACGTGGTCGCCGAAGACAACCTGACACCCCAACAGCGCGCGGAGCGCGGCGACTACGTCGGTTGCATCGCCGGTGCCCTGTCCTTCGCCGAGTACCGCGAAGGCCTCGAGGCGGCAGGGTTCGTGAACGTCGAGATCACCCCCACGCACCCCGTAGCCGACGGCATGCACTCCGCCGTCGTCCGCGCCACCAAGCCCCGGACCGAGCCGCAGACATCCCCCACGACCAGGTCGGCGGACACGTGCTGCGGCGTCAGCGCCTGCTGCACACCCGCCGAAGCCTCCCCCGACCCCCGCGTCACGGTCACGGAGGCCAAGTCCGCTTCGGGCTGCGGCTGCCAGAACTGAAGAACCCGCACTCCGTGGAAGAAGCGGTAACCGCGTCACCCGATACCGAAGGATCCGCCCGGCGGCTCGGGTGACGGAACCGCGTTCTCGTCGCGCACCGGAGCGGCACCGCCGATGAAGTCCCGCAGTCCGGGGCCGTGTTCGACGCGTGCCGGAAAGGCGTCGGCGGCGGTGCGACGGGCCAGGGCGGCCGTGTCGAGCGGGCGGTGGGAGGCCACGAGCACCGCGTTGCCGAAGCGCCGCCCGCGCAGCACTCCGGGTTCGGCGATCAGGGCGATCTCCTCGAACACCGTCGAGAACGTGGCGAGTTGGGAGCGGAGAAAGGCGAAGGGCGCCGCGTCCGCCAGGTTGGCGAGGTAGACGCCGTCGGGGCGCAGCACGCGCTCGGCGGCGCCCGCGTAGGCGGTGGATGTCAGGTGCGCCGGTACGCGCGAGCCGCCGAAGACGTCCGCGATCAGGATGTCCGCGGAGTCGGGGGCGGCGGCTTCGATCCAGGTGCGGGCGTCGGCGCAGTGCAGCTCGATGCCGACGCCGCCCGGCACCGGCAGACACTCGCCGATCATGGCCAGCAGGCCCTGGTCCGCCTCCACCACGTCCTGCCGCGAACCGGGCCGGGTGGCCGCGACGTAGCGGGGCAGAGTCAGCGCCCCGCCGCCGAGGTGCAGCACGTCCAGGGCTTTCCCCGGTTCCGTGACCGTGTCCAGCACATGCCCGAGGCGCCGCGTGTACTCGAACTCCAGATGCGTCGGCTCGTCCAGATCGACGTACGACTGGGGTGCGCCGTCCACGGTCAGCAGCCACGCCCGCTCGCGGTCCACGTCGGGCATCAGCTTGGCGGTCCCGTGATCCACGGCCCGCGTCACGGGTATCGGCTCGTCCACGGGTCCATTGTGCGGCACCGGCAACGACACGAACGGGTGCCCGCCCTGTCATGGCGGGCACCCGCGTCGCTGCACCGGCCGGAGGTCGGCCGACCGGCCTGTCGGGCCGGAGGTCGGCCGACCGGCCTACCTGGCCGGAGGTCGGCCGACCGGCTTGTCGGGCCGGACGTCAGCCGATCGACGTCACCGTCCCGGCGCCGACCGTCCGGCCGCCCTCGCGGATCGCGAAGCCGAGGCCCGGCTCCAGCGGCACCTCGCGGCCGAGCTCGACCGTCATGGTGACGGTGTCGCCGGGCCGGGCGACGGCCCGCTCGCCGAGGTCGACGTCGCCCACCACGTCCGCGGTGCGGATGTAGAACTGCGGCCGGTACCCGGTGGAGACCGCTGTCGTACGGCCGCCCTCGCGCGTCGACAGGACGTACACCTGCGCCGTGAAACGGCTGCTGGGTACGACACTGCCGGGCGCGGCGACGATGTGCCCGCGACGGACCGCGTCGCGGGGCACGCCGCGCAGCAGCAGCGCCACGTTGTCGCCGGCCTGCGCCTCCTCCATGGGCTTGCCGAAGGTCTCCAGGCCGGTGACCACCGTGTCGACGCCGGCGCCGAGCACCTCGACGCGGTCGCCGACGTGGATCGTGCCGCGCTCCACGGCACCGGTGACGACCGTTCCGCGTCCGGTGATGGTGAGCACGTTCTCGACGGGCATCAGGAACGGCGCGTCGAGATAGCGCTCGGGCATCGGCACATAGGTGTCCACCGCGTCGAGCAGCGCGTCGATCGCCGCCGTCCACCGGGGGTCCCCCTCAAGGGCCTTGAGGCCGGACACCCGTACGACGGGAACCGAGTCGCCCCCGTAGCCCTGCGCGGAGAGCAGCTCGCGGACCTCCAGCTCCACGAGGTCGGCGAGCTCCTCGTCCGCCATGTCGGCCTTGTTCAGGGCGACCACGATGTGGTCGACGCCCACCTGCCGGGCGAGCAGCACGTGTTCGGCGGTCTGCGGCATGATCCCGTCCAGCGCGGACACGACGAGGATCGCCCCGTCGAGCTGGGCCGCGCCGGTGACCATGTTCTTGACGTAGTCGGCGTGGCCCGGCATGTCCACGTGCGCGTAGTGCCGGGTGTCGGTCTCGTACTCGACGTGCGCGATGTTGATGGTGATGCCGCGGGCGGCCTCCTCCGGCGCGCGGTCGATCCGGTCGAACGGAACGAACGTGCCGGAGCCGCGCTCGGCGAGGACCTTGGTGATGGCGGCGGTCAGGGTGGTCTTGCCGTGGTCGACGTGACCCATGGTGCCGATGTTCAGGTGCGGTTTGGTGCGCACGTAAGCCGTCTTGGGCATGGCTGTACCTCGAAGCCTCTTCAGTGTCAGCGGAGCTGAGTGATGGCCCCGGCGCGTACGGGCCGGGACGGGGACCCCCAGGAGCTACCGACCCTCCCCCTGCGGGGTCCGCCGGACAATCCGGGAAGGGTCAGCTTCGGGCGCCGTCGACGGCTGCCGTGATGATCGGGACGGCAGCCTTCGGCGCATCCGCGACTGCGGATGCTGCGAGGAAGAAGGCGTACCGGAACATGAGGAGATCATCGCCGACGCGTCTGCCCACGTCGAATGGTTTTCGGTGCCCCGTGGACCGGTGTGGCGCGGGTGGTGCGGGCGGTGCGGGGGTGCAGCCACCGCGAGCTGCGTGTCGGGAACCCTCGGGGTCCGGGGGCGTCCGCGGTCTCAGGGGCCGATGTTCTTGAGGGCCTCGCGCACGGACAGCGGCGCGAGCCTCGCCCGCTCCGCGGCGACGAAGTCCCGTACCGCCTGCGGGTCGATCTTGGCGTATTCGCGCAGACACCATCCGATGGCCTTGCGGATGAAGAAATCGGGATGGCCCGACTGGCGGACGCAGTACGCGAAGAGGCGCCCTGTGTCGGTGGCCTCCCTGTGACGGAGCTGATGGAGCAGCGCCGTACGGGCGACCCACAGATCTACGTCCTCGATCCAGCCGTCCATGTCGGTGCGCAGTCGCGGATCGGCGGCCACCAGGCCTCCCACCACATGCGCGGCGAGCGCGTCGACCGTGTCCCACCAGGAGACGGTGGAGACGAGGTGCCGGGCCACCGGCAGGAAGCCCGAGGACAGGCGCGCCACGTGGCGGCGCAGGTAGTCGACGGCGAAGTACTGGTACTCGCGTTCCGGCAGTCGCCAGCAGCGCAGCGCGAGCGCCGTGCAGTCCGCCTCGTCGGGACGGGCGGTGTCCAGGAGCACGGTGCGCGACAGGGCACGGCGCTCGGGCGTCGTCAGCCCGAGGAACGGGGCGATGTCCTTCATGTACGCGCGCATCGACGCGGCCCGGTGAGGGTCGGCGGCCGCCGGGTAGACGGTCGTGAGCCGTTCCAGAACGGTGTCCGCGAGGACGCTGTCGGGCACCTCGAACCGCGCACCCGACGTTCCGGAAGCTGTGACGCCCATGAGACGAACCATACGGCGGTCACACACATGCGTCGGCTAGTGTCACCGGATGCTCGATGCCACCACCCGCTCTGGGGGCACCGCCACGGCCACTCCCCAGGCCGCCGCCACGGAGCTCGCCGTCGCAACCGACCTGGTCGTCGCCTCGGAGATCGCCGTCGCCGCACCCGCGGTCCCGACCGCCGCACGCACCGGCCTGGGCGCTCGCTGCCTGAGAGCACTGCTCTCGCCCTGGTCGCGGCTCTCCCTGCTGGTCGTGCTGCTCGCGGCCGCCGCGTCGAGCGTGCTGCTCTTCGACCCGCAACGGCTGCTCGCCGACGGCTGGCCACCCCAGCTCGGCGGCGCCGCGGCGGCCGTCGCGTTCGCCGTGGCGTACGGCCTGTGCACGGTCGCCTTCGTGCCCAGGCCGCTGCTCAATCTGGCGGCCGGCGCCCTGTTCGGCTCTCAACTGGGCCTGGGCACCGCCCTGGTGGGCACGGTGCTCGGCGCCGGTGTCGCCTTCGGGCTCGGCCGGATCCTCGGGCAGGACGCGCTGCGGTCGCTGCTGCGGGCCCGCTGGCTGAAGGCGGCGGACGGTCAGCTCAGCCGTCACGGCTTCCGCTCGATGATGGTGGCCAGGCTGTTCCCCGGCGTGCCGTTCTGGGCCGCCAACTACTGCGCGGCCGTCTCCCGCATGGGCTGGCTGCCCTTCCTGGTCGCGACGGCGCTCGGCTCGATCCCGAACACCGCCGCGTACGCCGTCGCCGGCGCCCGCGCGTCTTCGCCGACCTCCCCGGCCTTCCTGATCGCGATGGCCTTGATCGCGGTCCCCGCCCTGGTCGGAACGGCGGTGGCCTGGCGCAAGCGCCACCACCTGCGCGGTCACTGAGGCCCGCCAGCGCCTGGGCGCACACAGCCCAGAATCTGCGGCCGCCACGGACGCGAGGCCTCCAGGATCTGCGGCCGCTACGGGCGCACGGCCTCCAAGATCTGCGGCCGCCACGGACGCGAGGCTTCCAGGATCTGCAGCCGTTACGGGCGCACGGCCTCCAGGATCATCGCGTTGGCCAGTCCGCCCGCCTCGCACATCGTCTGCAGCGCGTAGCGGGCCCCGCGGGCGCGCATCGCGTGGACGAGGGTCGTGGTGAGCCGGGTGCCGCTCGCGCCGAGCGGGTGGCCTATCGCGATGGCCCCGCCGTGCACGTTGACCTTGGACAGGTCGGCGCCCGTCTCCTGCTGCCAGGCCAGGACGACGGCGGCGAAGGCCTCGTTCACCTCGAAGAGGTCGATGTCCCCGAGGTCCAGCCCGGCCTTGCGCAGCACCTTCTCGGTGGCGGGGATGACGCCGGTGAGCATCAGCAGTGGGTCCGAGCCGGTGACGGCGAAGCTGTGCAGCCGGGCGATGGGCCGCAGTCCGAGGCGGGCGGCGGTCTCGCTCGACGTGATGAGCACGGCGGACGCCCCGTCGTTGACCGGGCTCGCGTTCCCGGCCGTGACCGACCAGTCGATCTGCGGGAAACGCTCGGCGAAGCCCGGGTCGTAGTACGCGGGCTTCAGCCCGGCGAGCACCTCGGGGGTGCTGCCGGGGCGGACGCTCTCGTCCCGGGTGACGCCCTCCAGGGGCGCGACCTCGACGTCGAACAGACCGCCGCTCCACGCCCGTGCCGCCTTCTGGTGCGAGCCGACGGCGAAGGCGTCCATCCGCTCGCGGGTGATGCCCCACTTGGCGGCGATGAGCTCGGCGCTGATGCCCTGCGGCACCAGACCCTCGGGGTAGCGCTCGGCGACCCCGGGCCCGAAGGGGTCCGCGCCGGCCGGCACGTTGGACCACATCGGCACCCGGCTCATCGATTCCACACCGCAGGCCACGACCATGTCGTACGCCCCCGACATGACGCCCTGCGCGGCGAAGTGCACGGCCTGCTGCGACGAGCCGCACTGGCGGTCCACCGTGGTCGCCGGGACCGACTCGGGGAATCCCGCGGAGAGCACGGCGTACCGGGTGGTGTTCATGGCCTGTTCGCCGACCTGGTCGACGGTGCCGCCGATGACGTCGTCGATGAGCGCCGGGTCGACCCCGGAGCGCTCGACGAGCGCGCGGAGCGTGTGGGCGAGGAGTTCCACGGGGTGGACGTGGGCGAGGGAGCCGCTCGGCTTGCCCTTGCCCACGGGGGTGCGTACGGCTTCGACGATCACGGCGTCACGCATGGGATGCCTCTCAGGTCTTCGAGGTCGGGGAACCGGCGACCGGGCGGATCCGGTCTTCGAATCCGATGAGTTTGATTTTCCAACCCACCAAGTGACCCAAGAGTAACCCAGTGAGTTGGAACATCCAACCCACCCTCGTAGACTGAGGGCATGAAGGACCCCCGCCCCTGCTCGATCGCCGCGACGCTCGCCCTCGTCGGCGAGAAGTACTCCCTGCTGGTCCTGCGCGAGGTGTCGCTCGGCGCCACGCGCTTCGACCAGCTCGTACGCAACACCGGCGCCCCTCGCGACGTGCTGACGACCCGGCTGAAGCGCCTCGTCGACGCCGGTCTGCTGGAGAAGGCGGAGTACAGCGACCGCCCCAAGCGCTATGAGTACCGGCCGACGCGGTCGGGGCTCGAACTGCAACCCGTCCTGCTGACGCTCATGGCGTGGGGAGACCGGCACCTCCAGGAGGGCGGCTTCCGGCCCATGGTGCTGGAGCACACCTGCGGCCACGAGCTGGTTCCCCTGGTGGTCTGCCAGGAATGCGGAGAGCAGGTCGAACACGAAACCCTCACGGCCCACCCCCAGGCCCCGGGGTGGACGGTGACGGGACCCGCGGTGGCGTAACCGCCGACACGGGGAACGCGGACGCGGAGACGGGCGCAGCGGGCAGCGGGCAGCGGGCAGCGGGCAGCGGGCAGCGGGCAGCGGGCAGCGGGCAGCGGGCAGCGGGCAGCGGGCAGCGGGCAGCGGGCAGCGGGCGATGGTACGGCCTAGTCGGCCGTCTCGTAGACGTCGAGCCGTCCGCACATTCCGAACCGGCCCCGTGCGGAGGGCGATTCGGCTCGTACGACGGCCGCGGCGAGGTGCGACGCGTCTCCCCGCTCCAGTCGGTCGAGCTGGTCCCCCGTCGCCGCGGCGGCGGCCTCGGCCCCGCGCCGCCACCGTTCGCGCCACTCCGTGAGGCGTGGCCGCACCAGGGCCGCGGCTGCCCGGTGGAACGCCGCGAGGGGCGCGGGTCCGTCCGCGTCGCGCAATGCGCGGTACCCCTCCAGGGCGAGATCACGCCGGGCGCGGGCGAAGCGCGCCTGCTCCTCCTCTGGCGCGTCCGCCGGGACGACGGTGGCCGCCGCGTAGGTCCCGGGATCGGTCAGGTACTCCGGGGGCAGGGTGATGACCGCGTCGCCCGCCTCCGGCAGGCCGTTGTTCTGCATGAGCACGGTGATGCACAGGTCGTGCTCGTTGACGAGGCGGTGGATCGTGCCCGGGGTGAACCAGGCGACCGTGCCGGGCACGAGCGGCGTCACCTCGTACCCCGATGCTGTCAGTGTCTGGACCGAGCCGCGTCCGCCGGTGACGACGTACGCCTCCGAACAGGTCAGGTGGAGATGGGGAGTTCCGCCGCACACGCCGTCGACCGCGCGCCAGTCGTACACCCGCAGATGCGACACGGCGACGGCTCCCGGTAGCCCGGGGAAGCCGGGAGTCACGGCGCTCACCAGGGGTGCTCCGCCAGGTACTTGACGATGTCCTCGCGTTCCCAGGCCCCTTCGGCGACGACCACCCGGTAGCGGCGGGTGAGGGTGTCGCCGGGCGCGAGTTCCAGTTCGTCGTAGAAGGCGAGGGACGGGGCGACAGCGGCGAAGGGTTCGTTGCGTACGAACCAGTGGGCCGGGTGGGCGCCCCGCGACCCGGTGTGGTCGTTCTCGGGCGCGTGCGCGAAGACGAGGGTGGCATGACCGTCGGAGCCGTCGTGCTCCGCCGAGTACGCGAGCCAGGGCGCCTGGCGCCCCATCAGCCCGGGTCCTTCGGAGTCCGGCCCGATGACCAGCCCGTCCCGGAAGGCGCGCGGTCCGCGCCAGAACAGGCCCGTATAGCCGGCCATCTCGCGCCCCGCGGTCGTCGGACTGCCGAAGCGCAAGAGCTCTTCGCGACGGTTGGTGATCGCGGAACTCCAGGTCAGCGCCCAGGAGCCCGCCCCGGGATCGACGTCGCGGACCTCGACGCGGCGCTCCTCGTCGGCCCACAGCTCACCGTCGTACGGATGCCAGGTGAGCCGCTCGGAGATGACCGCGCCACCGTCTGCCGCGGCGACCTCCGCGAAGGCGACGTGCGCCATCGACCCGACACGCTCCGGGAGTTCGAGATATCCCTGTCCGTGGACGTAGGTGTTGCCGCCCCACAGGTTCTGTCCGGAGAGGTGCGAGGCCGTCATCTGGAGGCCCTTGTGCCAGCGGTGGTCGTTCGGGCGGTAGTCCGTGACGACGTTGCCGGCCAGCGTCCGCAGCGGATGCAGATACGGCTTCGGTGACTCCCAGGCGGCCTCGGGCCGGTAGACGTAGTTCAACAGCTCGACGCCGGTGGAGACTTCACTGATCGAGATGCGCTCCCCGTGCGTGTGGACGATCCGCAGGCCGGACTCCGGCTCCTCGCTCATGCCCGGGCCTCCGCGCGTGCCGCCGCAGGCGCCTCGGCCACCTCGGGCGCCGCCGACTCGGGCCCGGCGGGTGTCCAGCCGGGCGCGCCGCCGTGCAGTGCCGTGTAGTACGGGTCTCCCGGACCGATCTCTCCCGCGCGGACGGTCGTGTCCGTGAACGCCGACTTGTAGAGCGCGGTGATCAGTTCCAGGCTGGTCCGCCCGTCGGCACCGCTGCTGCGCGGCCGTTCGCCCGCCCGCATGCCGGCGACGAGGTCCCGTAGCTGCGCGAGGTGCGAACTGGGCACGTCCGCGCCGAAATCCCGCCAGGCCGCGACGTCCGCCTCCGGCACGTCGGGCGCGGGGGTGATCCGCCAGTTGTCGTTGCCATGGCCGTACAGGTGGGTCAGCTCGACGGTGGCGCGCTCGCAGTCGACGCGGATGCGGCTGACCTCGTCGGGGCTCAGCACACTGTTGACGACGGTCGCCAGAGCGCCGTTCGCGAAGCGGACGAGGGCGGTCGAGACGTCCTCCGTCTCCACGTCGTGCACCAGACGACCGGCCATCGCGCGCACCTCGGTCCACGGCCCCAGCAGGTCCAGCAGCAGATCCATCTGGTGGATGCCGTGTCCCATCGCGGGCCCGCCGCCCTCGGTCGCCCAGCGGCCGCGCCAGGGGACGGCGTAGTAGGCGGCGTCGCGGTACCAAGTGGTCTGGCAGTGCGCGACGAGCGGCCGGCCCATCGCCCGCTCCGCGATCAGGCGCCGTACATGCCGGGCGCCCGAGCCGAAGCGGTGCTGGAAGACGATCGCGGCGTACGGCCCGCCGTCCGTGCCCTCCGCCGCCTCGACGGCGTCGAAGTCGGCGAGCGTCGGCACGGGCGGCTTCTCGCACCACACCCACGCGCCCGCCCGCAGCGCGGCGACGCTCTGCTCCCGGTGCAGGGTGGGCGGGGTGCAGACGGCGACCAGATCGGGCCGCTGTTCCACGAGCATCCGGTCCAGATCGGTGTACGCGTGCGGAATGCCCGCCTCGGCGCAGAACTGCCGGACCGCGCCCTCGGCGATGTCCACCGCGGCGACGATCTCCGTCTCGCCCTCCTCCGCGAGCCGGGCGAGTGCGGGGTGATGACTCCCGCGCGCGATGGCGCCCGCGCCGACGACGGCGACCCTGATGCGGCGACCGTCGAGGGGGGCGTTCGCGGCGCGGTTCGTAGAGGCCTGGGGGGCTGTTGCGGTACGGGATACGGTCATCTACCTGATCAGCGCTCCATCGGACGTGATGTCAGACGTCGGCCAGCGCATGGCTCCACCGGACGGACGCACATCTCCGAACGGACGCGAACGGTGGTAGCAAGCGCTTTCCCTGCCGCTGCAACGTAAGCGTCGGCCGGGCGGCCGGTCAACACCCCGGTCACCGTGCCATCGGGTGTCATCCCGCCCCGGCCGAACCTGGACGACACCCGATCCCTGACCTAAGCCGGATCGCGCCCGGTCCCTGAACGGACCCGGATCTCGCCGGACGCGGATCTGACGCGGCCAGGCCCGGATCGGAATCGGGCCGGGAATCGGGCCGAGCCCGGATCGGAATCCGGCCGGACCCGAACCTGACCCGACCGAGCCCGGATCGGAATCGGGTCGGCGACCGACCGCCACGACGGGACGATCACCGGGGGTATAACGACGCCGGGCACCCCGACGGCGCAGCATTCGCGGGAGCGGTCCCGGAACCCCTGTGGCCCGGGTCGGCGGGCGGAGGTTAGGCTGCCCTCAGCACCCATGATCACCTCGCACCGCGATCCGGCGTGCCCATCTCCCGTTCCACGATCAGCACTTGGACCGCGTAGCTTCATGTCTTGGTTTCAATCTCTCATCCTCGGACTCGTCCAGGGGCTGACCGAATTCCTTCCCGTCTCCTCCAGCGCGCATCTACGGCTGACGGCGGCGTTCGCGGGCTGGGAGGACCCCGGCGCGGCGTTCACCGCGATCACGCAGCTCGGAACGGAGGCGGCGGTGCTGATCTACTTCCGCAAGGACGTGGGAAGGATCCTGTCGGCATGGTTCCGCTCGCTCACGGACAAGGCGATGCGCGGCAACCACGACGCGAAGATGGGGTGGTTGGTCATCGTCGGCTCGATCCCGATCGGGGTGCTGGGGATCACGCTCAAGGACCAGATCGAGGGGCCGTTCCGCGATCTGCGGGTCACCGCGACCATGTTGATCGTGATGGGCGTCGTGCTAGGCATCGCCGACCGGCTCGCGGCACGCGACGAGACGGGCGGCAGGCAGCGGGCGGCCAAGCAGCGCAAGGTACTTGAGGACCTGAACACCAAGGACGGCCTGCTGTACGGCGTCTGCCAGGCGATGGCCCTGATCCCCGGGGTCTCCCGGTCCGGCGCGACCATCAGCGGCGGCCTCTTCATGGGCTACAGCCGTGCGGCGGCGGCCCGTTACTCCTTCCTCCTCGCCATGCCGGCCGTCCTCGCCTCCGGCACGTTCGAGCTCAAGGACGCGGCCGCTCAGGGCCATGTCTCGTGGGGGCCCACCATGTTCGCGACGATCATCGCCTTCGCGGTCGGCTACGCGGTGATCGCGTGGTTCATGAAGTTCATCTCCCACAAGAGCTTCATGCCGTTCGTCTGGTACCGGATCGTGCTCGGCTTCGTCATCATCGGGCTGGTCGGCACCGATGTCCTCAGCCCTCACGCAGCCGAATCCGCCGGCTGAGCCGACCCTTTCCCGGCTGCTCCTCATGGCGGAACCACGTGCCTGATCCCGGACCCGCTAGCAGAATCACGTGGCTGGACGGAGCGACGGGGGCCTGTCCTCCCAGCCGTCTCCGAGCCGTCCCCCACTCGCCGAAGTGACGGCGTTCGCCGCCGTGCAGGGCTGATCATTCGTCGTCGGCGACGAACGGCGCGGACGTCCCGGGCTTGATGGACCGCCACAGGTGCAGGTCGAGCGGCTTGCCGTCGAGGACCAGGAACATAGTCGCTCGCACGACCGGGTCACGGATGGCCCGCGCCGCGCGAGCGAATTCCCCGCGGTCTGCGCCGAGGTGGGCGATGCGCTGGAACGCGTGGTCCGCGACCGTCTCCACCGCGGCGGCGTCTCGCTCCAACCGCGCCACGACGCCGCGCACCCATGTGTCGAACTCGTCGGGCCCCTGCTCCAGCAGCGCGTCCAGGGGGCCCTTGCCGTCGGCCCCGAGCGCGGACACCTCCGTGACCGGGCAGCCAAGCGCCTTCGCCACGAGCTTCGGTGGCCGGCCGGCGAACCTCTGCATACCGAGGCAGCGCCAGATGTCCCGCTCGGTGATCCCGGTGAGCACCTTGTGGAGACGGACGTACTCGGCGAGCTTCGCCTTCACCCGCAGCCCGCCGGCGTAGCGGATGACATAGCCCTCGGCGTGCATGCCGTTCGTCCGCCGGCCGTCGGGGCGGGTGTCGGCCTCGGTGAGCTTCAGCAGTTCGGGCAGCGGGAGGGTGGGCCACGTACGGACGACGGAGCCGACGGACGCCCAGTCGCCGGCGGCGACGGCGAGCGGAGTCTCGGTGCCGTCCGGCTCGAACGCGGCCAGCAGCACCAGGTCTTGACGGTCCCCGTAGTCGACGACGATCCGGTTCTCCGGGTGGACGACCTCGGCGAGGTAGGTGGTTCCGCACTGGAGCCGGCTGGTGTCGTGGCCGTCGAGCCAGGCCTGCGCCCACCGCGCCTGCTCGCTGGTGAACGAGCCCTTCGTCGCGGCACACCACCGGCCGTCGTAGTGGAAGACGATGCCGAGCGATCCGTCGACCTTGTCGTACACCTCGAACGGTTCGCCGTCGGGGAGCGGCGGTGCGTACTCGCTGCCGAGCTGGTGCTCGCCGACATTGAAGAACTTCGGAAACGGCCGCGCCACGATGGCGCCGGTCCTGTCATCGGTGATCAGGCCGCGGCAATGGAGGGTGACCGGGGTCCAGGCGCGCTCGTACTGGCACGTTCTCGTGTACGTGAGGATGCGGAGCGGCAGAGACGGATGGGCCTTGCGTGTCACGTAGCCGTCCATGACGGCGGCCTCGAGGTCGCGAAGGCGGAACAGGTCAGAGAGCCGCATGGCAGCCTCCGCCCGCGCCCTCGGCCGACGCCCCGCTCGGCTTCTTCGCCGTAACGCCCGATGTCTTGTCCCGCCCACGCGACGAGACCACTGACGCGCCGGCCCGACAGCGTCGGCACATGCACGTGGAGATCGACACCGGCAGCACGGGGTGGGGCCGGCGGGTCGCGTGGCGGGCGAGGACGTCGGCCTGCGGCTCTGGCGGGCCGGACACGTCGGCCGCGGTCGGACGGCTGCTCACGTCGCTTCCTCTCGCATGACGGTGGGCGCCCGCAGCCCGCGGTGTCCGTCGACCCGGTCCACGTCGCCGGGATGACGCTGATCCTCCCGCCGGAGCAGGGATCGGCCAAGCGGATTTCGACCAGCGGGGAGCGAAGGCGCTGTAGGCCGTCTGGCCGAACACTTCTGCGGACTGCGCCGACGCGTTTTAGCGTGGTCTCCCCGACTGGAGGTGGAGCATGCCGAAGGCGCCGATGCTGGGCCGCTTGGGCACGGAAGCGCGCAGTGTGAAGTTTCCCGACGGCAGCCGCGGGATCATCCTCGTGAAGGCGGGAATCCCGCAGGACGAGGCTGACGCGCTCGCGGCGCGGGTCTGGGCGGAGAGAGCGGAGTCGGGCGGGCCGAACGGTTGAGCCCGCGACGGAACCACAGCCCCCCGGGATCGCTCCAGGGGGCTTTCGAGTGTGCGCTCGTCGCTGTCTCGCGTGGATGCGGACAGGGACGGGTCTGCGCGGTTCCCATCGCTTCGCCGCCCGAGGATCCGCTCGACCACGACTCCGGGATGTGCCCGGTCCGGCACGGCAGCGGGCATTCGCGGCAGGCGGGTCCGGCAGGCCGAGCGGTGCGGCCCACCCTCCGTCTTCTCCTTCGCCGGCTTCCTCCGGCAGGGCTTCGAAAGCGGTACGAGAGCGACGGCGTCGGGCCAGTGATCACGCCCGCCGATCCACTCGGCGGGTGCACGCCCGGCGACGATCTCGCAGAACGGTCATGCCGGTTCGGCCGTCGTGTGCTGCCTTCCGGGGATGGTGTCGCGTTGCGGCCCGCCCCCGTCGGTGCCGAACTGTCCACCCCGAGCCTCGAATACACCCACCCGGCGCGAGTCCACCACGCGACGCGAGCGCAGCGGCCCCACCCGACCCGACCGCCCCCACGCGGCAGGGATCTCCTCTGTTCCGCGCAGCTCGCACCGGCCCCGTGGACGTTTCCGTCCACCTGGTCGGTGCGGCGCCGACCAGGACAACTGAGGCCGCGAGAAGGGGAGTTCGGCGCGCAACTGGGCATCGGCCGGATTCGCGTGACGAAGCACATACGGCTTGAGTAGCCGCCCGGTAGCGCAGTGTCAGTCCTTGCGCCTAGGCTGGTGCGCATGTCCCCCGATGTCACTCCGCCTGGTTCCGTGCGGTCTGCCGCCGCGCTGAACGAACAGATCCGCTCCCTGTGGACGCGGACAGGCGGCTCTCTGTCCCCACAGGAGCGGGCGGAGTACGAGCTGTTGGTCGTGAAGTGGGCCGAGGCGATACGCGGCGAGATCATCGAGGCGGCGTAGGGCCTTTCGCGATTCCGGCGCGCACGGGCTCACCGCCCGCCGGACACCCTTAGCACCGCCCCCGTCGTGTACGACGCTTCGGGCGACATCAACCACGCGATGGCGGCGGCGATTTCCTGCGCCCCGCCGACGCGGCGCAGTGGAATCGACGAGGCGGCACGTTCGGCACGCCCCGGGTCACCCATGGTCGCGTGCATCTCGGTGTCGATCATGCCGGGCGCGACGGCGTTGACACGGATGCCGTCGGGGCCGAGTTCCTTGGCGAGTCCCGTGGTCAGCGCGTCGACGGCCGCCTTGCTCGCCGCGTAGTGCACGAATTCGCCGGGACTGCCGAGCGTGGCGGCCGCCGAGGTCACATTCACGATGGCGCCGCCCCCCAGGGCGGCCATGGACCGGGCGGCGCGCCGCGAACACAGCAGCGTGCCGAGCACATTGACCTCGATCACGCGTCGCAGATCCGCGGGGTCGGCGTCCGCGAGCCGCCCGAGCGGTCCGGTCACCCCGGCGTTGTTCACCAGCCCCGTCACCTGCCCCAACCGGTCCGCGGCCGTGTCGAAGAGCCGCTCGACGTCGGCCTCGTCGGAGGTGTCCACGCGTACCGTGGCACAGCGTGCCCCGGCCGCGCGGACGGCGGTCGCGGTCCGCTCGGCGGCCTCGCCGTCGCTCACGAAACCGACGACGACGTCGTGCCCGTCCGCCGCGAGCCGTTTACAGGTCGCGGCGCCGATCCCCCGGCTGCCACCCGTGACGATCGTGACGGGACGTGCCATATGAGCCTCCTGGAGTGGCAGACGGGTCACCGACGCATGAGCGGGGGTGACCGACATGGGTGGGAACACTTCCCGATCGGACCGGATCCCTATGGACGGGTCGTCCGCGGTCGATCATGGATCACCAACGATGGCAGATCCGCGCCGGCCCCGGCATGACGTCTCGGACTTCCAGGAACGGCTCGCCCGCGTACGAGTGCCGCCTCACCCACAAGACCGCACGGACCGTGCCGACCGCCCGGACCGTGCTGACCGATGCCGAATCGAACCCTGCCGGACACCGAATATCCCCGCACAGCCCCTTGGCGTGGCAGGCCCCGTGGCCAACACTGAGCCGATGACGCAGCGTGTGGAGCTCGCGACCGTGCTGGACCGGTTCGCCGTGGACGAGATCGTCACCGCGTACGCGGTGGCAGTGGACGACGGCGACTGGGAGGCGTACCGGGGGCTGTTCACACCGAAAGGCCGCGCCGACTACCGCTCGTCCGGCGGCGTCGAGGGCGACGCCACCGAGGTCGCCCGATGGCTTTCACAGAGCCTGGAACTGTTCGCGATGCGCCAGCATCTGATCGTCAACCGGCGTGTGCGGTTCGGCGTCCTGGATCAGGACACCGGCGACACGGCCGAGGTACAGGCGGACTACATCAATCCGATGCGGTTCGCGGGGCAGGACGGGGATTCCACCGCGCCCGACTTTGTGTGCGGCGGCCGTTACGCCTTCGGCCTGGTGCGCACCCACGACGGCTGGCGGCTGCGTCAGGTGGTCGTCCAGGAGAAGTGGCGCCGGATGCCGCAGCCCCGGCACGCGCCCGCGAACCCCTGAGCCATCGGTCGGCTTCCCCACCGATCCGGCGCGTTCCCGAACCGCCTCCAGGACTTGGGGCGCTTCCCTGCCGACGCGCCCCCTCCCGATCTCCCTGCCCCCTGTCGGAGATCGCCCCCGACGCGCACACTGGAGACACTGCGGGGCAGGGAGGCGAAGGATGAAGAGGCCCGACCGTGCGTTCGGCCCATGGCTGGTCTCCCCCTGGCGGCGCGGTGCCGTCGCCGCGCTGGCGGGCGCGCTGCCCGTGTTCGCCTTCCCCGCCCCGTCCTGGTGGTGGTTCGCGTACGTGGCGCTGGTGCCCTGGATCCTGCTGGCCCGCTCGGCCCCCACGGGCAGGCGTGCCGCGTACGACGGCTGGCTCGGCGGGTTCGGTTTCATACTGGCCGTGCACCACTGGCTGTTGCCGAGCCTGAATGTCTTCACGCTGGTCATAGCGGCACTGCTCGGCGCGCTGTGGGCCCCGTGGGGCTGGCTCGTCCGGCGGTTCCTGGCCGGGGTGCCGTCACCGGGCCAGGTCGGCGCCGCCCTCCTCGTCCTGCCGTCGGGGTGGCTGATGGTCGAACTCGCTCGGTCCTGGCAGGGCTTGGGCGGCCCCTGGGGTCTGCTCGGATCGAGTCAGTGGCAGGTGGGGCCCGCGCTGCGGCTGGCCTCGGTCGGCGGGGTGTGGCTGCTCAGCTTCCTGGTGGTGGCGGTCAACGTCGCGGTCGCCGTGCTGGTCTCGGTGCGTGAGTCCCGTATGCCCGCCGTGGCCGGACTGGTCGCGACGGCCGCCGCCACCTCGGCGGCCTGGGTGTGGTCGCCGCGCCCAGACGTCGACGGCCGGGTGCGGATCGCGGTCGTGCAGCCAGGTGTCGTGGACGGCAGCACGAGCGGCGACAAGCGCTTCGCGCGCGAGGAAGCCCTTACCCGGGAACTCGCGGGGCAGGGCGCCGACCTGGTCGTCTGGGGCGAGAGCAGCGTCGGCTTCGACCTGGCCGACCGGCCCGATCTGGCACACCGCATCGCGACGCTGTCCCACGAGGTCGGCGCCGACATCCTGGTGAACGTCGACGCGCGCCGCTCCGACCGGCCCGGGATCTACAAGAGCTCCGTCCTGGTGGGACCGCACGGTCCGACCGGCGACCGCTACGACAAGATGCGGCTGGTCCCGTTCGGCGAGTACGTGCCGGCGCGCTCCTTGCTCGGCTGGGCCACCTCGGTAGGCAAGGCCGCGGGCGAGGACCGCAGGCGGGGCACCGAGCAGGTGGTGATGAACGTCGGGCACGGGCTGCGCGTCGGCCCCATGATCTGCTTCGAGTCGGCGTTCCCCGACATGAGCCGCCACCTCGCCCAGGACGGCGCCGAGGTGCTGGTGGCCCAGTCCTCGACGTCGACGTTCCAGCACAGCTGGGCGCCCGAGCAGCATGCCTCGCTCGCCGCGCTGCGCGCCGCCGAGACCGGCCGCTCCATGGTGCACGCGACCCTCACCGGCGTCTCCGCCGTCTACGGGCCGGACGGCGAGCGCATCGGCTCCTGGCTCGGCACCGGCACGAGCAGCGCGATGGTCTACGAGGTGCCGCTGGCCCGGGGTGTCACGCCGTACGTCCGGTTCGGCGACTGGCCGGTGCACGGCGCGCTGCTGGTGATGGCGGCGCTGTGCGTGACGGAGGGCGCGCGCACGTTCAGGCTGCGGCGGACCGCTCCTCGACCGCTCGTACCACCCGCTCGCACAACTCGTGAGTCGCCAGCGCGTCCCGGGCGCTGAGCACCTTTCCCGCGCGCACGGCGTCGAGGAACGCGAGGACCGCCTGCTCGATACCGCGCTGTCTGGCCACCGGCACCCAGTCGCCGCGCCGTCGCACGGTCGGCTGCCCCTTGTGGTCGATCACCTCGGCGAGATTGACCACCTGACGCTTGGTGTCCTGGCCCGAGACCTCGAGGATCTCCTCGCTCGAGCCGCTCAGCCGGTTCATCACACCGAGTGCCGTGAATCCTTCTCCGGCGAGCTGGAGCACCACGTGGTGCAGCAGCCCGTCCTCGGCACGGGCCCGCACCGTCACGTCGTCGACCGGACCCGGCACCAGGAAGCGCAGGGTGTCGACGACGTGGATGAAGTCGTCGAGGACCATGGTGCGGGGCTCCTCGGGCAGCCCTGTGCGGTTCTTCTGCATCAGGATCAGCTCGCGCGGGTGTTCGACGCATTGTGCGTATCCGGGCGCGTGACGCCGGTTGAAGCCGACCGCGAGGCTGACGTTCCGCTCCTCGGCGAGCCGGACCAGCCGCTCCGATTCGGCCAGCTCGTACGCGAGCGGCTTGTCGACGTACGTCGGTACGCCCGCCTCCAGCAGACGCGCGACGATCTCCGGGTGGGCGACGGTGGCCGCGTGCACGAACGCGGCGTCGAGGTCCTGGGCCAGCAGGTCCGCCAGGTCGGTGTGGCGCTGCGCCCGCGGCAGGTGAAGGCCGTCGGCGACCCGGTCGAGCGTGGCGGGCGTCCGCGTCTGCAGATGCAGTTCGATCTCGGGCCGCACGCCGAGCACCGGCAGATACGCCTTCTGCGCGATGTCGCCGAGTCCGATGCAGCCGACCTTCACAGGGGTCTCCTTCAGTCGCCGACGCGGGTTCCGTCGGAAGCATACGGCCGCCGCGGCGGGCGCCGGTCGGCGATTCCGTCGGAGCTCCGCGGGAAGGGCGCGGGCCCCGCCTCGGACAAGGCCGTGAACGCCGTGCTGCGCAGGGCGATCACGGCGCGGTCGTCCATCCGTTGGTCCGGGCCGCCCAGAGGGCCTTACGGGCGACGGGTGCCTTGTTCGAGGTCCCCGGTCCCCCGAGTGGGCGGCCTGGTCTGCGGCCCGTGCCGGTTGGGGGTGGCGGACCACTCCCCGCGGAAGAGGGCCGCACCCCGGCCGAACCCGCGCACTTCGCACACCCCGCATACCCGGGGTACCCCGTGTACCCGGCGTACCCCGCACGCCCCGTGCACCCGGCGCACCCGGCGCACCCGGCGCACCCGGCGCACCCGGCGCACCCGGCAGCGTGTCAGCTCGCCGATGTCCGTGCCCGCCGGAGGAGCGGAAGGATCACCCGTGCGGGGCATCCTGAACTTCTCCGCTCCCCAAAGCGGTCCGGAACCAGCAGAGTTGCGTGGGTGTATCGAACGACGACGACCGCAACGCTCCTGGTCGCCGTGGCAGTCACCGCCCTCTCCGGCTGTGTGACCGTCCAGCGGCCGCCCGCCTCCGGCTCCCCTTCCGCCCCGTCCGGGCCCGCCGCGCCGCACCAGGACAGCAAAGAGAGGTCCCAGATCGTGCAGGCACCGGCCAGGGAGGCGCTGGAGCGCGTCGGTGCCTCGCACCAGCCCTCACCCGACACGGCGACCCGGCACCGGTCGGCTCCCCCACCGCAGGCCGTGGCACCCCCGGCCCCTCCGCGGCACGACCGCCCGGCCCCGCGTCCAGATCCGCGGCACGCGAAACCCCGCGTCGCCGGCCCGCCCGGCATCCCCGCCGTGCCGAAGCGGTCGGATGTGTGCGCCCTCGGCAGGAAATACGGGGGCTGGAAGGCGGACAGCCCGGAGGCGGTCATCTGTGTGAAGACGTACGGAAACTGACGGCGCCCGGCGACCCCGGCCAGGTTGCGACACCGGGGACCCGGTGCCCAGCGTCCCGCGCCCGGCACGAAAGGGCTCGGGACAGCGCCACCGTGCCCGGCAAGGCGGGGCTCAGGACCGCACCGCCTGCCGCCCACCGCGGGACGAGGCTCAGAACCCGAACCACCTGCCGCCCCGACGGGACGGGACATTGGACATCAGGGCCGCTGTCTTGGCGGTCCGAGTGTCTCGCCCCCGGGGCCGCCGAAGCGGTCGGGGCGGCCGGCCTCCGCCGAGGTGCCGGTGTCCTGGAGCCTCAGCTCCAGACGGCCGATCGCCGCGCGGACACCGTCCCCGTATCTGTCGTCCGCGAGGGCGCCGACCGCACCGCGGGCCCGGCGCAGATGAGTGCGGGCGGCCTCCGAGCGGCCGAGCTTCGCGTAGTCGGCGGCGAGGTTCAGATGCAGCGATGGGTAGAACGCGCGTACGGCAAGGGACTGATGGGGCTCGGCGACCCGGCCGTCGGCGAGCTCCTCGGCCGCCGCCAGGGCCCGCAGGTCCCACGCGAGTTCGTCCGCGGGGTCGTCCTGGGTGTCGGCCATGTAGTGCGCCAGCGTGCAGCGGTGCAGGGCGTCACCGCCTTCGCCGATCTCGCCCCACAGACTCAGGAAGCGACCGCGGGCCTCCTCGCGGTCACCGGCGTGGTGCAGCATGACGGCCTGTCCGATCCGGGTCATCATGGCGTCCGGCGCCGCCTGCTCCTGTTGCTCCGCCACCGCGTCCTCCAGGATCGTCACTGTCCCTCACGACGCTAACCGGAGCCACTGACAATCCCGCTCAGGCGCCCCCGTACGCCGCTGGGCCAGGCCGGTGACGGTCCCGCCCAGCGGCTCGGCGCTCAGCCCAGGTCCGGGATGCGCCAGTCGATCGGCTCATGGCCCTGGGCCGCCACGGCCTCGTTGATCTGCGTGAACGGACGCGAACCGAAGAACTTCTTCGCGGACAGCGGCGAGGGGTGCGCCCCCTTCACCACCACATGCCGCTCCTCGTCGATCAGCGGGAGCTTCTTCTGCGCGTAGTTGCCCCACAGCACGAAGACCGCCGGGTCGGGGCGGTCGGCCACCGCGCGGATGACCGCGTCCGTGAATTTCTCCCAGCCCTTGCCCTTGTGCGAGTTCGCCTCGCCGGAGCGCACGGTCAGCACCGCGTTGAGCAGCAGCACGCCCTGCTCGGCCCACGGCATCAGATAGCCGTTGTCCGGGATCGGGGTGCCCAGCTCCTCCTTCATCTCCTTGTAGATGTTCCGCAAGGACGGCGGGGTCTTCACTCCAGGACGGACCGAGAAGCACAGGCCGTGCCCCTGCCCCTCGCCGTGGTACGGATCCTGACCGAGAACCAATACCTTCACCCGCTCGTACGGCGTGGCGTCGAGCGCGGCGAAGACCTCCTCCCGCGGAGGGTAGACGGGACCCTTCGCCCGCTCCTCCTCGACGAACTCGGTGAGTTCCTTGAAGTAGGGCTGCTGCAGCTCCTCACCCAGGACGCCGCGCCAGGACTCGGGCAGCATGGCGATATCGGTCACGTCAACTTCCTTCGATGTGCGATGACTTCCAGACCACAGAACCTACCGTCGAGCACTGACAATCGGTTCGTCGCCCGCGTCGAGGCCGTAGGCCCGGTACCGTGTGCCCCCACGGCGCGCCGCCGACCGGCGGCACGGGGTTCTTCCGGCAGCCGGTCCCGGGCCCGCTACCAGCTCGGTTTGCGGTCCAGCTCCCACATCGTCATGATCGTCGACGGGTCCAGTGCCCGCTCGCCGCCCGAGATCTCCTCGTTCGCGGCCACGTACTGCCTGCCCTGCCACAGGGGCAGCAGCCGGGCGTCGTCGACGAGGATCTGCTGGGCCTCCTCGAACTCCTTGACCACCGCCGCGCGATCGCGCACGGCGCGCGACTCGGGCAGCAGGCGGCCGGTGATCCGCGGGGCCGGATAGGGCGTCCCGAGGGCATTCTGCTCGCCGACGAAGGGGGCGATGAAATTCTCGGCGTCGGGGAAGTCGGGGAACCAGCCGCGGCCGAACACCGGGTACTCGCCGGCGCGGTAGCCCGCTTCGTACGTCTTCCAGGGACGGCTCTTGAGCGTGACGGTGAACAGGCCGGAGCGTTCGAGCTGGCTCTTGAGTTCGCGGAACTCCGGGGCGGTCTCGGAGCCGTAGCGGTCGGTCGTGTACCAAAGGGTGAGCGGGACACGTCCGTTGATGTGCGCGTCGAGCAGGATCTTGCGGGCCTTGGACGGGTTGGGGTTGCCGTACTGGTCGAAGTAGCCGGTGGTGTGCCCGGTCAGACCCGCGGGGACCATCGAGTAGAGCGGGTCGACGGTGTTCCTGTAGACCTTGTGCGCGATGGCCGGCCGGTCGACGATCTGGGCGATCGCCTTGCGGACGGCGGGCTTTCCGGCCCACGGATCCTTCGGGTTGAAGACCAGATAACTGATCTCGGTGCCCGCGCCGTCGAGGAGCTGGATGTCCTTCCCGTCGCCGTGGCCCTGCAGGGCGACGATGTCCGAAGCGGCGAGGCCGCGGTAGGTGACGTCGATCTTCTTGTCCTTCAGGGCCCCGACCAGCTGGGCCGAGTCCTGGAAGTAACGGATCGTCACCGCGTTGTTCTTGCGCTCGGCGAAGCCGTCGTAGTGGTCGTTCCTGACGAGTTCGGCCTGCTTGCCCTCCGTGTAGGAGCGCAGGCTGTAGGGCCCGGAGCCGAAGACCTTGGTGTCCTTGCGCAGGGCGTCGGCGGGGTATTCGTCGGGGTCGACGATCGACATCGCCGGCGTGGCCAGGACGAACGGGAAGGTGGCGTCCGGCTTGTTGAGGTGGAAGACGACCTCGCGCTTGCCCAGGACCTGGACCCGGTCGAGGCTGCCGAGCAGACCGGCGGGACCGCCGCGTACACCGATCGTCCTGATCCGGTCGATGGAGTACTTGACGGCCGACGCGTCGAGCGGGTCACCGTCGGAGAACTTCATGTTCGGACGCAGTACGCAGCGGTAGACGCGATTGGTTCCATCCGTGAACCTGCACTTCTCGGCGGCGTCGGGCTGCGGGGTGACCGAGCCGGTCGGATAGCCCAGCAGCGTCTGGTAGATGTTGCGGAACAACTCCCACGAGCCGTCCCAGGAAGCAGCCGGGTCCAGGGTGCTGGGGGCGCTCGTGGTGCCCACCACGATCGGCCCCTTGTCGGCCGGCGATCCCGAGGAGAGAACGCCACACCCGGCCACCAGGGTTATGGACGTGATCGCCGCCAGCTGTCGCAGGCATCGGTTCCGGTTGAACACGCGCACGCTCCTCGATCCGCCGTACCAAGGGTCGGCAGACCATACCGCAGTGCCCCGCCGGGGGAACCGTGTTCCCGGCAGGGCACTTGATCAGCACGTTTGTGACTACGTTGTCAGAGTTCTGTGAAAGCGTCGACGCTCCGGAAATCCGGCCCCGCGTCGCTCGGCGCGGGCAGGCTCTTTGTCGACTACCGACAAAAGGCCGGTCGGACGTTCCCCGCGCGCGTGGAACGTCCGACCGGCCCTCGGGTCATTCCACTCCGGCGTTGAGGAACATTCCGCCGTCGACCACGAGCGTCTGACCGGTGACCCAGTCCGACTGCTGCGAGGTCAGGAACGCGGCGGCTCCGCCGATGTCGGAGGGCACGCCGAGCCGGCCGAGCGGGTAGGCCGCGGCGGCCTCCGCCTCACGGCCCTCGTAGAGTGCGGCCGCAAACCTCGTCTTCACCACGGCGGGCGCGATGGCGTTGACCCGCACCTTGGGCGCGAACTCGTGCGCCAGCTGCACCGTCAGGTTGATCATCGCGGCCTTGCTGATGCCGTACGCGCCGATGAACGGCGAGGGCGCGAGGCCGGCGACCGAGGCGATGTTGACGATCGCGCCGCCGTTCTCGCCCTGCCAGGCCTTCCAGGTCTGCTGGGCGAAGCCGAGCGCGGAGACGACGTTGGTCTCGAAGACCTTGCGCGCCACATTGAGGTCCAGCTCGGCGATCGGCCCGAACACCGGGTTCGTACCGGCGTTGTTGACCAGGAAGTCGACGCGGCCGAAGGCCTCCATGGTGCGCTCCACGGCGACGGCCTGATGGGCCTCGTCGTGGGCCTTGCCGGCCACACCGATGACGCGGTCGGCACCGAGCGTCTCGATGGCCTCCTTGAGGGCGTCCTCGTTGCGGCCGGTGATGCAGACCCGGTCGCCGCGGGCGACCAGGGCCTCCGCGACGCCGTAGCCGATGCCGCGGCTCGCACCCGTGATGAGCGCGACCTTGCCCGAGAGTTCGGGGAGCGTGGTCATGTGCTTTTCCCCCGCGCCTAGTTGAGCGGTCCGCCGGCCACGTACAGCACCTGGCCGGAGACGAATCCGGCGGCCTCGCCGGTGAAGAAGGCGATGCTGTTGGCGATGTCGTCGGGGTTGCCGACGCGCTGCACGGGGATCTGGGTGGCGGCCGCGGCCTGGAAGTCGTCGAAGTCCATCCCGACGCGGGCGGCGGTGGCGGCGGTCATGTCGGTGACGATGAAGCCGGGCGCCACGGCGTTCGCGGTCACGCCGAACTTGCCGAGCTCGATGGCCAGGGTCTTGGTGAGGCCCTGGAGACCGGCCTTGGCGGTGGAGTAGTTGGCCTGGCCGCGGTTGCCCAGCGCCGAGGACGAGGACAGGTTGACGATACGGCCGAACTTGGCGTCGACCATGTGCTTCTGGCAGGCCTTCGCCATCAGGAAGGCGCCGCGCAGGTGCACGTTCATGACGGTGTCCCAGTCGGACGCGCTCATCTTGAACAGCAGGTTGTCGCGGAGGACGCCCGCGTTGTTCACCAGGATGGTCGGCGCGCCGAGCTCCTCGGCGATCCGTGCGACGGCGGCCTCCACCTGGGCCTCGTCGGAGACGTCGCAGCCGACCGCGAGGGCCTTGCCGCCGGCCGCGGTGATCTTCTCCACGGTGTCCTTGCACGCGGCCTCGTCGAGGTCGATCACCGCGACGGCGCGGCCTTCCGCGGCCAGTCGTACGGCGGTCGCGGCGCCGATGCCGCGCGCGGCACCGGTGACTACGGCGACGCGCTGCTCAGTGGTGGACATTGCTGGTTCTCCTCGCCCTTGGAAAAGCCGGCCCAAGCCCGGCCAAGCTGTCTCGACACCCTTGCGGAGTCTTCGGGGGTCCCGGAAGACCCGCGGCTCTCACGGTACGCCCGTCCAGTGAGCGACCGCTTAGTACCTTCAGCAGACGTGACGCTAGAAGCCCTGGCACGCGGTGTCAACGGCACACCGCGCCCATGTGATCCATTACCTGACCAGGAGCTGGAGCAACCGCTCGGTCTCGACCCGCGGATCGGCGGTCAGGCCGGTGTGCACGGGACCCGGCTGGACCACCGTCGAGCGCGGCGCGATCAGCCAGCGAAAACGCCGTCCGGCGTCGTCGTTCGCCGCTTGACCAGCGGCGTTTCCTCCGGCGCAGACAGCTTCGACAGCGCGCAGCGCGGCCCGTACGCCCACCACGTCCGCGTCCGGGTCGAGCGCGAACAGCTTGTTCTCGTCCAGATGGGTACGGGCCGCGACGAACGAGTGGGCGCGGCAGTACACCAGCACGCCCGCGTTGAAGCACTCGCCGCGCTCGACCCGCGGCACCACGCGCAGCAGCGCGTACTCGAAGACGTCCCGCTCGCTCACCTGTCCCCCTCGATGCCGGCGAGGCCCTTGATCCGCTCGTGGATGACGCCGGCGCGTGCCAGCAGCGGCCGCGCGTAGGCCCGCCGCAGCGCGTCCGCCGAGTCGAAGCCGGGTTCGCCCGCCAGCCAGGCGTCGGGGATCTCGGCGGTGACCTCGGCGAGCAGGTCCTCGGTGACCAGCGGGGCCAGCTCGGCGGCCGCCGAGGCGATGTCCGGCCCGAAGGGGGCGAGTGCGTGGTCGGAGATGTCGTACGGCTTGGCGGCGGAAGCTTCCGCGCCCGGCCAGTGGTGATGCCAGATCATCGTGGCGCCGTGGTCGATGAGCCACAGGTCGCCGTGCCACATCAGCAGGTTGGGGTTGCGCCAGGAGCGGTCGACGTTGTTCACCAGGGCGTCGAACCAGACGATCCGGCCGGCGTCCTCGGCGCTCACCTCGAAGGCGAGCGGGTCGAAGCCGATGGCGCGGGAGAGGAAGTCCATCCCGAGGTTCGGGCCGCCGCTCGACTTCAGCAGTTCCTGGACCTCCTGGTCCGGTTCACCGAGCCCGAGGACCGGGTCGAGGCCGATCGTCACCAGGCCGGGCACCCGCAGACCGAGCCGGCGGGCGAGTTCACCGCAGACGACCTCCGCGACGAGCGTCTTGCGCCCCTGTCCGGCGCCGGTGAACTTCATGACGTACGTCCCGAGGTCGTCGGCCTCGACGAGTCCCGGCAGCGAGCCGCCCTCACGCAAGGGCGTGATGTAGCGGGTGGCGTTCACTTCCTTGAGCATCGCCCCAGGTTACTGGGATGGTCCCGTGCGGCGGACGCAATCCGGGGGCGGCGGCCGGAGCGGCCCCCGGGATCTGCGGCAGCGGCGGATCGTGATCGCGGCGGCTCGGCTGTCGGAACGCTGTCGATCCGGTCAAGAAGTCTCCATTCCCTGAACAGCGCGCACGGCCGGACCGTACCTCTGAGCAGATCCAGATCATGTCCGCTGAAGGGAAAGCCAGCATGACCAGCGAATCGCTTCACCCCGCACAGGCACCGGCCCGGCGCACCGTCGTGGCGGCGGTCGGCGCGACAGGGCTCGCCGTCGCGCTGACCGCGTGCGGGGCGGACGACAAGGCCTCCAACACCGTGGGCTCCGGCAACGGCGCGAGCGGCGGGACCTCGGGCGGCGGCGACAACGGCGCGGCCGGGAACGCGGGCGGCACGGAACTCGCCAAGACCGGCGACATCCCGGAGGGCGGTGGCAAGGTCTTCGCCGACAAGGGCGTCGTGGTGACCCAGCCGACGGCGGGCACCTTCAAGGCCTTCTCGTCCAAGTGCACCCACCAGGGCTGTGCGGTCAAGGACATCGCGAACGGTGTCATCACCTGTCCCTGCCACAACAGCCAGTTCTCCGCGACCGACGGAAGTGTGAAGAAGGGGCCCGCGACTAGCGCGCTGGCCGCCGCCAAGATCACCGTCGACGGGGACTCGATCAAGCTCGCCTGACGCCGACCGCCGACCGCTCGGAACGTCAGTGTCAGCGTCGTCGTCGCTTGAAGCAGGCGAGCACGTCGTCGGTGGTCGTGATCGTGGCGACCAGCGCGAGCGTGTTGCGGACCATTGCGGGGGTGTACTCGGAGGGCACCCCCGCGATGGCGTCCGCCGGCACGACGACGGTGTAGCCGCGGTTCACGGCGTCGAACACGGCGTTGGGGATGGCGATGTTGGCCGATACTCCGGTCACGACGAGGGTGCGGCAGCCCAGGTTGCGCAGCAGCGGGTCGACGTCGGTGCCCGCGATCGGCGACAGACCGTGCAGCCGGCGTACGACGAAGTCCTCCTCGGCGACCTCGATGGGTGGCGCGATCCGCACCGCCGTCGTCCCGGTCAGCTGCTGCACCGGCAGCCGCTCGGCCGCGCGGAACAGCCGGGCATTGCGGTTCGCGCCGCGGCCGTCCGGACGGCGTTCGGCGACCGCGTGGATCACCTGCACCCCGCTCTCGTGCGCGGCTGCGACCAGCCGGGCGACCCGGGTGAGCGCTCCGGACGACCGTGCTTCCTTGGCGAGTTCGGGCAGCGCGCTGTCCTGGCCCACGACACCCTGTTGGCACTCCACGGTGAGCAGTACCGTGCCGACGGGGTCGAGGAGTTCACTGAGTTGCTCGAACGACGGCATGACTCTCCTTGTCGTCGCGGTTCGGGACGGGCGAGCGTAACGACCATTGCGATAGGGCGGAAGACGCCTCATGCTTTCCTGACGGAGCGTCAGGAACCTTTGCAGGAACCCTTGTCCGGGTACGGAACGGGCCGGCCCCGCGGGGCCGGCCCGGGACACGGCCGGTACGAGGAGCGGCCCGGGGCGGGCCGCCGACACAGCTCGGCACGGACAGAGCCGATTCACAGAAGAAGAGGGGACCGTATGGCCGTCACCCAGCGCAGAGGCCGGAAGATCATGATGACCCCGGGTGAACTGGACGAGTTCCTCACCACTCAGCGCACCTGCCGCGTCGCCTCCGTGTCGAAGGACGGAGTCCCGCATGTGAGTGCCCTCTGGTTCACCTGGGACGGCACCTCGCTGTGGCTGTACTCGGTGGTGCGCAGCAAGCGCTGGGTGCAGCTGCGGAACGATCCGCGGGTCGCCGTGGTGATCGACTCCGGTGAGGAGTACGGGGAGTTGCGGGGCGTCGAGCTGTCCGGCACGGTGGAGTTCGTCGGCGAGTTCCCGCGCACGGGGGAACTGTGCGCCGAACTCGACGTCCCGGAGACCCTGTTCGCCCGCAAGAACTTCGGCCTGGAGGAGATGCCGCACGACGGCCGGCACGCCTGGATGCGGCTGACACCGGACGCGATCGCCTCGTGGGACTTCCGCAAGCTCCCCCCGATGTAGGACCTGTCCGGTCGATCACGGCGGAGACGTGGGGTGCGGCCCGCCCTTCCCGGCCCCTTACTCGACGGCCTCACCGGCCCTGCGCAAGGCGTCCACCGCCGCCCTGATCGACGGCCGGCGGTCGGCGTCGGCCCGCCAGACGACGTAGACATGGCGGCGCACACGCTGACGGACCGGCACCGTGACGACTCCCTCGGGCATCGGATGGCGCCCGAGGAGCGGGGCCACGCACACGCCGAGCCCGGCGGCGACGAGTGCGAGCTGGGTGTGCGTCTCCGCGGCACGGTGCCCGATGTGCGGTTCGACGCCCTGGGAGCGCAGCGTCAACATCAGCCACTCGTGACAGAACTCGCCCTCGCCCCAGGTGATCCACTCGTCGTCGGCGAAGTCCCCGAGGTCCACCTCGTCGCGGCCCGCGAGCCGATGGCCGGCCGGCATCGCCACATCGGCCGGGTCGTCGAGGATCGACGCCTTCACCAGACCGTCGGGCAGCGGCATCGGCTTGTTGTACCAGTCGAGCACGACCGCGAGGTCCAGGTCCCCGCGCACCACCCCCGCGACCCCGGCCTCCGGCTCCAGCTCGCTGGAGCGCACCCGCAGTCCGGGGTGGTCGGCGCGCAGCTCGGCGAGCGCCGCCGGGAACAGTCCGCGCGCCGCGGTCGGGAACGCGGACAGCCGCAGCTCGCCGACCACCTGACCGCGCTGCGCCTCCAGGTCGGACTGCGCGAGCTCGACCTGGGACAGGATGCGCGCCGCGTGCTCGGCCAGGAGCCGCCCGGCGTCGGTGAGGCGCACTCCCCTGCCGTTCTTGGCGAGCAGTTGCTGTCCCACCTCGCGCTCCAGCTTGGACATCTGCTGGGAGACGGCCGAGGTGGTCACGTGCAGTCCCTCGGCCGCGCCGCTCACCGAGCCGTGCCGGGCCAGGGCGTCGAGGGTGCGCAGTCGCTCCAGATTCAACATGTAAGCAATGCTACGAGATATCGCTTGAGTATTCTCGCTTGTGCTACGAGATTGTTCTGCCTCATTGTTGACCCCATGAGCACCGTCGCCTCCCCTCGCCCCGTCACGCCGACCGGCGTCGCACCCCGCCGTCGCACCGCCCTCGACTGGCGGATCCGCTTCGGCGTCCTCTCGCTGATCTGGGGCTTCAGCTTCCTGCTCATCAAGGTCGGCACGGAGGGCTACGCGCCGTTCCAGGTCACCTTCGGGCGGCTGCTGTTCGGGACCGCGGTGCTCGCGGCGGCGATGGCGGTGAAGCGGGAGCGGCTGCCGCGCGGCGCGCGGACATGGGGACACCTCGCGGTCGCGGCCTTCCTGCTGAACGCGTTGCCGTTCTCCCTCTTCGCCTACTCCGAACTGACCATCCCCTCCACACTCGCGGGCATCTGCAACGCGACGTCGCCGCTGTGGGGCATGGCCCTGTCCCTGGTCGCCCTGTCCGAGGACCGGCCGACCCGGCTCAGAGTGGCCGGTCTCGGCATCGGCTTCCTCGGCGTCCTGACGGTCCTCGGCATCTGGCAGGGCTTCCACGGCCTGGACGCCACGGGCACGGCGATGGCCCTGCTGGCCTCGCTGAGCTACCCGGTCGGCTGGATATACGTCCGCCGGACGCTGGCCGGCACCGGCCACTCGCATCTGTCGATGACCGGCGCCCAACTGCTCCTGGCCACCGCCCAACTGGCCCTCGTCACGCCGCTGTTCACCACGTTTCCGAGCCATGTCGCGTGGGTGCCGCTGCTCGCGATAGCCGCCCTGGGGGCCCTCGGCACCGGTCTGGCCATGCTCGTCCAGTACGGCATCGTCGCCGAGGTCGGCCCGACGACGGCGCAGATGGTCACGTACTTCATCCCGGTCATCGCCACCGCCGCCGGTGTCGCGATTCTCGGCGAGTCGCTGGCCTGGTCGACGCCGGTCGGCGCGGTGATCGTCCTCGCGGGCGCGGCCCTCACCCAGGCGAAGCCGCGCCGCTGACGCCGACGGCACCCGCCGTCCCGGCCCCCACGACACCCGCCGCCAGAAACGCCCGCCACCCGTCGTACGGTGCCCCCACGCCCCCGCCGTACGTGCCCCACGCCACCCGCCGTCCTGGCCCGCGCCACCCGCCGTCCGGGCTTCGACGACGGCGGCACCTCAGATGTAGCGGCGTGCGGGTGCCGGTCCCACGGCTGACGCGACGGCGTCCGCGAGCGGCTCGGTGTCCTCGGGCCGAAGCGTCGAGACGGTGATCCGGATGCCCGGCGGCGCGTTCATCCGGAAGCGGGCGCCGGGCGCGACCGCCCAGCCGGCGTGCAACAGCCGGGAGACAGCCCCGGTCTCGTCCGGGACGGGGATCCAGACGTTCATCCCGCTGCGCCCGTACGCGTCGACACCGCGCGCCTTCAAGGCGTCGATCAGCGTGTCTCGGCGCGACCCGTACGCGGCCGCGACGGCACCGACGTCGACCGTGCCGGAGGTCCACAGGTGGACCACGGCCTTCTGGAGCAGGCGGCTCACCCAGCCGGGGCCGAGCCGCTGCCGCCCGTGCACGCGGTCGACGGTGACGGGGTCGCCGGTGAGCACGGCGAGCCGGAGATCGGGCCCGTACGCCTTGGCGACGGAGCGCACGAAGGCCCAGCTGTGCGTGACTCCGGCGAGGGGATGCAGGGGCAGGTCGACGATCTGGTGACCGTGGTCGTCCTCGATCAGCAGGGTCCCCGGGTACTCCCGGAGCACGGAACGCAGGGCACGCGCGCGCGGGGCCGTGACCGCGGCACCGGTGGGATTCTGCGCCCGGTCGGTGACGATCAGGGCCCGCGCCCCGGCCTCCAGCGCGCGCCGTACGTCCGCCGGAAGCGGACCCTCGTCGTCGACACCGACCCCGACCGTCCGCAGCCCGAGCGCCGGGACGAGGTCGAACAGGCTGCCCCAGCCGGGGTCCTCGATGGCAATGGCGTCGCCGGGTCTGAGATGGGCCATCAGGACGCGCTCGATGGCGTCGAGCGATCCGGAGGTGACGACGACAGGCCCCTCGGGCACTCCGTCCGCGTCGAGGCCGGCGCGGGCGAGGCGCTCCAGCTCCGGTTCGACGGCGTCCTCCCCGTACTGCACGGGATGCCGGTCGGACTGCCGTGCCGCTGCCGCGAAGGCGTCGGCGAGGGCGGGCAGCAGGGCGGGATCGGGATTGCCCTCGCCCATGTTCCGCACGCCCTCGGGCACCTCGACGCGAAGGTACTCACGCCCGGTGGTGGCCGGCTTCGGGCGCACCCGGCTGCCCCGTCGGCCGGCGGTCTCGATGACCCCGCGCTCGCGCAGGGTGCGATAGGCGGCCGCGACCGTATTCGCGTTGACCCCGAGCTCTTCCGCCAACTCCCGCATCGACGGCAGCAGTTGACCCGGCTCCAGGTCCCCCGACCCCACCGCCCGCTCGACGCTGGCGGCGATGTCGGCTGCGCGACGCCCTTCGATCCGATACTCTCCTAGCACAAAAGAGATTATGCACTAGTGCAATGGAGAAGGCAATGCCGGAGACGAGTACCCAGCCGAGGACGACGGGGTCCGCTGCCTACACCCCGACCGACCGCACTGTTCCCACCCGCTCCAAGGAACGCGCCGCGTACGACCACAAGTTGGTGCACGCGATACTCGACGAGGGGTACGTCTGCCACCTCGGCTTCGTCCGCGACGGCGCGCCGATCGTCCTGCCCACGCTGTACGCGCGGGTCGGCGAGCGGCTCTACGTGCACGGCTCGACGGGTTCACGCCCGCTGCGGATGACCGGCCAGGCCGATCCCGGGCTGGCCGTCTGCCTGACCGTGACCCACGTCGACGGACTGGTGCTGGCCCGCTCGGCCTTCCACCACTCGATGAACTACCGCTCCGTGGTGGTGCACGGCATCGCCCACCAGGTGACGGACCCCGACGAGAAGCGCCTGGCACTGGACGCGCTGGTCGACCACGTCGTCCCCGGCCGATCGGGCGACTCCCGCCGGGCCAACGCCAAGGAACTCGCGGCCACCGCCGTGATCAGCCTGGATCTGGACGAGGTCTCCGCGAAGCTGCGCACCGGCGGCCCGAGCGACGAGCCCGAGGATCTCGCCCTCCCCCACTGGACCGGCGTGGTCCCGCTGACCAAGGGACACGGCACCCCGGTCCCGGCGGACGACCTGGCCCCGGGCATCGACCTCCCCGACTACCTGACAGCGCCGTGAGAACCCGAGCCGATCTTTACCCGGACCTGAACGAGGACCTGGACGTGGACCAGGGCGTTGACGTGGACCTGGACGTGGACCAGGCAGCGAGCGGATGAGCCGGGTGCGGGTCCGCACGGACCCGCACCCGGCAGGCACGGCCGCATACCGGGCGCCCCGGACGAGCACCGGCCCCTGCTCGGACCGGCGCCGGTGCTTCGTCACCCGAGCGCCACCTCCCTCCTGGGTCGCACCCGAGCACCGCCGTCCCCTGCCGCCTCACACGAGAAGCGCCTCCGCGGGCGCCGCGCGCCGTTCGGCCCCCGCGGCACGTGCCTCCGCCACCGCGAGGCCGGCGACCGAGCCGAGCATGAGCAGGGTGCCGGCGAGCGTCGGCAGGGTGAGCCGCTCGCCGAGCAGAGCGACGGCGAGCGCGGCCGCGCTGACCGGCTCCAGGAGCATGATCACGGACACGGTCGCTGAGCGGACGACGGCGGCGCCGGCGAAGAACAGGGCGTAGGCCAGCGCTGTGGGGACGGCGGCGATGTACGCCAGCAGTGCCAGCACATGGGCCGGCTGCGCGGCGTGCGGGATCAGCCCCTCGGCCAGCCCGAACGGCAGCAGGCAGACGGTGGTGACGGCGAACGTCCACACCGTCGTGCCGGACCCGTCGACGCGGCCGTCGCGCCCCCACCATCGGGTGAGCAGAGTCATCGCGGAGTATCCGGCCGCGGACAGGACCGCCAGCACGACACCCCCGGGGCGCACGGTGGCACCCTCGCCGCCCAGGACCAGCACGCCGAGCCCGGTCAGCGCCCCGACGACCGCGACGCTCCCGCCCCGGCCGATCCGCTCCCCCATGGTCAGCCGGGCGCCGAGCGCGATGAGGACGGGCCCGGCACCCAGGGTGACGACGGTCGCCACCGCGAGGCCGGTCGCCTCGACTGCGGCGAAGTAGGCGGTCTGGAAAACAGCCAGCCCGAGGCCGGTCAGACCGATGCGCAGCGCTTTGCGGCCGAGCGGCTCCCGCACGGCGGGGCGGCCCGCGCGCCGGCCGGGCCGAAAGCTCGGGCGAGGGCGAAGGCGTACGGCGAGGAGCAGGGCGAGTCCGCCCGCACAGCGCCAGAAGGACAGGGCGATCGGTCCCATGTCACTGGCCCGGTAGACCAGTGACGCGGCGGCGCCCGCGGTGCCCCAGGCGGCACCGGCGACGATCAGATACAGCAGGCCTCGCCCGACGGGCAGGCCGACAGCGGTGTTCGACACGTGTTCTCTCCGCAGATCCGCAGAAGTCAGAAGTTCAGGAAGGGACCGCGTCGCAGCCCGTGCCATGAGGGCAGGGGCGTACGGAAAGGTCCTCGGACTTCTTCTGCGGGCAGCGCCGTTCCGCCCGGCGCTGGGGCCGGGCCGGTGTTCCGGTACGCCCGCCTCAGGCGGCCGGAGGCGGAAGCACGAGCGTCGCAGGCATGATCAGCACCTTAGACGGCCGTTCCGTGGGCCGACAACTCCCTTTCGGCGTCGCTCGGCCCACTCGCGACCGGCCCCTGCGAGGGCTTCGCCGGGGCCGACGACTGCGCGATGAACGCACCGAGCAGGACCACCGCGCCGCCGACGATCTGCGGCGCCGAGAGGTGTTCGCCCAACAGCACCCAGGCCAGGACGGTGGCGATCACCGCTTCGAGACAGGCCACGACGCCCGCGACCTGCGGGGAGAGCCTGCGCACGGAGACCACTCCGGTGACGTAGGCGACGACGGTGGCGATGAGCACGATCCAGCCGAGGAGCAGCGAGGCGGGCACGGACGTCCCGTTCATGTCCGCGCCGCCGCCGAGGACGGACCAGTCCATGGTCCAGGGGCGCGCGACCGCGGTCAGCACGAGGGTGCCGACGAGCAGGCCGTACGCGATCACGCCCAGCGGGTCGGGTGCCTCGTCCCCGGCGTCGCTGCCCTGGTCGGACAGAACGAAGTAGCCGACCTGGCAGCAGGCGGCGCCCAGCGCGAGCAGGAGTCCGACGACATCGAAGCTGAGCCCCGACCACACCTCCACCACACAGGCGAGTCCGCCGACCGCGAGGACGACTCCGAGAGCCGCGCCGCGCGAGACGGGCCGGCGCTGCACGAAGCGCACCCACCCGAGCACCAGCGCGGGGGCGAGGTACTCCACGAGGAGGGCGACGCCGACGGGGATGCGGGAGATCGCGGCGAAGTAGAAGGCCTGGACACCGGCCACGCCGAGGAGTCCGAACCCGGCGAGCAGCGCGGGGCGTCGCTTCACCAGCGCCCGGTGCCGCACGGCGAGCGGCAGCATGACGAGGGCGGCGCCCGCGACCCGCAGCCACACCACGTGGAGCGGGTCGAGCCCCGCCTCGATCAGCGGCTTGGCCGCGACACCCGATCCGCCGAAGGCGACCGCCGACACGAGCGCCAGGCCCAGGCCGACGCCCCTTCCGTGGTTGCCCTGACTCCCCTGAGACGTATGCACCGCAACATGATGACAGGCGACGACATGACCGTCACCCCCGATGACACCTGTCTCAACGACTGGACTCAGGCACCGGCCCTCGACAACGACCGCCGGACCGCACGGTGGAACAGAGTGACCGGGCTCCCGCTCGCCCACTTCGGCCCGCCCGCTCCCGCCGACGCACCTGCCGCAGGGCGCCGCCGGGACTTCAGCAGCCCGACTCGCCGCCGCTCACGCACTCCTCGCAGCCGCTCTCGATCCGCTCCAGCAGCGGCGGCAGCTCTACACCGGCGCGTCCGAGGACCTCGACGGCCCGCGACCGGGGATCGCCGACGAGCGCCGCGAGCAGGTCGAGACCACGGGCCCGCCCGTCGCCCCGCAGCACGGCGCGCTCGTACGCCTCCTCCATGGCACCGGCCGCCACCGGGGACCATCTCCCGCCGGCCACCAGCGGCCCGGCGCCCGAGTCCTCGACGGCGCTCTGCCAGCGGAGTCCGTAACCGATGCTGCGCTGCACGAGGTAGCCGAGCAGCCGGGCGACCTGCGGTCCGCCGTCGAAGACGGCGCGCACCTCGGGGTCGGACTCCAGCAGGGAGTGCAGCAGATGGGCCGTGTCGATCTGCCGGTCCCCGTCGCGCAGCGCTCTTCGGCGCGCACCGGAGACCACCGAGGCGAGCTCTGCGCTGAGTCCGGCGTCGATGCCTGGATGGTTCGGGCCGCTCGCGGCGGCGGACTGCTGGGGGATACGGGATGACACAACCTCTACCCCATCAGCCTCGTGGCGCCGGGTCATCCACGGCGGGCAGCATCTTCAGGTCCGACACAGGGTGGGCATCCCTGTGCGGTTCTCCTCCTTACGGATGACTTCGCGCCGAATTCCCGCTACGGCGCGCGCCGCCTTGCCTCGCGCCCCTTGAGTCGACGGGGCCGCACCGGCGCTCGCCCGTCGGACCTCGGCGCGCGGCCGCCCCTTCGGACCCCCGGGGGTGCCCGAGAGCCGCTCCCCGTCCCGGTGGACCCCCGCCCGCCCTCTCCACAATTCCTGACGGTTCATCAGTATTGAATGTTCCAGAGCCTGGGGCTACGTTCCGCGACACCGTAGCTGCGCCGGGCGCAGCGCCCGACACGAAGGGGTGGTCGCATGGCCGAAGTCAGCGCGGAAGCACGTATCGAGGCGCCCGCGGAGAAGATCTGGACCCAGCTCACGGACTGGTCCGCCTACGGCGAGTGGAACGCGACGCACACCAACTTCCCGAAGGGCGGCCCTGAGAAGCTCGAAGTGGGCGGCACCTTCGCGGAGAACATGAAGCTCATGGGCTTCCCGGCCGAGGTCACCTGGACCATCGAGGAACTGGAGTCCGGCCGCACCCTGGCCATCCGCGGCAAGGGCCCGATGTCGGTGATCGTCTCCACGCGCTACACACTCACTCCCGACGGCGACGCCACATCGGTGCGCATCGACGGGGAGTTCACGGGTGCGGCCGTCTCGTTGATGGCCGGCAAGCTGAAGGACTCGGCGACGGCCGCCCTCGACGAGTCGCTGCGCAAGCTGGCCGGGCTGGTGGTCTGAGCCCCGCACGTCCCCGCGTCGCACGAGGCGGCGCCCGGCGCTCCGTATGCGGAAAGGCGCCCCGCGGAAACACTTCCGCGAGGCGCCGGCAGATACCACGGCACGCCGTCAGTCCTCGTCGGCGAGGATCAGGTACAGCTTCTTGCGGGCTTCGTTGATGACCGCCAGCGCCTTGTCGCGCTGGCCCTTGCTGCCGGTCTTCCAGACCTGGCCGAAGGCCTCCATGAGGCCGAAACCGGCCTGCCGGATCTCGTGCAGCGACTCCCAGTCGACCCCGCGCCCGGCCTCTTCCCACGGCGCGTCGGGACCCTCGTCGGCCGCGCTGCGGCCGGACTCGGTGAGCGAGAACAGCTTCTTGCCGCCCTCGGCCTCGCTGGTGATCAGGCCCTCGTCCTCCAGCAGCTGAAGGGTCGGGTACACCGAACCCGGGCTGGGCTTCCATGCCCCGCCGCTACGCTCGGCGATCTCCTGGATCATCTCGTAACCATGCATGGACCGGTCCTTGAGCAGGGCGAGGATCGACGCGCGTACGTCACCGCGCCGCGCCCTCCCCCGCGGTCCGCCCCGGCCGCCGCGCCCGCCCCAGGGACCCGGGCCGAAGCCGGGTCCACCGAAGCCGGGGCCACCGGGACCACCCGGCCCGAAGGGCCCGAAAGCCCCCCGCAGCCCCTCGAAGCCGCCCCGACCTCGATGGCCGGGTCCGCCGTGGTGTCCATGTCCGTGTTCGTGCTCGTATCCGAAGTCTTCTCCACGGGAACGCATCGCAATCACTCCATTCCATCGTTGATCGGTCGCGATGCGTCAACGATATATCGGAAGCGATCGCATGACAACCCCATTCGAGAAGGGCGGCCTGACCTGCCTGAACGAAGGCCGCTCCGATCTCACCGAAGCGCCCTCTCCCACGATCCACCTTCCGTCTCAGGTGACTTGGCGGCGCGACCCGCCCGTGGCCACAGGCGATCCGGTCGGCCGACGACGACTTCGACGAAGCGCCGGGATCCCGCACTTCCAGCTCGGAACGCCGGGAACGTCGTCCGGCCGTCCGCCCAGGAACCCGGGCACGCGGATCAGGCACTCCGAACACCCGACAGCACCGCTGCCGCGCATGACACCCGTGATGCCAGTGGCGCCCGGGGCGCCCGTCCCGCGGGGGACATCCGTGGCACGCGTGGCGCCCGTGCCGCCCGCCCGCGCCGACAAGGGGCCAGATCCCCCGGATTGGCCTTGGCCCGTGGCTTCCCGGGACCGCTAGCGTCGGGGCATGCGCATTCGTATCGTCGACGCCTTCACCGACCGCCCCTTCGCCGGCAACCCGGCAGGGGTCCTCCTCCTCGACTCCTTCCCGGACGACGCCTGGCTCCAGAACGTGGCCATGGAGGTCAACCACGCGGAGACGGCGTTCACCCGCCGCCTTCCCGAAGGCGGCGAGGCCGACTGGGCACTGCGCTGGTTCACCCCCGCCACCGAAGTCGCCCTGTGCGGGCACGCGACCCTCGCTGCGGCGCACGTCCTGCTCACCACGGGCGCCCACCAGGGCCCGGTGCGCTTCGCCACGCGCAGCGGTGTCCTCATCGCCACCCCCGCCGCCGACGGCTCGATCACCCTGGACTTCCCGACCGCGCCGCTCACCCCGGTCGAGACCCCCGACGGTGTCGCCGAGGCACTCGGCGCCGAGCCGCTCTCCACTCTGGACACCGGCCCGAACACCGGTGACCTGCTGGTCGAGGTCGCCGACGAGAAGACGGTCCGCGGTCTCGCGCCGGACCTCAAGGGGCTCGCCCGCTACTCCGAGCGCGGCATCATCGCGACCGCCCGCGCCGAAGATCCCTCCCGGGGCTACGACTTCGTCTCCCGCTGCTTCTTCCCGAACGTCGGCATCGACGAGGACCCGGTCACCGGCAGCGCCCACACGGCCCTCGCCCCGTTCTGGTCCGAGCGCCTCGGCCGCCCCGATCTCACCGGCCTGCAGGCCTCCCCGCGCTCCGGCCTGGTCCGCACCGAAGTGCGCGGCGACCGCACCCTTCTCTCCGGGCACGCGGTCACGGTCGTCGAGGGCGAACTGCTCGCGTAGGCAAGGCCACGGGATTCGCGCAACAGTCCACGGGACTCGCGCGACAACGTACGAGCCTCGCGCGGCAGCACACGAAAGGGGCGTACGAGATGGTCGTACGCCCCTTCGGGGTCAGTCCCCGTCGCTCAGCGGTCGCGAGCGCCACTCACGCGGTCGGGAGCCATCCCACCTTCCCGGCGAGCAGCGCGTACCCCACGAAGGCGCCGATGTCGAGCAGCGAGTGCGCGACCACGAGCGGTCCGACCCGGCCCCAACGCCGGTACAGATAGACGAAGACCACGCCCATCACCATGTTGCCGATAAAGCCGCCGATGCCCTGGTAGAGGTGGTACGAGCCGCGCAGCACCGCACTCGCCACCAGCGCGGTCCCCGGCGTCCAGCCCAACTGCCCGAGCCGGCGCAGCAGATACCCGACGACGATGACCTCCTCCAGCACGGCGTTCTGCACGGCCGAGAGGATCAGCACCGGAAATTTCCACCACACGTCCGGCAACGCCTCGGGCACCACCGTGAGGTTGGCGCCGAACCCGCGCGCCGCCAGATAGAAGGCGATTCCCGTACTGCCGATCACCGCCGCGACCATGGCACCGCGGCCGAGGTCCGGCCAGGGACGCGTACGGTCGAATCCGATCACGCGCATCCCCTGGCCCTCGCGCATCAGCAGGTGCGCGACGAGCGCGACCGGCACCAGAGCCGACGCGATACCGAAGAGCTGCCAGGCCAGATCGAGCCAGGGCCGGCCCGGCGCCGCCGAGGCGTTCAGGGTGGCCGCCTGGTCCTTGAGACCACCCGGTTTCGTGACCGATCCGACAAAACTGATCAGCGCGGACACTCCACTCGCGCCGAGCGACAGCGCCAGGACGAGCAGCGTCTCGTCCCGGAGAATCCGGCGTGTCAGCCTCTCCTTCGGAAAGGAATCGGCCGCCGATCCCGCCTCCACCTGCACTCCCGCCTCCAGTTGGGTATTCCCGCCGCATCCCCATCGTCGCCCCGCTAGGGTCTCGAAAGAAGTTACGAAGATCGTGCGCGACAGGCCGTCGGGGGACGGGCGCCATACGGGGCGTACTTCCCCCTTTGCCTGTTCTACGGCTGTCCCACGGCTTGGGCTCACCTGGGAGGACCTCACCGTCATGGGACGTCACAGCTTGCCCGACGCGCCACGGGCGGGCTCCGCCGACCCCCGGCTCCGCGCACGCCGCCGCAATGTGGCCCTCGCGACGGCACTCGTCCTCACCGTCGCCGGAGGCACCGCCGCCGCCGTCCGGGGAGGCCTGTTCTCCTTCGGGGGCTCCTGCCGGGACGACGCCGTCCACATCGAGGTGGCCGCCTCGCCGGACATCGCGCCCGCGCTCAGGGCCGCCGCCGAGGACGCCCGCGCGAAGAACGTCACCTCCGACGGCCGCTGCCTCGACGTCAGGGTGACCGCGCGCGAGTCGTACCAGGTCGCCGCCGCGCTCCGGTCGGGCGGGAAGCCCGACGTGCAGGTGTGGGTACCGGACTCGGACGCGTGGGTGGAACGGGTCACCGAGATCACCACCGCGACGCAGGTCACCAGCCTGGGCAACGTCGCCTCCTCACCGGTCGGCGTCGCCGTGGTTCCGTCGGCCGCCAAAGCACTGGGCTGGCCCGGGAAGACGTACACCTGGACCGAGCTGGCCGGGGAGACGATGCAGGACAAAAGGCTCAAGTTGGGCACGGTCGATCCTGCCCGCAGCTCGACGGGACTGCTCGCGCTCGCCCGGATCAGCGCGGCCGCCTCCCGGGTCAAGGGCGGTGACGTCCGGGCGGCCGCCATGGCCAAGGCGCTCTCGCAGCGCACGTCCGACAGCGACACCCAGCTCCTGGACACCCTGCCCCCCGACTTCTCCGGCTCCGGGCAGGACAGCCCCGGGCGCAATCAGGCCCTGATCCTCTCCGAGCAGGCGGCGTTCGCCCACAACACCTCGGCGGACGGGGGTGACGACCTCGACCTCTTCTACCCCAAGGACGGCGCGCCGCTGCTCGACTACCCGTACACGCTGGTCGACGCTCCGCGGCTGGGCACGGACAAGAGCCGTGCGGCCCTGCGGTTCATGACGTTGCTCGGAGAGGCGGCACCCCGGCAGTTCCTGCGGGTGTTCGGTTTCCGCACGGACGCCGAGAACCCGTCGGCCACGCTGGTCACCGAGGCCGGCGGGAGGTCCCCGCAGCCGTACGCGCGCATCCTCGTCGACCACGCGTCGAAGGAGGCGGTCCAGGAAGCCCTCGGCATGTGGACGATCACGGTGGAGCGCGCCCGGATCACCACGGTCGTCGACGCCTCCTCCTCCATGGCCGAGCCGCTGCCGGGCAGCGATCAGTCACGCATGGACGTCACCAAGGAGTCGCTGCTCCAGGCGCTCGCCACGTTCACCCCCGAGGACGAGATCGGGCTGTGGAAGTTCTCCACGAAACTCGACGGCGACAAGGACTACCGCGTCCTCGTACCGACCGAGCGGCTCGGCGACGCCAAGGGATCCCGCACCCAGCGCGAGAAGCTGTCCGCGGCCTTCCGCTCCCTGAAGCCGGTCCCGCACGGAGAGACCGGTCTGTACGACACCACACTCGCCGCGTACAAGGCAGCCGTCGCCTCCTACGCGAAGGGCCGGTTCAACGCGCTGGTCGTCCTCACGGACGGAGTCAACCAGGACCCCGGCAGCATCTCCCGGTCCGATCTCGTCGCCGAGCTGCAGAAACTGGCCGACCCGGAACGCCCGGTGCCCCTGATCGCCATCGCGGTGGGCCCGGACAGCGACCGACGGGAGGTCGATCAGATCGCCAGGGCGACCGGCGGCTCCGGCCAGCGGGTCAACGAGCCGTCACAGATCCACGCGGCGATGCTCAAGGCGATCACAGCCGCGGGCGCGGGCAACCCGGACTGACCGGCACCGCCGGGCGTCACCCCAGCGGAACCGGCTCCGGCAGTCCCACCGGCCAGGTGTGCACCGGGTCCCCGAGATGCATCAGCTCGCCGTAGCGCCTCGTCGTCGCGGCCAGCGCGGCATCGCGGCCGAGTCCCTTCTCCAGGGCCCGGTGGAAGGTGGCCGCCTGCCAGGTCGCGCCGTTGACGCGCAGCCGGCACCGGTCCTCGATCACGCCCAGGTAGAGATCCCGGTCGGCGGGCTCGACGCCCCACGCGTCGAGCCCGGCGGCGGCGAGCGGCAGCAGTTCGTCGCGGACCAGGTTCGCGGCGTCGACCTGCGTGGTCCCGCCGTAGCGGCCGCGCCGCGGCCACTCCAGGCGCGCGTCGATGCCGTACCGGCAGGCCGCGTCGAAATTGGCGGCCGCCGCCTCGAAGGACAGCCGCGTCCACACCGGACGCGGCTCCTCGGCGAGCGCGCGGACCAGCCCGTAGTAGAAGGCGGCATTGGCGATGACATCGGTGACGGTCGGGCCCGCGGGCAGCACCCGGTTCTCGACGCGCAGATGCGGTACACCGTCGGCGATGCCGTACACGGGCCGGTTCCAGCGATACACCGTGCCGTTGTGCAGCACCAGCTCGGCGAGCTTGGGTACGCCCCCGGCATCGAGGACTCCGAGCGGATCCTCCTCGTCGCAGATGGGGAGCAGGGGCGGGAAGAACCGCAGGTTCTCCTCGAAGAGGTCGTACGCCGAGGTGACCCACCGTTCGCCGAACCAGGTGCGCGGTCGGACTCCCTGCGCCTGCAGCTCCGGCGGCCGCGTGTCGGTGGACTGCTGGAACAGCGGGGGCCTCGACTCCCGCCACAGCTCGTGCCCGAACAGGAACGGCGAGTTGGCCCCGACCGCGACCTGCGGCGCCGCGACCGCCTGCGCCGCGTTCCACACATCCGCGAACCGGCCCGGTGTGACCTGGAGGTGCAACTGCACAGAGGTGCAGGCGGCTTCGGGCGCGATGGATCCCGACCTGCACACCAAACGCTCCACACCGTCTATGTCGAGTTCGAAATCCTCTCCGCGCGCGGCCACGATCTGATCGTTGAGCAGCGTGTAGCGGTCGACGTCCGAGAGGTTCGAGGACACCAGATCGTCCTGGCCCAGCGTCGGCAGGATGCCGATCATCACGATTCCGGCGTCGACCTCGCTGGCTTTCCGATGGGCATACGCGAGCGAGGTGCGGATCTCTTCGGCGAGCCGGTCGAATACCCGGCCGCCCAATCGGTGTGGGGCGATGTTGACTTCCAGGTTGAACATGGCGAGTTCTGTTTGGAAATCGCGGCTCGCAATCCTTTCGAGTACTTGCCCATTCATCATTCTGGGCATGCCGTCGGGCCCTGCGAGATTCAATTCGATCTCCAGGCCCATCAGGTTCTTCGGACGGTCGAACCGCTTCTCCTCCAGCAGTCGCTCCAGCCCCGTCAGACACTGTCGGAGCTTGTCGCGGTAGCGCTGCCGATCAGACAGGCCGAACGTCCCTGCCACGACCTTCTCCCCCATCGAAGTGTCCCTCCTCGGATGGGCAGGCCGACGCTTCGGCCCTGGCGTCCCGGGTCACGGTGGATGATGCCCAGGCAACGCGATCCATAACGTCCCGCGCTCGCTCTTCGACCGCTAGGCTGGACATCGGCCCCGGGCACATTCACCGGGCATGGAGCATTGAGCAAGTTTGCCGCCCGACATGATCTCGTGAAAAACGCCGACGAGAATCGGCCGACCGCTCCGGCGGAGCATTCCGAGGTCACCGCGGTTCGACCGCGCAGAATCGGGATGAATCCCTCGTTTCATCGACCGAATAGCGCCTTGCTCTTCGTATTCGGGACGACTAGACGAAACAAAGCCTGAACACGCGTCGTATAAACTCCGCTACCGAGGCAGAGAGTTGGCGCTCGCGGTCCTAGGTCCTGTCGTCATGGTGACGACGGCAGGCGACACCCTGTCGGCAGATCCAGACCCCTCGCCCCTCTGACCCGAGAGCTGACAGCGCCGTCCGCCCCCGCCCTCGCGCCACTGTGCCTGTCGAATGAGAGGCGACCCACCATGCCGCTGCACGTACCCCCGGCTCCCGCGCCCGCCCTGCGCACCGTTCTCACGGCACTCGGTTCCCCCACCGCTGTCCGCGAAGCCCGTACCCCGTCCCTGCGCCTGGCGCAGGGACCCGCCACCCCCGAACTCCCGCTGCCCGTCCACGTCCTGGATCGCATCACTCCCGCGGGCGCCTCCGCCACCCGGCTCGCCGGGTGGCGTTTCCTGATCCGTTGCGGCGACCGTGCGGTGGCCGCCGCCGACACCATGCTGACCCCGGACGGCTGGGCCTTCTCACGCTTCTTCGAGGGCCCCTACATCACCGCGACGGAACGCGCCCTGCGGCAGGCCGAGACCATGCAACAGCCCTACCAGGCGCGCCTGTTGTCCGTGCCCGAGCTCTACATGCTGACCCTCTGGCTGCACGGCGACTGCACGGCGGACGGCGCGACCGGCCATCCGGCCGCCACCGACCTCCTGGTCCCGCTCGCGCCCGCCCCGCCCGGCATCGCCGCACACCGTCCGTACCACGTCGCCGAACTGCTGCCGGTCCTCACCCACCGGGTCACCCCGGCACCGCTCCTCAGCTCGCCCGCCTGATCCTCCGCGCCCGTGCCCCGCAGCCGTGTCGCGGCCGCGGGGCACTGCGCTGTCACCACCCCGGAGAGCAGCTCGCTCGTTAGGGCCATGCAGCGCTCGTACGAGGGGAAACACACCTCGCACCCGACCTGACTAGCCCCATTCGGCCACCCCGAACCACCCGAAAGGACGGCGTAGTTGGGGTGAACCCTCCGCGCGGGTGATGCGTCATAAACCTGTGAGAAGTGGTGCCCTCAAATCCCTGCGGATTGGCGCCTGTGGGGCAACACTGGGTTCCAGACCACACACCAACGGGGGGCGGCCATGAGTACCTCAAGCCGCAAGACAGACACCACAGCCATCACTCACATCTCGACCCAGCGAAAGATCCCATCCATGTGCCAGCACCAGCCACCGTGTCCGTCAGCCGAATCAGCCGACCGGGAGTCCGCCCGCCTTGTGGCGCACCACCCGGAGCAGGGATGGAGCCTGCTGTGCAACGGCGTTCTGCTCTTCGAGGACACCGGTGAGCTCCTGCCGGACGGCCAGATCATCGCCCCGCACCGCCCGCTGGGCGGCGCGCCGGTGATGACGGCCGCCTGAGCCGCACGACCCGGGCGGCCGTGACAGGCCGCCCAGACACACGAGGGGCCGGCCCGGAGACGTACTCTCCGAACCGGCCCCGACGCATGTCCGAGGGTGATCACTCCCCGTAGGCGTCCACGTGCCGAGCGCTGATCAGTCCTCGTAGGCGTCAAGCGGCGGGCAGGAGCAGACGAGGTTCCGGTCGCCGTACGCCTGGTCGATGCGGCGCACCGGCGGCCAGTACTTGTCGGCGGCCGAGACACCGGCCGGGAAGACGGCCTCCTCGCGGCTGTAGGGGTGCTCCCAGTCGCCGCCGAGCGCGGCGGCCGTGTGCGGCGCCCCGCGCAGCGGGTTGTCGTCCACCGCCCACTCGCCGGAGCCGACCTTCTCGATCTCCGCGCGGATCGCGATCATCGCCTCGCAGAACCGGTCGAGCTCCCCGAGGTCCTCGGACTCGGTCGGCTCGATCATCAGCGTGCCGGCCACCGGGAACGACATCGTCGGCGCGTGGAAGCCGTAGTCGATGAGTCGCTTGGCGATGTCGTCGACGCTCACGCCGGTCGCCTTGGTGAGCGGGCGCAGGTCGATGATGCACTCGTGCGCGACCAGGCCGGCGGGACCGGTGTACAGCACCGGGTAGTGCGGCTCCAGGCGCTTGGCGATGTAGTTGGCGGAGAGCACGGCCACCTGCGTGGCGCGCTTGAGGCCCTCGCCGCCCATCAGCCGGACGTACGACCAGGAGATGGGCAGGATGCCCGCGGAACCCCAGGGAGCGGCCGAGATCGGGCCGACACCGGTCTCGGGACCGGCCTCGGGCTGGAGCGGGTGGTTCGGCAGGTACGGCGCCAGGTGCGCGCGCACACCGACCGGGCCCACGCCCGGACCGCCACCGCCGTGCGGGATGCAGAAGGTCTTGTGCAGGTTGAGGTGCGAGACGTCGCCGCCGAAGTGACCCGGCTTGGCGAGGCCCACCAGGGCGTTGAGGTTGGCACCGTCGACGTAGACCTGGCCGCCGGCCTCGTGCACCTGGGCGCAGATGTCGGCGACGTGCTCCTCGAACACACCGTGCGTCGAGGGGTACGTGATCATCAGCACCGACAGTTCGTCGCGGTACTGCTCGATCTTGGCGCGCAGGTCCGCGACGTCGATCTCGCCGTCGTCCGCGGTCTTCACCACGACGACCTTCATGCCGGCCATCACGGCGCTGGCGGCGTTGGTGCCGTGCGCGGAGGACGGGATGAGGCAGACGGTGCGCTGGTCGTCGCCGTTGGCGCGGTGGTAGCCGCGGACGGCCAGCAGACCGGCCAGCTCGCCCTGAGAACCGGCGTTGGGCTGGAGCGACACCTTGTCGTAGCCGGTGACCTCGGCGAGCTGGTCCTCCAGCTCGTGGATGAGCGTCAGATAGCCCCGCGCCTGCTCGGCGGGCGCGAAGGGGTGCATCTGCCCGAACTCGGGCCAGGTGACCGGCTCCATCTCGGTGGTCGCGTTGAGCTTCATGGTGCAGGAGCCCAGCGGGATCATGCCGCGGTCGAGCGCGTAGTCGCGGTCGGAGAGCTTGCGCAGGTAGCGCAGCATCGCGGTCTCGGAGCGGTGCTGGTGGAAGACGGGGTGCGTGAGGTACTCGTCGGTGCGCAGCAGCGCGGCCGGCAGGGTGTCCTGCGTGCTCGCGTCCAGCGCCTCGATGTCGCCTTCAACGCCGAAGGCGGTCCACACGGCGGCCAGCTGGTCGCGCGTGGTCGTCTCGTCGCACGAGATCGACACCTGGTCGGCGTCGACGAGGTGGAGGTTGACGCCGTGGTCGCGGGCGGCGGCCACGATCTCGGCGGAGCGGCCCGGGACCCGCACGGTGAGCGTGTCGAAGTACGCGCCGTGCACGACCTCGATACCGCCGGCGGTGAGCCCCGCGGCCAGGACGGTGGCGTAGCGGTGGGTACGCCGTGCGATGGTCCGCAGGCCGTCGGGACCGTGGTAGACGGCGTACATGCCGGCCATCACGGCGAGCAGCACCTGAGCCGTACAGATGTTGCTGGTCGCCTTCTCGCGGCGGATGTGCTGCTCACGCGTCTGCAGGGCGAGGCGGTACGCCTTGTGCCCGTCGGCGTCCACGGACACACCGACCAGGCGGCCGGGGAGGCTGCGCGCGAACTTCTCGCGCACCGCCATGTAACCGGCGTGCGGACCGCCGAAGCCCATCGGCACACCGAAGCGCTGCGTCGTACCGATCGCGATGTCCGCGTCGAGCTCGCCGGGCGAGGTCAGCAGGGTCAGGGCGAGCAGATCGGCGGCGACGGTGACGACGGCGCCCAGCTCGTGCGCCTGCTCGACGATCGGCTTGATGTCGCGTACGGCACCGGAGGCGCCCGGGTACTGGATCAGCACGCCGTTGATCTCGCGCCCGGCGAGATCGGCCGGGATGCCGTCGGCGAGGTCGGCGACGACGATCTCGACGCCGGTCGGCTCGGCGCGGGTCTCTATGACGGCGATGGTCTGCGGCAGCGCGTCCGCGTCGACCAGGAAGAGGCCCTTCTTGTTCTTGCCCATGCGGCGGGACAGCGCCATCGCCTCGGCGGCGGCGGTGCCCTCGTCGAGGAGGGAGGCGCCGGAGGTCGGCAGTCCGGTCAGCTCGGCGACGACGGTCTGGAAGTTCAGCAGCGCCTCGAGACGGCCCTGCGAGATCTCCGGCTGGTACGGCGTGTACGCGGTGTACCAGGCCGGGTTCTCCATGACGTTGCGCAGGATCACCGGCGGCGTGAACGTGCCGTAGTAACCGAGGCCGATCATCGAGCCGAGCACCTCGTTGCGGTCCGCGAGGGAGCGGAGCTCGGCGAGTACCTCGGCCTCGGTGCGCGCGGCCGGCAGCTTCAGGGCCTCGGCGTTCTTGATCACGTCGGGCACCGCGGCGGCCGTCAGCTCGTCGAGCGAGCCGTATCCGACCTGCGCGAGCATCTTGGCCCGCGCTTCGGAGTCGGGCCCGATGTGGCGCTGCTCGAAGGGAATGCCCTGTTCGAGCTCGGAAAGCGGAATACGAGGGGCGGTCATGGCGGAGGCCTCCTGGTCTGACGCGACCTTCGAGGGGCACCCCGGCACGGGTACCCCGACGGCCTCCCCCTCTGTCATCTCAACCTGAGAGTTTCACCGGATCGTCCTCGGACGGTCCGGCTTTCACCGTCGGTGAGAGCGGAAGCCATCGACACCCGCCCTGCTTTCCAGAGTGACCTCGTCCGTGCGGTACGTGAGCCTGAGAGATTCCGGGGAGGATTTGCTCCTTCGGCGCCTCCGGTGAAATCTGGAGGACTCTCCCGCACGGGATCAGCAGCCGTCTGCCAGCCTACCAGCGAGGACAAGACATCAGCCTTCGAGTGGCCGCCTTCACAAATGTGCTCTTTTGTAGTACTTACGGATGAGTTTGCGACCACTGGAGGGACCGTGCAGACCGACATCGATCCGCGCAACCTGATCGGCCGCAAGGCGTTCGACAGCAAGGGCACCAAGATCGGCACGATCGACGAGGTCTATCTCGACGACGCCACCGGTGTCCCGGAGTGGGCGGCCATACGCACCGGGCTGTTCAGCAGGGATGCCTTCGTGCCCCTGGAGCCCAGCGAGATCGTCGAGGGGACCCTGCGTATCCCCTTCGACCGAGCGCTGATCAAGGACGCCCCCGACTTCGGCGTCGGGCGTCACCTCTCCCCCGAACAGGAACTCCAGCTCTACCACCACTACGGTCTCGACGTGGCGTCCCCTCCGCCGCCGCCGGACCGGGACTTCGGCCGGCTAGCGGGCACGGAGGACGCCTGAGCCCTGCGGCCCGGGCCCGCGTCCGGACCCGGGCCCGCGTCTGGGCCCGGGTCAGGGCCCGCGTCTGGGCCCGCGTCTGGGCCCGCGTCTGGGCCCGGGTCAGGGCCCGCGTCTGGGTCTGGGTCAGGGCCCGCGTCTGGGTCTGGGCCCGCGTCCGCGTCTAGATCTGGGTCTGGGCCCGCGTCCGCGTCTGGGCCCGCGTCCCGGCCCGGACCCTGCGTCCCGGCTTCTGACACCACCGGCTCGGAACCGGCCGGGAGCCCTTCGGCATCCTCCGGTCTTCGCTCCACCAGGGGCAGCGGGTCCGCCGGCTCCAGCTGCGGATCGTCCGTCCGGAAGGTCCGCACCCGGCCGGGATCGGACCAGGGCGTCTCGAACCGCACCGTGACCCGCCCCAGCCCGCTCCCCTGTACCCATCCGTGCCCGAACTCGGCATGGCGCACATCGTGCCCGGAGGGCCACCGCCGCTCCGCGGGCGGTACCTCCCCGGCGGCCTCTTCGGCCGGCTCGTCCGCGGAACGCTCCTCGGCCGCCAGGTCCCCCACGGCAGCGGCCTGCGCCTGCGCGAACAGGTCCTCCTGCGTGTAGTCGGCGAGCCCGGAGACACCTACCCCCAGCAGGCGCACGCCGCCGGTAGTGTCCACGCCCTCCAGCAGCCGGGCTGCGGCCTCCCGGACGACACCGGGGTCGTCCGTGGGCCCCCTCAGCGTCTCGGACCGGGTCAGCGTCGAGAAGTCGTACCTGCGCACCTTCAGCACGATGGTCCGCCCCGACAGCCCGGCCCGGCGCAGCCGCCGCACACACCGGTCCGCGAGCCGCTGCACCTCCAGCTCCACCCGGACGCGGTCGTGGATGTCCACGTCGTACGTGTCCTCGACCGACACCGACTTGGTCTCCCGCTCGGCCACCACGGGCCGCTCGTCGTGGGCCAGCGCCATCGCGAACAGCGCGTGCCCGTGAGCCTTCCCCACCAGCCGTACCAGCTCGTCCTCGCCCGCCTCGGCGAGCTCCTCGACGGTGGTGATGCCGGCCCGCCGCAGATGGTCGCCGGTGGCCGGCCCCACACCCGGCAGTGTCCGTACCGGCATCGGCCCCAGCAGCGCGCGCTCGGTGCCCGGCTCGATCACCACGAGACCGTCGGGTTTGGCCTGCTCCGAGGCGATCTTCGCCAGCATCTTGGAGGCGGCGAGCCCCACCGACCCCGTGAGCCCCGTGACCGCCCGGATGTCCGCGCGCAGCTTGGCACCGGCCAGCCGCGCCGAGGCGTCGTCCCAGGCCGTCCCGCCCGCCTCCAGGTCCACGAACGCCTCGTCCAGGCTCAGCGGCTCCACCAGCGGCGACAGGGCCCTCAGAAGCCCCATCACCTGCTCGCTGACCTCACGGTAGAGCCCGAAGCGCGGCACGAGATAGGCGGCGTTCGGTGCGCGCCTGCGGGCCTGGGCCATGGGCATCGCCGAGTTCACCCCGAAGACGCGCGCCTCGTACGAGGCGGTGGCGACCACTCCACGGGGTCCGAGCCCGCCCACGACGACGGCCTTCCCGCGCAGGCTCGGCTTGGACGCCTGCTCCGCCGAGGCGAAGAAGGCATCCATGTCGAGATGCAGGATCGTGGGCGCGGTTCTCACATCTCCGATGCTGCCCTACGCCACTGACAATGCCCCGGCACGCCGGGGCATCACGTCATCGAAAGCCGCGCGTCACACCGCGCGGTTGCGCCTGCGCGCCAGCTCGTCGGCGGGATTGTGCCCGAGGAGCGTCTCACCGGTGTCCACGCGCTCTCCGTGCAACTGCGACAGGGCGCTCTCGACATCCCGCCACACCACGCCCACGGCGATGCCGAAGACACCCTGGCCGCCCTGCAGCAGCGCGTGCACCTCGTCGGGCGAGGTGCACTCGTAGACCGTCGCGCCGTCGCTCATCAGCGTCATGCGCTCCAGGTCCTGGAAGCCGCGCTCCCTCAGGTGCTGGACCGTGGTGCGGATGTTCTGCAGCGCCACCCCGGTGTCGAGGAACCGCTTGACGATCTTCAGGACCACCACGTCCCGGAAGCTGTACAGGCGCTGCGTCCCCGACCCGTAGGCGGGACGCACACTGGGCTCGACCAGTCCGGTCCGCGCCCAGTAGTCCAGCTGCCGGTAGGTGATGCCCGCGGCGGCGCACGCCGTGGGCCCTCGGTAACCGACCTCCTCGGGAACAGCCCCTCCCTCACCGGGCACTGCTGTCGGCCGCCGCGCAACGTGATCGGCCGCGCCGCCATGATGGGGGTACCCCCTGCTCGAGCCGAGCCGAGAGCTTGGGGGAGGGTACGGGCCACTCTCCCCCGGACCGCGTCCGGGAGCACCCCCAGCCGTACCGTCGCCGCTGCTTCTCACGCCGACCTCCGTCCTTGACCTGCCTTCTCGACGGTAGGCAGTCACCAGGGGCGCGTCAACGATCGCCACACTCGGCACGCCGAGTGATAATCACCCTAAGGGTGGTTTCCCGTGCCCTACCGCGGGGAAAGGCTAGTCGAATCCTCTCGGCGCGGGCCGCGGCACACCACACTCGCCGCGGGCAAATGCCGCCCGCAGCGGCCCTCCGTTCGCCCGCGTCACTGGCTGTTGGTGCCGAAGTCCTCGGGCGAGATCTGGTCGAGGAACTCGCGGAACTTCTCCACCTCGTCCTCCTGCTCGTCCGGGATCGCGATACCCGCGTCGTCGAGCACCCCGTCACTGCCGTAGATCGGCGTTCCGGTGCGCAGGGCCAGCGCTATGGCGTCGGACGGCCGGGCGCTCACCTCGACCCCGCTGGCGAAGACGAGCTCGGCGTAGAAGACGCCCTCGCGCAGGTCCGTGATGCGTACTTCGGTGAGCTCCTGGCCGACGGCCTCCAGCACGTCCTTGAACAGGTCGTGGGTCAGCGGTCGTGCGGGGGCCATGCCCTGCTGAGCGAAGGCGATCGCCGTCGCCTCCCCCGGTCCGATCCAGATGGGGAGGTAGCGGTCGCCTCCCACTTCACGCAGAAGCACGATCGGTTGGTTGGAGGGCATCTCGACCCGGACACCTACGACATCGAGCTCGTTCACACAGCAACCCTAGGCCGTGCCCGGGACGTTTGGGTAGTCGGGCACAGAACGGGTGGACGATCCGCAGCCCGCGCCGGTACCCCGGATCAGCGCAGCCGCACTCCCAGCGCGGTCTGCACGAGCGCCGCGTGCAGCTTCACCGTGAGGCCCGCGAGTTCCTTCGTACGGGCCTCCGCGTGCGCCCGGGTCTGCGGATTGCGGTGGCGCCGCAGGGGGGCGACCACCTGGTCCACCAGCCCCGCGTCACGCTCCGCCGCGGCCTTCATCGCCCGCAGATGGCGCGGCTCGATGCCGAAGCGTCCCAGCTCGACGACGAGCGCGGCGACGGTCACCGCCTCGGCGTCGTACACACCGTCGGGCAGAGGCCCGATCAGCCCGTACGACTCCCACTCCTGGAGCTGCTGCTCGCCGATCTCCGCGGCGGCCAGCAGCTCGGCGCGGCCCACCCGGGCCGTGGGCCCCTCGGGCTCGCCGTAGAGCCCGCCGAGGGGTTCTCCCTCACCCGCGTCGCGCTGGCGGCCCACGGAGGGCAGCCGCACCTGCTCACCGCGCGCCAGGGCGTCCAGGTGCTCGCGGATCACCTTCAGCGGGAGGTAGTGGTCGCGCTGCATCCTCAGGACGTGGCCGAGGCGGTCGACATCGTTCACGCTGAACTTGCGGTACCCCGAGGGGGTCCGCCGCGGCTCGACGAGCCCCTCCGACTCCAGGAACCTGATCTTGGAGATGGTGACTTCGGGGAACTCGTCACGCAGCACGCTCAGCACCGCGCCGATGCTCATCAGCCCACTGTCCGCGGCGGCGGTACCGCTGCCGGCACCGCCGCTCGGTGTTTGAAGCATGGACATTCCCTCGGTGTCCCCCCGGACGGAGTTGGGGGAGGGTCAGATGCCCTGCTGGCTCGCGTAGAACACCAGCCGGTACTTGCCGATCTGCACCTCGTCACCGTTCGACAGCGGGACCTGGTCGATCCGCTCCCGGTTGACGTACGTGCCGTTCAGGCTGCCGACATCCGCGACCGTGAACGAACCGTCCGCGACACGACGGAACTCCACGTGCCGACGCGACACCGTCACGTCGTCGAGGAAGATGTCGCTCTGCGGATGACGCCCGGCCGTGGTCAGCTCACCGTCCAGCAGGAAGCGGCTGCCCGAGTTGGGGCCACGGCGCACCACCAGGAGCGCCGATCCGACCGGCAGCGCGTCGACCGCCGCCTGAGCCTCCGGGGAGAGCATCGGCGAGGGCGTCTGACCCGTCACCTCGGCGTCGTAGGCCTCGATACCGGAGATGGAGATCGTGGACGTCTGCTCCGACGGACGCTCCGGTCCGCCCCGCAGCGGCGCACCGCAGTTGGAACAGAACCGGCTGTTCTCCGCGTTGCGGTTCCCGCACCTCGTACACACCTGGGCCGACATGGACGGATCCTCCTGCCGCGGCTGCCCACCTGGGGCATGGGACGCATACGGATCGGAGGCGAACCCTCCACCCGTGCTTGAGGCTGACGGTTCCCCGAAACCTATGCGGCCCGGCTGGGCAGGGTCAACAGACGACGCGCCCTGACCACCGGGACCGGTGACCTGGTCCCGGAACAGCGGGCGGTCGCCGCTCCGGGCCTCCGCGTCTCCCTGGCGCGGTGCACGGTGACGGGCAGTCGCGTTGTCGCCACTGTCCTCTCGCGTGCTCTTGCCGAACAACTTCGCAAACAACTTCACGGGCGATTCCCCTTGACCGAAACAGACCCGCCCGTGGGGCAGGACGAACCCTGATTGAACACACCGGTCGACCCGGACATCCTCACAACGTCCGTATCCACCAGACAGTTTCCACCACGCACCACCCATTCGGTGCGCCGACCCCCCGCAACCTCCTGCCCTCGCCCGGCGACCCCCATGCGACCGCCGTTCACCGGGAGGACGACTGAGCGTAGTCAGGCCGCTCCGCCGGTCGCAAGGCATCGACGACGATCTTCGTCGAGCGATCCACCGTGACGGTGGCCTGCTCCTTCTCCAGTGTCTGCACCACGCCTCCCGGAATGTTCAGCGCCGGCTCCAGATCCTGCGGCTTGCCGATGACCTTGAAACGATAAGGCTGGGTGATCTTGTTCCCGTCGACCTTCACTCCGCTTCCGGAGTCGGCCAGATATGTCCCGGCGACCACACGTACGCCGTTCACCTGGATCGCCTCCGCGCCGGCGGCGCGCAGCTCCTGGATGGCGTCGAGCAACATGTCCGCCTTGACCGTCCCCTTCACATCGTCGATCGTCAGGGTGATGCCGGGGCCCTGAGCGGCCACGGTGCCCGCCAGAATGCCGAGTTGCTTCTCCTTCTCGATCGTCTGCTTGCGGGCCTCCTCGGCCTGGTTCGAGCTGTTCTCCAGCTCGGTGCGCTGATCCTCGAGACCCTGCTTCTCGTCCTCAAGACGCTGAGTCCGGCTGTCGAGTTCATCGAGAATGCGCACGAGATCTTCCTGACGCGCTCCCCGCAGCGCGCTGTCGCCGTCACTGTTGGACGCCACCTGCACGGCCAGGCCGAAGCCGAGGCCGAACAACAGCACGGCGACGATGAGTTGGGCACGCGACACCCGCGGCGGCCACAACCCCTTGACCAGCCTCTGACGGCCGGACGGCGGCGTCTCGACGTTCTCGTCGGCCGTCTCCGGTTCGGGCTCCTGCGCGGCCGCGCGGACCTCTTCGGGCAGCTCTTCGCGCAGCGGGTTCTGGGGCGCTTCGTCTTCGTTCTCGTTGCTCATCGGCCTCACGCCCGGAACACGTGCCGGCGGATCGCCGCGGCATTGGAGAAGATCCGGATGCCGAGGACGACCACGACACCCGTGGACAGCTGGGCACCCACACCCAACTTGTCACCCAGGAAAACGATCAGCGCGGCGACGACCACGTTCGACAGGAACGAGACCACGAAGACCTTGTCGTCGAAGATGCCGTCGAGCATCGCGCGCAGACCGCCGAACACGGCGTCGAGCGCCGCCACGACGGCGATCGGAAGGTAAGGCTCGACAACCGCCGGAACCTCGGGCCGGACCAACAATCCAGCCACGACTCCCACGACGAGGCCCAGTACGGCGATCACGGTGTGCCCTTCTCTGTGCTCGGCTCTGCTGTACGTACGATCACACTCGGTGCGGCGGACAACCGGACGTCGCCCTCGGCGGAAATGCTGGTCCTGATGCCGTAGTTCTCCTGCAGGGCGTGCAGATAGAGCCCGTCGGCGCTGTTCTGGAACCTGGTGCTGAGCCGCCGGCCGTCCCCCACCGCGAGCACCGTGTACGGCGGCACCAGCGGCTTGTTGTCGACCAGTATCGCGTCACCCGCGGCCCTGATGGCCGACAGGGCGGTCAGCCGCTGTCCGTTGACGGAGACGGCCTCGGCGCCCGACTCCCACAGGCCGTTGACCACGCGCTGCATGTCACGGTCCCGCACCCGCCCGGTGTCGGAGAATCCCGAGGTCTCCCGCGGATTGGTGCCGTCACCGCCCGTGCTGGCTTCCTTCGCGTCGTTCACGACGAGCTTCACGCCCGGTCCGTGCACATCGGTGGCACCCGACAGAATGCTCACGAGGTCGGCCTGCTCACCGCCGCCGTCCTTCTTCAGCGCCACACGCTGGCGGGCGCTCACATCGGCACGCAGGGCGTCGACGCCGGTCTCCAACTTGTCCGCGGCCGTCGTCTCGCGCTCGATGCGGTCGATGAGCTCCTGGCGCTCCTTGGCGACGACGGGGGCCGCCAGCCGAGCGTTCGCCGCACCGACGGTGACCACGAGCGCGGCGAGCACCAGACCCGCGGCAAGACCCAGCTTGGCCCGGACCGTCTTCGGCATGCCGCCGGCGCCCTCGGCCTCCCTGCGGGCGGCAGCCTCGGCGTACCCCTCGTCGAGGCTGTGATCCATGACGTTGGTGAGCAGCGACATGGAGGCGTCCGGGCGCGGGGGGCGCGGAGCGCTGCTCCGAACGGGGGGCTGCTGCGGCATGCCGCACATCGTCGCACGTCGCGGGTGCTACCTCCGAATGGCCCCACCAACGTGCCGGACAGGCCCCCTTGGGGACACTTGTCCGGCACGCACGAGTGAAGATCGTTTCAGCGGCCGGCGCTGTCCACAACGGCCGCCCACTCGTCGAGCAGAGCCTCCGCGGAGGCGTCGTCCGGACCCTCCGCCCACAGATGGGTGACGGCCTCGGCGGGGTCCGGCAGCACCATCACCCAACGCCCGTCCGTCTCCACGACCCGTACGCCGTCCGTCGTGTCCACGAAGCGGTCTCCCGCCTCCTCCACGACCCGGCGCATCACCAGCCCCTTCACCGCCCACGGAGTCGCGAGGTCCCGCTTGAGGACATGCGCCCGCGGAATCCGCGCGTCGATCTGGCTGAGCGTGAGCTGCGTCCGCGCCACCAGACCGATGAGCCGTACGAACGCGGCCGCGCCGTCGAAGACACCGCTGAACTCGGGAATGATGAAGCCGCCGCGTGCGTCGCCGCCGAAGATCGTCGTCTCCTCGCGGCCGACCCGCGTCAGGTCGTCCGGCGACGTCGTCGTCCACTCCACCTGCGTGCCGTGGTAGGCCGCCACCTGCTCGGCGATCCTTGTGGTGGTGACCGGCAGCGCCACTCGCCCACTGCGCCGCTCGGCGGCCACCAGGTCGAGCATGACGAGCAGGGCCCGGTCGTCCTCGACGATCCGCCCCTTCTCGTCGACGAGCGAGAGCCGCTCGCCCACCGGGTCGAAGCGCACTCCGAACGCGGCCCGCGCGGACGCGACGATCTCGCCCAGCCGCACCAGGCCGGCCCGCCGCGTCTCCGCCGTCTCGGTCGGCCTGGACTCGTCGAGACCGGGATTGATGACCAGGGAGTCCACACCGAGCTTGCCCAGCAGGCTGGGCAGCACGAGTCCGGCACTGCCGTTGGAGGCGTCGACGACCACCTTGAGCCCGGAATCCGCGATACCGGTGGTGTCGACGTTCCGCAGCAGCGACCCCGTGTACGAGTCGAAGACGCTGGCGGGGAAGTGCAGGTCCCCGATCTCGCCGGGGAACGCGCGCCGGTACTCCTGTCGCGCGAAGACCCGGTCCAGCTTCCGCTGCCCGCCCTGCGACAGGTCGGCACCCTGCCCGTCGAAGAACATGATGTCGACGGAGTCGGGCACTCCGGGTGTCGTCCGGATCATGATTCCGCCCGCGCTGCCCCGAGCGGTCTGCTGCCGGGCCACGGGCAGCGGTACGTTCTCCAGGTCGCGTACGTCGATGGCGCTGGTCTGCAACGCCGAGATCACCGCTCGCTTCAGTGCGCGGGCACCTCGGGAGTGGTCGCGGGCCGTGGTGACGGTGGAACCCTTCTTGAGGGTCGTCGCGTAGGCGCCTGCCAGGCGCACGACCAGTTCCGGGGTGATCTCGACGTTCAGGATCCCGGAGACACCACGGGCACCGAAGAGATGGGCCTGACCGCGCGACTCCCAGATCACCGAGGTGTTGACGAAGGCGCCGGCCTCGATGGTCTTGAACGGATAGACGCGGACGTTGCCCTGAATGATCGATTCTTCACCGACGAGGCATTCGTCGCCGATCACCGCGCCGTCCTCGATGCGAGCGGCGCGCATGATGTCGGTGTTCTTTCCGACCACACAGCCGCGCAGGTTGCTGTGCTGACCGATGTACACGTTGTCGTGCACGACGGCCCGGTGGAGGAACGCGCCGTTCTTGACGACGACGTTGGAGCCGACGACGGTGTGTTCGCGGATCTCGGCGTTCGCCTCGACCTTGGCGTAGTCACCGATGTAGAGCGGCCCGCGCAGTACGGCGTCGGGATGCACCTCCGCTCCCTCGGCCACCCAGACGCCCGGGGAGATCTCGAACCCGTCGAGTTCGACGTCGACCTTGCCCTCCAGGACGTCGGCCTGGGCCTTCACATAACTCTCGTGAGTGCCGACGTCCTCCCAGTAGCCCTCGGCGATATAGCCGTAGATGGGCTTGCCTTCCTTCATCAACTGAGGGAAGACGTCGCCGGACCAGTCGACGGATACATCGGCCTCGACGTAGTCGAAGACCTCGGGCTCCATGACGTAGATACCGGTGTTCACGGTGTCCGAGAAGACCTGGCCCCAGGTCGGCTTCTCCAGGAAGCGCTCGACCTTGCCTTCTTCGTCCACGATGGTGATGCCGAATTCCAGCGGATTGGGGACGCGCGTCAGACAGACGGTGACGAGCGCGCCCTTCTCCTTGTGGAAGTTGATGAGTTCGGTGAGATCGAAGTCGGTGAGAGCATCACCGGAGATGACGAGGAAAGCATCGTCTTTCAACGCCTCTTCGGCGTTCTTGACGCTCCCGGCGGTACCGAGTGGCTTCTCCTCATTGGCATAGGTGAGCTCCATGCCGAGCTCTTCACCGTCACCGAAGTAGTTCTTGACCATCGAGGCCAGGAACTGGACAGTGACGACGGTCTCGTTGAGCCCATGCCTTTTGAGCAACCTGAGCACATGCTCCATGATCGGGCGGTTCACCACCGGCAGGAGCGGCTTGGGCATGCTTGAGGTCATTGGGCGAAGGCGTGTGCCTTCGCCTCCGGCCATCACGACGGCCTTCATGTCGGAAGCGTCCTCCTTGAAGAGACGACGGTACAGCCGACTTCACCCGTCCTGATTGTCCCGCAGTTTTCGAGCGCGGGCCATCGGGGCACTACAGCCGCCCAATCGGGCCGAGCTCAATCGGCCATGGTGTCCGCCCGGACCAACCGGCGGACCTGCACCACGTAGAGGACTCCTGCCCACCAATACAGGGTTGTACCCCATCCGGCGAACGCCCATCCGAAAATAGCGCCCACTGTCGCGATCCAGCCGCTCGCGTCACTGAGCAGCAACAACGGGAAGGCGTACATCAGGTTGAAGGTGGCTGCCTTCCCGAGGAAGTTCACCTGCGGGGGCGGATAGCCGTGGCGCCGGAGGATCCACACCATCACCAGCAGAACCAGCTCGCGTGCGAGAAGCGCGGCCGTCAGCCAGATCGGAAGAATCCCCCGCCAGGTGAGTCCGACAAGCGTCGACAGAATGTAGAGCCGGTCGGCCGCGGGATCCAGCAGCCGGCCGAGGCTGCTGATCTGGTTCCAGCGCCGGGCGAGCTTGCCGTCCAGATAGTCGGTGATACCGCTCAGCATGAGGATGAGCAGCGCCCAGCCGTCACTCTTGGGACCGCCGAACTCCGGCCTGAGGATCAACCACAGGAAGATGGGTACGCCGAGGAGGCGCGCCATGCTGAGGATGTTCGGGATGGTGAGGACCCGGTCCGTCTGAACACGGGTCTCCTGGACCTCCACCCGGGGGCCTCCTGTGGGAAACGAGCCAACGATGCCCCCTGACCTTACCCGCAGCCCTCGCGCCACAGCGCAGAGGGGGAGGCAAGGGAGAGACGTCATCAGAAAAATTGGCGGAAAACAAAAAAGCTCCGGCTCTCGGGAAAAATTCCCAAGAGCCGGAGCTCTAATTTTAGTTCGGCGGCGTCCTACTCTCCCACAGGGTCCCCCCTGCAGTACCATCGGCGCTGTGAGGCTTAGCTTCCGGGTTCGGAATGTAACCGGGCGTTT